>JANQPY010000038.1 GCA_028285245.1 Gammaproteobacteria bacterium | reverse complement strand
CTACCCGACGCGCCTGGCTTCGCTGTAATGTGGTGCCGGGAGTCGGACTCGAACCGACACGGGTTTTACCCCATCGGATTTTGAGTCCTGAGATGAGGCGTCTACCCGACGCGCCTGGCTTCGCTGTAATGTGGTGCCGGGAGTCGGACTCGAACCGACACGGGTTTTACCCCACCGGATTTTGAGTCCGGCGTGTCTACCAATTTCACCATCCCGGCCTAACTTGTTGGGTGTGATGGTCCATCAACCACTTGATGATTCCAACCCGGGTGCGTCTACCAAAACACCATCCCGGCCAACAAAGACTCTTACGCGTAGCGGACGCTCCTGCACTTGGTGATTCTGAGTCCGGGTGCATCCACCACAACACCATCCCGGCAACTCCAGCGGGCCGCAGATTACCACTTCCAGATTGTTGTGATAGCTGCGCAATTGTTGCTGAATGCCGAGACTGTTGCTTTACTGGGCGTACCCCTCTAGTGTTCTGCCGCGCCAGACGAGGAACCTACCGCGTGAACGATGACAGCAATGGACAACTCGGCTTGGGTGCAGCAGGCGTTTATGCACTGGTATGGCGCTTTGTGCACATGGCCGTCCATCGCTATGGCAGCGCCCCGACTGGTCAGACACTGGTGGTGCTAACGCACCTATTGCTGGACGAGGTTGGCTATTGCCCGACGGTTTCGGAGCTGGCGGACATCGTCGGCCTGCCGAAATCGAGCGTGTCGCGCTACGTGTCTGCCGAGATGAGCGCCGGATATCTCGAGGAGTTCATTGATCCGGCAGACCGCCGTCGTCGCAGGCTGCGACCTACTGCCCGAGCGCTGCAGGAGCGCCGCTGGCATATGGAGCAAATGGAAGAGCTCAGTCGGTTGGTGACTGAGCACACGGCCGGCCAGGCGTTAGAAGGGCGCAGTGCCGAGCAGCTCATCAAGTCGCTTAAGGCCCAAAGTGGCCGCTACCCCAAGGCCCAGTAGCTCAACGTTAAACTCGGGGCCCATGCAGGGCGACGAATTTGACACGGACTTTGACTACGCGCTGCCGGAGTCGCTCATCGCCCAGAAGCCGCTCGCCATGCGCAGCGACAGCCGACTGCTGCACCTGACTCCTGAGGGGGCCTGCGAGGACAGGGTTTTTCGCGATCTGTCGCAGCTGGTTAACCCCGGCGATCTGCTGGTGTTCAACAACACGCGCGTCATTCCATCCCGGTTGTATGGCCGTAAGGCGACTGGCGGGCGCATCGAGCTGCTCCTGGAGCGCATCACCGGGAGCCACGAGGCACTCGTGCAGATAAAAGCGAGCAAATCGCCTGCGCCAGACGTGACCCTCAAGCTTGACGGAGATGCCGAGGCGACAGTGCAGGGTCGCGACGGGCCGTTTTTTCGAGTGCGTTTCTCGGCACCGGCAGAGACGATCTTTGCGCGCCTGGGCCACATGCCACTGCCGCCCTACATTCGCCGCGAGGATGCACTGAGCGACCGGGAACGCTATCAGACGGTTTATGCGTCGCAGCCCGGCGCCGTGGCGGCGCCAACCGCTGGTTTGCATTTTGACCGCGGCCAGCTCAACCGGCTGCGATCGCGCGGCGTGCAAACTGCCGAGCTCACGCTGCATGTCGGTGCCGGCACGTTTTCGCCGCTGCGGTCAGAGCAGTGGGCCAGTGGTGAGCTGCACGCGGAGCGCGTCGAGGTAAGCGAGGCGCTTTGCTCCAGGATCAAAAGCGTACGTGAGTCTGAAGGGCGCGTTGTCGCGATTGGTACCACCGTGGCCCGGGCGTTGGAGTCGGCTGCCCAAAGCGGCACGCTGAGGCCGCTGCACGGCGAGACCCGCTTGTTTATCCGTCCCGGGTTCGAATTTCAGTGCATTGACGCCATGCTGACCAATTTCCACCTGCCGCGTTCTTCGCTGCTCATGCTGGTTGCCGCGTTCTCGGGACAGGATTCGGTGATGCGTGCTTACGCACACGCCGTTGCTGGCGGTTACCGCTTCTACAGCTACGGCGATGCCATGTTCTGCCACCGGGGCGGTCAGCATGCGGTTTAGTCTCTCGGCAACGGACGGACTCGCCCGGCGCGGTCAGCTGGCCTTGCCAAACGGCACGGTCGATACGCCGGCGTTTATGCCGGTCGGAACCTATGGCGCCGTAAAGACCGTGACACCTGAAGAAGTCGCGGCATGCGGCGCACAAATCATCCTGGGCAACACGTTTCACCTGATGCTGCGCCCGGGTGCCGACATCGTGCGCCGGTTGGGTGGGCTTCACCGGTTCATGCACTGGACCGGTCCGATGCTGACCGACTCGGGAGGCTTTCAGGTGTGGAGTCTCACCGAGCGGCGGCGCCTGACGGAGGAGGGCGTTGAGTTCCAGGCGCCGACCGATGGCAGCAAGGTGTTTCTGTCACCTGAGCGCGCCATGGAAGTGCAGGCGGATCTGGGCGCTGATATCCAGATGGTGTTCGACGAGTGCACCGATTTTCCGGCGACACTGGACGAGGCGCGTGCGTCGATGGAGTTGTCAGTGCGTTGGGCTGAGCGCAGCCGCCAGCGCTTTGACGCTTTGGCCGGCACAGATTCCGGGCATGCGCTGTTTGGCATCGTTCAGGGTGGCATGTATCCGGAGCTACGCAGCGCGTCAGCGGCGGCGCTTAAGGCAATGGACTTTCCTGGCTTGGCTATTGGCGGGTTGTCGGTTGGCGAGCCGGAATCGGACCGGCTGGCTGTGCTTGAGCACACCGTGCCGTTGCTGCCGGCGGAGCGTCCGCGCTACCTGATGGGCGTGGGCACGCCTGCAGACATCGTGAAAGCCGTGGCCCGGGGCGTGGACATGTTCGACTGCGTCATGCCAACCCGCAATGCGCGCAATGGCCACCTGTTCACTTCTGCTGGAGTGGTTCGTATCCGCAACGCCCGCTACCGCGAGGACGATCGGCCGCTGGATGCCTCCTGCAGTTGCTACACCTGTCAGCACTATAGCCGCGCCTATCTGCGCCACCTTCATCAGGCTCGCGAGACCTTGGGCGCCCGGCTCAATACACTGCACAACCTGCATCACTACCAGCAGCTAATGGCCGGTATTCGGGCGGCTATTGAAGCCAAAGACTTTGCCGGGTTCGCGGCCCGCGAACTGCTCCGCCAGGAGCAGGGCGTGGCGGATATGCAATAAGCGGGTATGCAATAATACCCGGCGCTTTTTTGCGGGACTTCCTATGGACTGGTTGATACAAGATGCTTGGGCCCAGGCAGGCGCCCAGCCGAACGCGCTGGTTAGCTTTCTGCCACTGATCCTGATTTTCGTGGTTTTTTATTTTTTCCTGATCCGGCCGCAGAACAAACGGCAGAAGGAGCACAGGGAAATGGTTGCGGCGTTGTCGGTGGGTGATGAGGTTGTGACCGCGGGCGGTATCCTGGGCAAGGTTAGTGCTGTCAGCGAGCAGTTCGTGCAGGTGGAAGTCAGCGACGGCGTGGTCCTGAAGATTCAGCGGCACACGATCGGCGCTGTGTTGCCGAAGGGTTCAATCAAGAGCGCCTGATTCCGACCGCCTCCGTCATGAACCGCTATCCCGCGTGGAAAAATTTGCTGATTCTCAGCCTGGTGCTGGTGGGCCTGTTCGTTGCTGTCCCAAATCTGTACAGCGAAGACCCCGCAGTACAGGTAAGCCGCGACGACGGCACAGCGGTCGGTGGAACTGAGCGCGACTCGGTCGAGCTGGCGTTGTCAGCCGCGGCGGCCGACTTCAGCGAGGTGTATCTGGAAGATGGCTCCGTCATCGTGCGGCTCGCGGACTACCAGCAGCAGACTCAAGCGGGCAACATTCTGGAGCGGGAATTCGAGCGTGGTTTCGTAGTCGCGCTCACTTCGGCGCCACGCACACCCGGTTGGCTGCGTGCGCTGGGGCTCAAGCCAATGAGCCTCGGTTTGGATCTGCGTGGCGGCGTGCATTTCCTGTACGAAGTCGATGTGGACAAAGCTGTCGAGCAGCGATTGGATGCCTATCGGGATGACATCAGCAAGCGTCTGCGGGACGAGCGCATCCAGCGCACCGTCACGTTGGATGACGCGGTCGTGCGCGTGCGGGTGGGCGATGAGCGTGATCTTGAACGTGCCGAGCAGCTGGTTAGGGACGTTGATGCCAACCTTGATGTGCGCCGCGGCAGCAACGGTGAACTGCTGGTCTCGATGACCGAGGAGCAGGTGCGTGATCGCCGGGACTTCGCTATCCAGCAAAACACTGTCACGCTGCGTAATCGGGTCAACGAACTCGGCGTGGCCGAGCCGCTGGTTCAACGGCAGGGCGCCAGCCGAATTGTCGTGCAGTTGCCGGGCGTGCGCGACCCGAGCGCGGCAAAGGATGTACTTAGCGCCACCGCCACGCTGGAGTTCCGTATGGTCTGTGAGGGTGAGAACCCACAGCAGGCGCAGCAGCGGGGCCGGGCGCCGGCGGGTTGTCAGCTTTTCTCTGACCGCGATGGCCAGCCGGTGCTGCTAAAACGGCGCACGATTGTGACCGGCGATCAGCTAATCGACGCCACATCCAGTTTTTCTCAGGGGCAGCCGGCGGTGCTCGTCGATCTGGACAGCAAAGGCGCGCGTCGCATGCTGGAGACCACCAAGGCGAACCTGGGCAAGCCGATGGCCGTGGTGTTTGTGGAGACCAAGCTCCAGCAGGCCGAGCAAAATGGCGAGACCGTGAAGGTGCCCGTCGAATCGAAAGAGGTCATCAACGTTGCCACGATTCGCGGTGTCTTCAGCAACTCTTTCCAGATCACCGGCCTGTCCGCCGTCGAGGCGCCGCGCCTGGCGCTGTTGCTGCGCGCCGGCGCGTTAGCGGCCCCCATTTTCCAGGTCGAGGAAAGGACCATCGGTCCGAGTCTGGGCCAGGACAACATCGACCGTGGTTTTCGCGCTGTTGTCATCGGGCTCGCGCTGGTGATGGTCTTCATGGTCGTCTACTACCGCGGCTTCGGTTTGGTCGCTGATCTGGCGCTGGTAACGAATCTGGCTCTGTTGATTGCATTGTTATCCATGCTGCAGGCCTCCCTAACGTTGCCTGGCATTGCGGGCATCGTGCTGACGGTAGGTATGGCGGTGGATGCCAATGTGCTGATCTTTGAGCGCATTCGCGAAGAGCTGCGCAATGGGAATGCACCGCAGGAGAGCATTCAGGCTGGCTACGATAAGGCGTTGTCAACGATTGCTGACGCCAACGTCACGACGCTCATTGCCGCGATTGTCCTGTTCGTGTTTGGTACAGGTCCGATCAAGGGCTTTGCCGTGACCCTGTCGCTGGGCATTCTCACGTCGATGTTCACCGCGATTCTGGGCACGCGCGCGGTTGTGAACGCGGCGTTCGGTGGCCGCAAGCTCGAGCGGCTGCCGATTGGGGGTACCTGACGATATGGCGCTGCCTGGGCTCAAACGTGAAATCGACTTCGTCGGCAAGCGCTACGTCGCTGCCGCCCTGTCCATCATCCTGCTGGCTGTCTCTATCGGCGCGTTGGCCACGCGCAGCCTGAATTTCGGTATCGACTTCACGGGTGGCGTGCTAATTGAGGTGGCGTACCCGCAAGCAGCCGATTTGCCCGGCGTTCGGTCAGCCATCGCCGCAGCCGGGTTTGCAGGTGCGCAGGTGCAGAACTTTGGTCAGGCAACCGATGTCCTGATTCGTGTCCTCCCTGAGGGGGAGGCCGATAGCAGTGCGGTGGGGGACCAGGTATTCAGCGCGCTGCGGCAGGACGATGGCACGGTCGAGCTGCGCCGTGTGGAGTTTGTCGGGCCGCAGGTGGGCGAGGAGCTAACAGAAAGCGGCGGGCTCGCGATGATGTTCGCGTTGCTAATGATCCTGGCGTACATCTGGTTCCGCTTTACCTGGAAGTTCGCGATCGGCTCAGTGGCGGCGCTTGTACATGACGTCCTGATTGTCATGGGTGCGTTTTCTGTCTTTCAGTGGGGATTTGATCTGGCAGTGTTAGCCGCTGTACTGGCCGTCATTGGCTATTCACTTAACGATACCGTGGTGGTCTTTGATCGCATGCGTGAGAATCTGCGCGTCGCGCGGAAAGATGATCCGCCGGCAATCATGAATACTTCGGTAAACCAGATGCTCGGGCGCACGGTGATAACGAGTGTCACGACGTTGCTGGTGCTCTTGTCGCTGCTGTTCCTCGGCGGCGAGGCGGTGCGCGGTTTTGCTCTCGCGCTAATCGTCGGCGTCGTTGTTGGTACCTATTCATCGATCTTTGTGGCCAGCACCGTCGCGCTTGCGCTAAAGGTAAGTCAGGCTGATTTGCTGCCGCCGGAAGTGGACGACGACGAACTCGGCGATTTACCGTAGCGCGTCGCGCAATCTTGTCAGGCTCGCAGATGAGCGGGCGTGCCGATAAGCGCGCGCAAACCGTCATGTACTTTGGGCGCGCCGGCCAGTACGTTGCCTGTCGCCAGGCAGTCGCCGCGCCCGCCCAGATCGGAAACTATGCCTCCCGCTTCCTGAGCCAGCAGCACGCCGGCGGCGATGTCCCAGGGCTTTAGTCCGAACTCCCAGAAGCCGTCCAGGCGTCCGGCCGCAACATAGGCGAGATCCAGCGCTGCCGATCCGGGCCGGCGTATGCCCGCAGTTTCCTTAAGAACGCGCTTGAGGATCAGCACATAGTCATCAACCGTCGCGTCATCTGAGCGATAGGGGAAGCCCGTGCCGATCAAGGCGCCGTCCAGCGTCGTCTGGCTGCTTACGCGGATACGCCGGCCATCCAGCTGAGCACCCGCACCCCGCAGCGCGGTAAACAGCTCCTGCCGGGTTGGGTCGTAAACAACCGCTGCTTCCAGGCGGTTGTTTATCTTTAGCGCGATAGACACGGAGAAGACCGGAAAGCCGTGGACAAAATTGGTTGTGCCGTCCAGCGGGTCGATGATCCAGACATGATCAGAGGCACCGCTGGCCCCGCTTTCTTCGGCCAGGAACGCATGGTCGGGGTAACGGGCTCGAATGGTGTCGATAATCGCGGACTCGGCCGCCGTATCCACCTGGGTTACAAACTCGTTGCGAGACTTCGTACGCACATCGAGCCGGTCGGCGCGGCGAAAATAGCCGGCCGCAGCATCGCCGGCGAGCCGGGCCGCATCAATAGCCGTGTTGAGGAAAGCTTGCACGCCGGGCACCCGCGGGCGAAGAGGGGACGCGATTGTACAATCACAGGTTGCTCGATCGTTACCTGCCCGACCATTCATCCCCAGAACAGATGACCCAGTTGTTTCAGCCACGCTTTGTGCTCGTTGAGTCCAGCCACCCGGGCAACGTGGGGGCGGCGGCCCGCGCGATGAAGACCATGGGGTTCCACCATCTGATCCTGGTGAATCCTGGCTGTGCGATTGACGAGCAGGCCATGGCGCGGGCCTCTGGCGCGCTCGACGTGCTGGAGTCAGCAACGATCGCCAGCAGTCTGGCGGCCGCTGTATCGGACTGTGGCCGGGTGTTTGCAGCCAGCGCGCGGGGCAGAACCTTGAACTGGCCGCCGCTGGACCCACGCGGCTGTGCCAGCGCTATCGCCGAGTCGGGCGATACTTCCCCAGCCGCGGTGGTCTTTGGTCCGGAGCGCTCAGGACTGTCCAATGATGATCTCGAGCACTGCAACGGCCTGGTCTTTATTCCCAGCAATCCGGAGTACAGCTCCCTGAATCTGGCGATGGCGGTTCAGGTTATCGCCTATGAGTTGCGGCAGGCTTTGCTGGCGGAGCCGCCACCCGCGGAGCCCGCCACGACCCATCCACCGGCGACGGCCGGCGAAATGCGGCTATTTTTTGGGCATCTCGAGCGTGCCTTGCTGGGGGCCGGGTTCCTTGATGCGGGCAATCCGCGGCACCTGATGCGGCGGCTCCGTCGGCTTTTCAATCGCGCCGGGCTCGATCAGAACGAACTCAATATTTTGCGTGGCATGCTGAGCGCGCTCGCGCCTGGGAGCGGTCGGGCCGCCGATTCACCACCCGGCGATGCACAAGCCGATGAGTGAAGCATCGATCAGCTTAGAACCCGCAGATGACCGGCTGATCTATCTGGACTATGCGTCTGGCACGCCGGTGGACCCCATGGTGACTGCCGCCATGCAGCCTTGGTTGACCGGGGTTGGCTCTGCTGCCAATGCCTCCGCCAGTCACCGTATCGGCCAGTCGGCCGCGGCTGCCTGTGTCCGTGCGTCGGAACAGGTCGCGGGATTGGTGAATGCGAGTCCCGACGAGATTGTATGGACGTCCGGGGCAACCGAGTCGATTAACCTGGCGCTGCTTGGCGCTGCACGTTTCCAGTCCGAGCGGGGCCGCCACATTGTGACGTGCGTTACCGAGCATCCTGCGGTCCTCAAGACCTGCGATGAACTGAGGCGGCAGGGGTATGACGTGACCGTTTTGCCGGTTGACAGCGGCGGACTGTTGTCAATCGATGCGTTCGTTGCAGCGCTTCAGCCAGACACCGTTCTCGCGTCAATCATGCACGTCAACAACGAGACCGGCGTAATCCATGACATTGACTCAATTGGTATGGTCTGCCGCGATCATGGTGTGCTGCTGCACGTAGATGCCGCGCAAAGTGCGGGCCGGCTGCCGCTAGACGTGCGCGCTCAGGGCATCGACCTGCTGTCGCTGTCCGCACACAAACTCTATGGTCCAAAAGGAGTCGGCGCCCTATGCCTGAACCGGCAGCGGAGTCGCCGCGTAGAGCCGCTGCTGTTCGGCGGGGGGCAGCAGCGTGGGCTGCGCCCCGGCACACTGCCGACACACCAGGTCGTGGGCATGGGCCAGGCCTGCGAACTTGGTGCAGATCACCTGAGCACCGAGCCTGCCAAAGTCGCGAGCCTGCGCGACACGCTTTGGATGAATCTGCAGCAGCTTGACGGTATTCAGCTCAACGGGCAGGCGGACCAGCGTGCCTGCCATATATTGAACGTCAGCTTTTCCGGGGTAGACGGTGAAAGCCTCCTGTTGGCCCTCGAAGATCTCGCCGTGTCCGCCGGCGCGGCTTGCACCAGCGATGGTGCCGAGCCATCGGCCGTGTTGCGAAGCCTGGGATGCAGCGACACGCAGGCATCAAGTGCTGTGCGCTTCAGCTTAGGCCGGCATACCTCCGCCGAGGAAGTTGAGCAGGCATCAATGCGGGTTGTCGGCGCGGTTACTCGATTGAGAACCATCGCCGAACCGCTGGCGCAGCAGACCTGATGTCCAGTTACTCGGCGTTGGTCAGGACGCATTTTTTCGCACCTCATGGCACCGGCGAGTTGGCAACTGGTCCGGGTCTGGTGGTCTCGGGTAAGGCCGGTGCGCAGGCAGACCGAGTCGCGGTAGCGTTTCAGCTGCGCGTTGCCGCCGGGGTGATCGATGCTTGTGTGTTTCGGGCCCGCGGCTGCCCTTACGTGATCGCTGCGGCTAGCCTGGTCGCAGCGGAACTGCCCGGCCAGTCGGCTACTGCTATGCGCGAACTTACGGCCCGCCTGCTCGCCGACAGGCTGGCCGTGCCGCGGGATCGATTGGGGCGCTTACTGGCCATTGAGGATGCCTTGCGAACCTGCTGGCAAGCTTGGGAAAATAGCGGATTGTCCGCGTCCCCCTCATCGTAACTTCGGAGCGCCTGATGGCCATCACCCTGACAGACCGAGCGGCTGCGCATGTGCAGCGATACCTGACCGGGCAGCCGGGGGCGGTTGGTTTACGCCTGGGTGTGAAGAAAACCGGCTGCTCCGGCTTGGCCTATGTTGTCAACTTTGCCGAGGCCGCGGGAGAGCAAGACGCAGTCTTTGACTCTGCCGGCGTCAAGGTCATTGTGAACCGGGACTGCCTGGAGTTTATCGATGGCACCGAGGTGGACTACGTTCAGGATGGCCTGAACGAGGCATTCCGGTTCCGCAATCCGAAGGCCGCCGGCGAATGCGGCTGCGGCGAGAGTTTCAACATTTAAGTGACAGGGAGTCACCATGGCAATTGAGCGAACCTTTTCCATAGTTAAGCCCGACGGGGTGCAAAAAAACCTGATTGGCGAGGTGTATCGGCGCTTCGAACAGGCCGGTTTGCAAATCGTCGCTGCCCGTATGCTGCACCTGACTCGCGAACAGGCGGAGGGCTTTTATGCCGTGCACAAAGAGCGGCCGTTCTACGGTGACTTGGTCAGCTATATGATTTCCGGGCCGGTGATGGTGCAGGTATTGGAAGGCGAAGATGCCATCAGCGCGAACCGGCGCGTCATGGGTGCGACGAATCCGGCGGATGCTGATCCCGGCACGATTCGCAAAGACTTCGCAGCCAGCATCGAAGAAAACGTGGTGCACGGGTCAGACGGTCCCGACACCGCCGCGACTGAGATCGCCTTCTTCTTCACGGACAAGGAGCTGTGCCCGCGTACGCGGTAGCGAATGAATGTCGCTACGCAAAACCTGCTGGGCAAGTCGCGAGGTGAGCTTGAGCAGCACTTCGTGACCATGGGCGAGCCGAAGTTTCGTGCCAGACAGCTGATGCGCTGGTTGTACGGACGCGGGGTTTTTCAACCCGATGAAATGACGGATCTGAGTCTCGCGCTGCGCGCCCGTCTCGCCGGAGAAGCCAACTTTGCCCTGCCGGAGATCAGGGATCGCCACGACGCAGCCGATGGCGTAGTCAAGTGGCAGCTGGCAGCGGGTGGCAGTCAGTCGATTGAAACCGTATTCATCCCTGAGACCCGGCGCGGCACGCTCTGCATTTCGTCGCAGGTTGGCTGCGCCCTGGATTGCAGTTTTTGCGCGACCGGCCGCCAGGGGTTTAATCGAAACTTGAGCGCGGCTGAGATTGTCGGGCAGGTTGCGCTGGCGAACCGCGAACTCACGGCTGCCGGGCAGCCCACGGTGACGAACGTCGTATTCATGGGTATGGGCGAACCGCTCGCCAATTTCCGGAACGTCGTCGAGGCGATCTCAGTGCTGACTGACGATCTGGGTTATGGACTATCGCGCCGGCGCGTGACGGTAAGCACCTCCGGACTCGTACCGCAAATTTACAGGCTCGCTGCGGACACGCGCGTGGCGCTGGCCGTCTCGTTGCATGCGCCCGACAACGAGCTCCGCAACGAACTGGTGCCAATCAACCGTCGGCACCCCATCGAGGAGCTGTTGCCAGCATGCTGGGACTACGTGGAGCGAACGAACACTCGGGATGCCACCTTCGAGTACGTGATGCTGGATGGAGTCAACGACAGCCTGGCGCGGGCACGGCAGCTGGCACGGCTGCTTCGGCATAAGCCGGCAAAGGTCAACCTGATTCCTTTTAATCCGTTCACAGCGTCCGGCTATCGCCGCTCACCGGCTGCCGCAGTGGATGCGTTTCGAGATGTACTCATGCAGGCGGGCATCATGACAATCACCCGCAAGACGCGCGGCGATGACATTGCCGCAGCTTGCGGGCAGCTTGCCGGACGGGTCGATAACCGCGTGCGGAACCCGCTCGGCGGCCGCATTCAAGGCGACCAGACTCAAGGAGCTTGACGAGTGAGAATCGCGCACGCGTTGGTTTTGGGATTGTGGATGTTGTCGCAGTCGGGCTGCGTGACGGTTGATTCCACCGGCGCCTCGACGGATAACTCACCGACTGATGCCGCCCAGGCTAACGTCGATCTCGGCGTTGGCTACTATCGCCAGGGCAATTTGCCCCAGGCACAGCTTGCGCTGGAGCGGGCGGTGGAGCTCGATCCTAAGCTCCCGGCAGCCCAGTCCATGCTTGCATTAGTTTACGAAGCCTCTGGCGATGTCGAGGCCGCCGAGCGTCACTACCGGCGCAGTGTGGCCCTGGCGCCGCGGGACCCGGACGCGCTGGAGTCGCTGGCAATTTTTCTCTGCCGCCAATCGGGACGCCGCGAGGACGCTTTGGAGGTTTTCGACGAGGCTGCGGCGATTCCTTTGTCGGTCGCCTACACTGACAAAGGCTCACTGCTCACCAATGCCGGCGTGTGTGCAAAGCCCTTGGATCTGGCCCGCGCTGAGGAATATCTGCGCCGTGCGTTGCGGCTAAGGCCGAACTACGCCGAGGCGCTGCTGCAGCTTGCCGACGTGGCCTACAAGCGCAAGGACTATCTGCCGGCGCGCGCTTTTCTTCAGCGCTACACCGAGGTGCAGCCCGCCACGCCGCCGACGCTTTGGCTGGGCATGCAGATTGAGGAAGCGCTGGGTGCTACTGCCGCCGCGGGGCGCCTGGCAGCAGAGCTGAAGTCGAGTTTTCCGAGGTCCGCCGAGGCAAGACAGTTGCTCGAGCGAGAACGCGGTGGCCGATAACCCAGAACCCGGGGACGTGCCCGAGGCGGAGCAGCGGACCGAGGCTGCAGACACTGAGGTCGGTGTGGTGCTCACCCGGGCGCGTGAGCAACGCGGCCTGTCGGTGGAGCAGGCTGCCGAGGCGCTGCATCTCGATGAAGGCATAGTTGTAGCACTCGAAGCCGAGCGTTTCGCAGAGATTGGCGCCCCCGTATTCGTCCGCGGGCATCTGAAGGCCTATGCCCGCCTGCTGGCTCTCGATCCGCAGCCGCTGCTCGCCGGCTGCGGCTACGTCGCTGCTGAATCTGACATTGCGGCGACGCTGCAGAAATCCACCGCCCGAGGCGGGTGGAACCTAAATCCGGTTCCCGTGGTGGCGGGCGCGCTCGGTGTTGTCCTGGCATTGGCACTGGGCGTCTACGTATTGATCGGCGATGAAGATACGGCGGACGTCGCGCGCTCCGAACCTGCGGAAGAGCCCGCTGAGTCTGCTCGGCAGCCAGCACCGGTGGCAGCGTCGACTGATGCAGGCGACCCGGCTGTTCCAGTCAGACGATCCGCACCCGACGAGCCGCGCACGGCCGAGTCGATTCCGCCGCAGGAGGAGCCCGAGGTGATGACCCCGGTCGCCCGCGACTCGCAGGTGGTGCCACCGGAACCAGAACCTGTCCGGGCGAGCGTCGAAAGTGAAGGCGCGGGAGACGAGGTTCGGATTGAACTGTACTTTCGCGAGGAGTCCTGGGCGGAAATCTCCGCTCGCAATCGCCGCATTCTCTTCGGTTTGCAGCGCGAGGGCGTGCGTCGTGAGCTGACCGGCCGGCCGCCGTTTAAGGTGCTGCTGGGCAATGGCGGCGCGGTGGACATTCTGCTCGACGGGGAGCCGTTTAAGGTGCCGGCGAGCGCCCGCCGTGGGAACGTCGTGCGCATGGTGATAGATCCGGCCGGGGAGGCGGGCCGCGGTGGCTGAACAGTTACAGCCAATCCGTGGCATGGCTGACGTGCTGCCCGAAGACAGTGCCTGGTGGCAGTTTCTGGAGGAGCAGCTCAAAGACCTGGTGCACAGTTACGGCTATCGCGAACTCCGCATACCAGTTGTCGAACGCACCGAGCTGTTCAAGCGCTCGATCGGCGAGGTCACCGATATCGTCGAGAAAGAGATGTACACGTTTCTCGATCGCAACGATGAGAGTCTGACGCTCCGCCCTGAGGCAACGGCAGGGCTTGTCCGCGCCGGCATCAGCAACGGCTTGTTTCACAACCAGCGGCAGAAGGTCTGGTTTACCGGCCCGATGTTTCGCTATGAGAAGCCCCAGAAAGGGCGCTACCGGCAGTTTTATCAGTTCGACGTTGAAGCATTCGGTTTCCCGGGCCCGGACATCGACGCGGAAATGATCATCATGACCCAGCGCTTGTTCCGCAGGCTGGGTATATCTGCCGTCACGCTGGAGCTCAATTCTCTCGGTACGCCGGAGTCGCGAGCCGGCTACCGTCGTGCACTCAGCGAATACTTCACCCGGCATCGGCGCGTTTTGGACGAAGACAGTGAACGTCGTCTGGAACGCAACCCAATGCGTATTCTCGATAGCAAGAACCCGGCGCTGGCAGAGATCATCCGGGGCGCTCCGTTAATCACCAACTATCTTGATGCGGAATCGACTGCCCACTTCGCCAGCTTGTGCGAATTGCTGGACGACGCCGGCATTGACTACCGGGTCAACCCCAGGCTGGTGCGGGGCCTCGACTACTACACGCGCACGGTATTCGAATGGGTCACTGACCGGCTGGGGGCTCAGGGCGCGGTGTGCTCCGGCGGACGCTACGACGGCCTGGTCGAACACCTGGGTGGCCGCTCTACGCCGGCAGTCGGCTGGGCCGCCGGCCTAGAACGGCTCCAGGCGCTGTACCGCGTTTGTGGCGGAGAGCCTCCGGAAAAGCGCCCGGATGTCTACATTGTTGCTGCCGGAGACGGTACCCTGCGCCCGGCCTTTAGGCTGGCAGAGCAGCTGCGTGACCTGCGACCCGGTCTCAGGATCGAACTGAACAGCGGCGGCGGCAGCCTCAAAGCCCAGATGAAGCGGGCGGACAAAAGCGGCGCGGAGCTTGCGCTGATCCTGGGTGAGCGCGAGGTGGCGGCCGAAACAGCGGGGCTTAAGGCACTGCGACGCGAGAGTGAGCAACGGGACGTCGCCTGGCGGGAACTGGCGGACGTTATTGATAGGGAGCTGACTGCAGCAGCAAGCTGACGGCCGGCGCTGACAAAAAAATTGAGAGCGAAGTGACCCGTGAATGATCTGCGTACAGATGATCAGGTAGCCGACGATATCAGGCAATGGCTGCGCGAAAATGGCGGCTGGATACTAGCCGGCCTGGTGATAGGCGTCGGTGCCTTGCTGGGTTGGAACGCCTGGGGCGACTACAGCAACGCGCAGGCTGAGGAGGCTTCGGTGGCCTACGAGGCGCTGCTGAGCGAGATCATTGCTGAACGCCCGGTGCCAGCGGCGGACATGGCCGCCGATCTGGCGGCAGAGTACCCCGGATCACCGTACGTCGATCAGGCACGCCTGCTGCTGGCCAAGCTCTACATGGACCGCAACGAAGCTGACAACGCTGCGGGCTACCTGCAGCAGGTTGTCAACGATACGAAAGACAGAAACATCGAAGAACTCGCGCGCCTGCGTCTCGCGCGCGTGCGGGTTCAACAGGAGCGCTATGAAGATGCGCTGGCAGAGGTGGCGAATATTGACTCCACTTCGGCGTTCGCTGCGCGTTATCACGAAGTAGCCGGCGACATTCACTACGCAATGGGGGACTTCGCCGAGGCCCGCGACGCGTACGCTGCTGCATTAAGTGCGGATATTCCCGGCGTGCTGAATCGCAGTTTTGTGCAGGCAAAGCTGGATGCGGTGTCTGGTCCGGCAGTGTCCAATGCACCTGTGTCTGACGCAGAGCGCGCTGAGCCCGTGGCCGCGTCCGAGTGAAATTGAGACGTCATCTCCGGGCGGCGCGCTTGCTGTCGCTGGCGCTTCCTCTGCTGCTGTCCGGTTGCGGCTTGTTCGGTGGTGACGAAGAAGAAGACGCGCCGGCCGAGCTCGTCAAGTTTGAGCAGGTTATTAAAGTTCGGCAGACCTGGTCGGCCAGCATCGGCGGCGACAACAAATTTCTGCGCCTCGGTCTGACGCCGGCCAGTGATGGGGCTCGAGTGTTCGCCGCGGCCCACGACGGCAGGGTGGCAGCGTTCGAAGCCTTCACTGGGAAGCGCTTGTGGGCGGTGAAGACTCGCCGGCCTCTGTCGGGTGGGCCTGCCACCGACGGCAGGAAAGTATTGCTCGGCACGAGTGATGGAGACGTGCTTGCCCTGGATGCGGAGACTGGCGCGAGCCTCTGGTCTGCTCAGGTCGGGAGTGAGGTGCTGGCCGCACCCGCCATTTCGGCTGGCCTGGCCTTTATCAGAACCGTTGACGGCCGTCTTATCGCCCTGAGCCTGGCCGATGGTGCTGAGGCCTGGTTTGTGCAGCAGTCGGTGCCGCGATTATCCGTGCGCGGCACGGCCGCGCCAGTCGTGGCGGGCACGTCGGTGGTCGCCGGATTCGACAATGGCCGGGTTGCTGCTTACGCCATCGGCGATGGCAGCCCGCTATGGGATGTGTTGCTAAATCCGCCGGGTGGCCGTACCGAAGTCGATCGGCTGGTTGACATTAATGCGGCGCTGCAGTTGGTTGGTCCGGATCTCTATGTGCCTGGCTATCAGGGGCAGATTGCTTCTATGGCGCTTGAGTCCGGCCAGGTGCTGTGGTCACGGGAGGTGTCAACCTACAGCGGCATCGCCGCCGACTTGCTGAATGTCTACGTGGCCAACGCAACCGGCGAGATGGTTGCCTTGTCCCGTCGGTCTGGACGGGAAAACTGGCGCGCACCCACACTGCTGAATCGCGATCTAAGCGGCCCGGCGGCCTGGCGAAACTCCGTCGTGGTAGGCGATTTTGAGGGCTATCTGCACTGGTTCAACGCGACGACTGGTGACCTGCAGGCGCGCGTCCGGGCAGGTTCGAAACGTATCACCTCCGCACCGCTCGTCGTCAATGACTACGTCTATGTGCTGACGGACGGAGGCAAGCTCTTTGCCTTCACCGAACGCGAATCCCGATAGCGGCCGACTGCTGCCGGCCATTGCTTTGGTGGGCCGGCCCAACGTGGGTAAGTCCACGTTGTTCAATCGGCTGACGCAGAGCCGCGATGCCCTGGTAGCAGACTTCCCCGGCCTGACGCGTGACCGGCTGTACGGCTACGCGCGTCTTGGCGATCAGTCGCTGGTCGTTATCGATACAGGGGGCTTAAGCGGTGAGCGCGAGGCGCTTGACGAGAGTATGGCGCGGCAGGTTGCGTTGGCTGTTGCGGAGGCGGACGTGGTCGTGATGCTGGCCGACGCTGATGCCGGTCTCACTGCGGGCGATGAGCAGGTCGCCGCGCTGATGCGTCGAAGCGGCAAGCCGACGTTGCTGGCTATTAATAAAGTGGATGGTGCCCAGCCCGAGCTTGCGGTCGCCGAGTTTCACGCGTTGGGGCTGGATGATCCAATCGCTTTATCAGCTCTTCGGGGCAGCGGCGTGCCGGCGTTGCTTCAGCGCATTGAAGATAGGCTCCCGGCATCATCGAGTACTCCACAAGAACCGACGGAAGAGGGCGTGCGCCTCGCTGTAGTTGGCCGGCCAAACGTTGGTAAGTCGACGCTGGTTAATCGCTTGCTCGGTGAAGAGCGGGTAGTGACTCAGGACCAGGCTGGCACAACACGCGATAGTATCGCGGTGCCATTTAGTGTCGACGCGCAGCGCTTTGTGCTGGTGGATACCGCCGGTATTCGCCGGCGTGCCAAAGTCGACCAGACCATCGAAAAGTTCAGCGTGGTGAAGGCGCTGCAGGCGGTGGAGGAGGCGGACGCAGTGATGCTGTTGCTCGATGCCCAGGCGGGCATCACTGAGCAGGATGTGTCGCTGGTGGGCCTTATTGTCGAACGTGGGCGCGCGCTGGCGCTCGGTATCAATAAATGGGACGGATTAGCGAACAGCCAGCGTAGCGAGATCACCCGCCAGCTTGATCGCCAGCTTCCGTTTCTGGACTTCGTTGATACGCACTACATCTCCGCCCGGCACGGCAGCAACATTTTCGATCTCCTGAAAAGTGCCGCGCGAGCTGCGCAAGCGGCGACCAGAGATCTTGCGACGGCGCGGATCAACGACGTGTTGCAGGCCGCGGTGCAGGCGCATCCCCCGCCTGTTGTCCGGCGCACGCGCGTCAAACTGAGCTACGGCCATCAGGGCGGCAAACGGCCGCCGACTATCGTGCTCCACGGGAATCAGACCAACCGGCTGCCGGGTAGCTATCGACGCTATCTGGTGAACTGCTTTCGGCGCGCCTTCAAGCTGCGCGGCACGCCCATCAGGCTTCAGCTACGCACTGCGGAAAATCCCTACGCCGGAAGGCGCAATAAGCTCACCCCGCGCCAGCTGCGCCGCCAGCGGAGGATTCGCAGCCGCCGGTAAGCCACCGCCATATCCATATAACGATTCCTTAGCCTCCGGACGATCGGGCAGGCGCATAATTTGCGCAAGCCATGTCTGACGCGCGCCACAGCTTTGCGATTCCCGGGCCATTCCGCTTGCGCCGCGGCGGGGAGCTGCCTGCCGTGGAGCTTGCCTACGAGACTTGGGGTCGTCTCAACGAGGATCGCGACAACGCGGTGCTGATTTTTACCGGCATGTCGCCGTCTGCGCATGCCGCTTCGTCGCCGGCTGATCCCGCTCCCGGATGGTGGGAGGAAATGGTTGGTCCTTCGCGCCCAATCGATACCAACCGGTACTTTGTGGTGTGTGTGAACTCCCTGGGAAGCTGTTTCGGGTCGACCGGTCCGGCATCGACCAATCCCGCAACTGGTCAGCCGTATCGTCTCGACTTTCCAGTACTCAACCTGGAAGACGTCGCATCCAGCGGCAAGGCGCTGCTCGATCATCTGGGTATCGATTCGCTGTACAGCGTGGTCGGCCCCTCCATGGGCGGTATGACCTCGCTGGCGTTCGCGGTCATGTATCCGGGTGTGGCCCGCAGTCTGGTGTTGTTATCCTGCGGCGCGCGCTCCCTGCCATTTGCAACGGCTCTGCGTTCGCTGCAGCGGGAGATGATTCGCAAGGATCCGGCCTGGGAAGGCGGCAGCTATCCGGCAGGTGCCGGGCCTATCGAGGGCATGCGACTGGCGCGCAAACTCGGCATGATCACCTATCGTTCCGCGCAGGAGTGGGAGCAGCGCTTCGGGCGTGAGCGCATCGCCAGTGAACGTCTGACCGGCGACGGGTTCGCGATGGATTTCGAGGTCGAGGCCTATCTTGAGCACCATGCGCAGAAATTCACCGGGCAGTTTGACGCGAACTGCTATCTCTATCTTTCGCGCGCTTCCGATTTATTTGATCTCGCCGACCACGGCGGATCAGTGGAGGCCGCGCTGCGCAGGATTAAGACCGACCGCGTGCTGGTGATTGGTGTGACCACGGATTTCTTGTTTCCTATTGCCCAGCAGCGCGAGCTGGCGGAGGGACTGCAGGCGCAGGGACGGCACGTCAGCTTCGTCGAGCTCCCATCCATTCAGGGCCACGATTCGTTCCTCGCCGACATGGACCGGTTTCGCCCGGTGATTTGTGAGTTCTATAATGGTGACTGGCAGGCGCTTGGCGCCCGGTGCTCAGCGGTCTGACGTTTTCTCCACCCTGGCCCGCACCCGTCCTGTTGCCAGGCGGGCGTCGATCTTGTCACCCGCCTTAAGTTGATCAGCTCCTGTGACCAGCTTGCCATGGTCATTCGTGACGACGGCATAGCCGCGCTCCAACGTGGCCAGTGGGCTCACCGCGTTGAGCCTGGCAGCGGTCGTGGCCAATGCCTGCCGGCTCAAGCTAAGCCGCGCGCGCACCGCGGCGAGCAACCGCCGACGCGCTTCGTTCAATTGCTGCTGGAGATAACCCAGCCGGTGAGCCGGCGTCGCAGCCACAAGTCGCTGACTTAGATTCTTCAAGCGCAACCGCTCTGCCGCTGCGCGACGCTGCTGAGCGGCAGTGAGACGGAGCGTAAGCTCATCCAGCCGCTGCGCGTGCTGTCGAAGCACATAGCCCGGTTCACTGCGCGTCAGGCGCCGCTGCAGCTGAGTCAGTTGCGCGCGTTGCCTATCAAGTAGTCGCTGTATGCCTTTGATAACCCTGGTATTGAGGCGATCGAATTCCCCGAGCCAGGCTTCCCCATCAGGTACCGCCAGCTCCGCGGCGGCCGACGGGGTGGGCGCCCTGAGGTCGGCTGCCAGGTCAGCCAGGGTAATGTCGGTCTCGTGGCCAACGCCGGCAATGACGGGCAGCTGGCAGGTGTGAATGGCCCGCACCAGCGCTTCTTCGTTGAAGGCCCAAAGATCTTCCAGCGACCCGCCACCCCGACCGATGATTAATACGTCGCATTCGCGCCGGGCAGCGGCGGTGCCCAGGGCCGCGGCCAGTCGCTCAGCAGCTCCGTCACCCTGCACCGGACTCGGGTAGAGCACGATGGGAATCGCCGCAAATCGACGCCTGAGCACCTTCAAGATGTCCCGCACGGCCGCGCCGCTGGGTGAGGTGATCAGACCGATTGACCGAGGTAGCGTGGGTATTGCCTGCTTATGTTCTTCGGCGAACAGGCCTTCGCCTGACAGTTTGGCCTTAAGCGCCTCAAAGCGCAGGCGTAGCTTGCCCTCACCAGCCGGCTCCATGTGCTCTACGACAAGCTGATAGCTGCCCCGCGGTTCGTAGAGCGTGAGACGGCCGCGTACCAGCACCTGCTGGCCGCTGCCCGGCTTGAAGGTCAGGCGCCGGTTGGCGCCCCGGAACATGGCGCCGCGTAGCTGTGCTTGCGCATCCTTGAGATCGAAGTACATGTGGCCCGACCCGTGGTGCAGGAAGTTCGACAGCTCCGCTTCCAGCCACAGTGAAGGAAACCCGTCTTCCAGAAGGGCGCGCGCCGCCCGGTTGAGATCAGTCACGGAGTAGACAACGTCACTGTCAGTAAGCGCCATGATGCGAGTTTACCTGCCCAGAAAGGGCGCGTAACATTTCCGCTTTTACCCGGACCGGCCCGCGGGAGTTGCCATGCGCATCATTCAGGAAGCCCTGACCTTCGATGACGTCCTGCTGCAGCCTGCCTACTCGGATGTTCTGCCGCGCGAAGTCAGCCTGCGCACGCCAATTGCCCGCGGCATTGAACTCAACATCCCCATCCTGTCGGCCGCTATGGATACCGTCACTGAAGCACGGCTGGCGATCGCCATGGCCCAGGAGGGCGGGATGGGCATCATCCACAAAAACATGAGTCCCGCCGAGCAGGCCCGCCAGGTGACCATGGTTAAGAAGTTTGAGAGTGGCATCGTCAGCAATCCCATCACGGTCTCGCCGCAGATGACGATTCGTGAGGTGCTCGAGTTGACGCGCGCGAACGACATTTCTGGCGTGCCCGTGGTAGATCAGGGTGAAACGGTTGGCATCGTAACTAACCGCGATCTGCGTTTTGAGACTCAGCTTGATGCCTCGGTCTCAACAGTCATGACACCGAAAGAGCGGTTAGTCACGGTGCACGAGGGTGCAGAGAGTTCCGAAGTACTTTCTCTGCTCCATCGGCACCGCATTGAAAAAGTGCTGGTGGTGAATGAGGACTTTGAGTTAAAGGGCCTGATAACGGCAAAAGATTTCCAGAAAGCCTCCGACTATCCGCTGGCGTGTAAGGATCACCTGGGCGCGCTGCGGGTTGGCGCGGCCGTTGGTACCGGTGCCGACACTGACGAGCGCGTGGCTGCCCTCGTCGAAGCCGGCGTGGATGTGCTCGTGGTTGATACCGCCCATGGTCATTCGAAGGGCGTGATCGAGCGGGTGCGCACCGTGAAGTCAGCGCATCCCGATCTGCCGGTAATCGGCGGCAATATCGTTAGTGCGGAGGCAGCCAGAACCCTCGTTGAGGCTGGTGCCGACGGCGTGAAGGTCGGTATAGGTCCTGGATCAATCTGTACAACGCGGGTGGTCGCCGGTGTCGGCGTGCCGCAGATCAGCGCCGTTGCGAATGTTGCCGGCGAGCTGGCGAAGCAGGGTGTGCCACTAATTGCCGACGGTGGCATCCGCTACTCCGGAGACATCGCAAAGGCGCTGGTTGCCGGTGCCTATAGCGTGATGATCGGCGGCCTGTTCGCCGGCACCGAGGAGTCACCGGGCGACGTGGAGCTTTATCAGGGCAGGTCGTACAAGTCATATCGCGGCATGGGCTCGCTGGGTGCGATGGCGCAAGATCACGGTTCCTCCGACCGGTACTTCCAGGATTCGGCCGAACAGCTCGAGAAACTGGTGCCCGAAGGCATTGAAGGCCGCGTTCCCTATAAAGGCAGTTTGTCAGCAATCGTGCATCAGCTCACAGGCGGCGTGCGCGCTGCGATGGGTTACACCGGCAGCTCGACTATCGAGGACATGCGGACGCGGCCCGGGTTTGTGCGCATTACGGGTGCGGGGATGCGGGAGAGCCATGTGCACGATGTGACCATCACTAAAGAGCCGCCAAATTACCGCCCAGAGCTTTAGCTGGTTTCCTGCCATGCCTTTTCAGACTGCCGTTGAAGCAACTCCCGCCCAGGATGCGGCAACGCATCGGCTGTTGATCCTGGACTTCGGTTCCCAATACACGCAGCTGATTGCCCGCCGGGTACGCGAGGCTGGTGTCTACAGTGAGATCTTGCCATGGGATACGGACGCCGATGCGATTCGGGCTTTCACGCCCGATGGGGTGGTGCTGTCAGGCGGACCGGAGTCAGTCGTAGATGAGGCGATTGCACCGCGGGCTGACCCAGTCGTGTTTGAGCTGGGCAAGCCGGTGCTGGGTATCTGCTATGGCATGCAGACCATGGCTGCGCAGCTCGGGGGTGAGGTGGCACCCGCCGGCAAGCGTGAATTTGGCTATGCCCGGGTCACGCCGCGCGGTGGTGATCGACTGCTCAGTGGATTGGAGGATGGCCGCAGGGCTGACGGTCAGCCCACGCTGAATGTCTGGATGAGCCACGGTGACCGCGTCGAGACATTGCCGCCGGGGTTTAGCGCGATCGCCGGCACTGACAGCGCACCACTCGCGGGCATGGCGGATGAACAGCGCAATTTTTACGGCCTGCAGTTTCACCCCGAGGTGACACACACGGATCAGGGTCAGGCTGTCATTGAACGTTTCGCGTTGGAGATCTGCGGCTGCCCGGCCACGTGGAATCCAGGCAATATCGTTGCCCGCGACATCGAGAAGATTCGCAGCGAAGTGGGTGAAGACCGTGTGCTGCTGGGATTATCCGGCGGCGTCGATTCTTCGGTCGTAGCCGCGCTATTGCATGCAGCGTTGGGCGATCAGCTCGTCTGCGTATTCGTAGACCATGGCCTGCTGCGCGCCGATGAAGGCGACCAGGTGATGAGTGTGTTCGCCAGGCACCTGGGCGTGCAAGTCATCCGGGTGAATGCCGAGGCGCGTTTTCTGGAAGCACTGGCCGGTGTGACGGACCCCGAGGAGAAACGCAAGCGTATCGGCCGACTGTTTGTCGAGGTATTTGACGAGGAAGCCGGCAAACTCACGGGTATAAAATGGCTGGCTCAGGGCACCATTTATCCGGATGTCATTGAGTCGGCCGGTGCAAAAACTGGTAAGGCGCACGTTATCAAGTCTCACCACAATGTGGGCGGTTTACCGGAGGACATGCAGCTTAAGCTCATCGAGCCGCTACGGGACTTGTTTAAGGATGAGGTGCGGCGCATCGGCCTGGAGCTGGGGCTGCCCAGGAGTATGGTTTATCGGCACCCGTTTCCGGGCCCGGGCTTAGGCGTGCGGATTCTCGGCGAGGTGCGTAAAGAATACGCTGATCTGCTGCGCCTGGTAGACAAGATCTTTATTGATGAGCTGGTGGCGGAAGATCTTTACGACGACGTGAGCCAGGCCTTCGCCGTGTTCTTGCCGGTCCGGTCGGTTGGCGTCATGGGGGATGGCCGTCGCTATGACTATGTAGTGGCACTCAGAGCCGTGGAGACTGTCGATTTCATGACGGCGCGCTGGGCACGTTTACCGTATGACTTTCTGGAAAACGTTTCGCGCAGAATTATCAACGAGGTCGATGGCATCTCGCGGGTGACCTACGACATTTCCGGTAAGCCGCCTGCGACAATCGAGTGGGAGTAGATCACAGCCCCGGCGACGAGCGATTCATGGCCGCCGCGTTGGCTCAAGCGCATGCCGCTCAAGCGGCCGGTGAGGTGCCGGTGGGTGCCGTTCTGGTCGCTGCGGGTGAGATTGTTGCGGAGGCGTTCAATACGCCGATAGCAAGTCAGGACCCCACTGCGCACGCGGAGATTCTGGTGCTGCGGGCGGCGGCCAGAGCCACAGCAAACTACCGCATGCCCGGTACGACCCTCTACGTGACGCTTGAGCCCTGCGCGATGTGTGCAGGCGCAATGATCAATGCGCGGATCAAGCGGTTGGTGTTTGGTGCGGCTGATCCGCGCGCCGGTGCGGCAGGGACAGTATTCGACATCTTGAATGACGCGCGTCTGAATCACCGCGTGGACGTAACGGGTGGCGTTATGGCCGCGGAGAGCCGCGATTTGCTACAGGCGTTTTTCCGGGCCCGCCGGTAACTGAGGCGATTGACCGGCACTATTGCTGACCAGCGTAATGCCCTGCTGGCGCTGGCGCCGCTCCTCACGCCAACTGAGCCAGCGCAGGATGTCGTAGTAGTTCCGCACGTTTTCAACGTAGCGCACGGGCTCCCATCCCGGCGCGAAGCCGTGCTGTGTTTGCTGGTACCAGCGCCGCTGAGCCAGTTTTTCGAAGTTGCCCCGCACATTGACCCACAGATTGGGGTCATCGCCCGCGTCGCGCGCGATTCGCCGAGCGTCCTGTACATGCGTAAGGCCGATGTTATAGGCCGCCAGCGCGAACCAGGTGCGATCCGGTTCGCGGATGTCATCGGGTAGCCGCCGTTTCATACGCCGCAGGTAGTCTGCGCCGCCGACAATGCTCTGGGCCGGATCAATGCGGTCTGCAATGCCGATCACATTGGCGGTGCTTTCCGTGAGCATCATGATGCCGCGCACGCCGGTAGGCGACACTGCTTCAGGGTCCCAGTGCGATTCCTGGTAGCCAATCGCGGCAAGCAGTCGCCAGTCGCTATCAATGGCCTGAGCAGCCTGCTCAAACAGCGGCCGGTACTTGGGTAGTTTGTTGCGGGTGTCGCGGATAAAGCGACGGGTACCCACGTAGTCAAACCGGTTGGCGTGACCGTAATACCGGTCCATGATCCGGTCGAGCTGGCCGTTGCTGGCGATTTTCGCAAAGTAGTCCTTCACGGCATTGACAAGCGTGTTGTCGAATCGCCGCGGCAGTGCCCAGGAGAGTGAATCGCCACTGGCGAGATCGAATGCGACACGAATCTCTGGGGCGAGATTGCGGTAGATCTGAACCTGGTTGGAGTCGGCGACCGTGTGATCGATCTCGCCACGGGCCACAGCGAGCAGCAGCTCGGCCACGTCGGCGCTGGGGTTTTCGGTAAACACGATTTTGGGTTCGCGTTGCTGGAGTAGCGCCAGCCGGTCAACAAAGCTGGTGCCTACGCCGACTTCGACGTGCTTGCCAATGAGGTCATCCAGCTCGCGAGGTTTTCCAGTGCCGAGCTTGTAGATCAGCGACTGTTTTACGGTTTGATATGCCGGGCCGAAATCCACGCGCTGGGCGCGCTCCTCCGTCATGGTCAGACCCGCCGCGGCGATGTGCGCGCGGCCGGTTTCTACTGCCGGGATCAGATCTGCGAAACGCTCCAGCGGCTCAATCCGCAATTGCACGCCGAGATAGTCGGCAAAGCCGCTGACCAGCTCGTACTCGACACCCAGGGGCCCATTAGGGCCCTGGTAATAGGTGGTGGGGCTTACCCAGGTGACTACGCGCAGCTCGCCGAGCTGCCGCACTTCCTCCAGCAGAGTCGGCGGGCGGCTACAGGTGGCGAGGGCGACGCAGGTCAAAGTAACGGCCAGGAGCCGCAGAGCGGCAAACCAGACCGCGCCCGAGTGCGCAGGATCGCGACGCAACATCCCGATAAGCTACCATTCGGCGTTCAGACTCGCCACGCTAGGGAACGCGAAAAAGCAGCCTGGGGTTATGTGTAAAACCATATAAAACATAGAGTTATGATTTATTTTTTACATAATATACAAGCATTAGTGTGTGACGTGGTTGCCCGATGGGCGGTGACCTGGACGGGCCGACTGGCGCATCGGCCAGGCCATTTTCGATGACCCGTAATCCGCAAGCGGATTGGCAGGCAATGGCTCGTCAGCACCGCATCAGCCCCGATGAAGTACGGCTCGTTTTCGCGCGCTATGCTGCACATCGCGATCACCAGAAGAGTGGCGGGGCACTGGCGCTCCCGCAGTGGTTTCGTTTCTACCGCATGGAAAAGAGCAGCGAAGGCGCGCAGGCGGGCCCGGCCCCCCAGGGCTGCTCAATCGATAGCGATGCCGTGAACAATGCCTGCATCGAACGCCCCAGCGAGTTTCTTCAGGTTCTGCAGGCCTACGCAGCACAAGCGGCGTAGCGGCGGGACGTTTGCCTATTGTTCCTGAATGATGGCGATCTCTACCCGGCGGTTTTTGGCGCGGTTTTCAGGGCTGTCGTTAGGCACGAGCGGACGCGTATCCCCATAGCCGGCCGCCGTGAGCCGATCGGCATCGATGGCTCCCAGCTCCTCAAGCCGATGGATGACCGACACGGCCCGGTCGGTTGAGAGCTCCCAGTTGGATCCAAACTGCTGTGATTTGATCGGCCGGTCGTCCGTATGCCCGGATACCATCAGTGTGCCAGGCGCATCCTTCAGGACCTCCACCACCTCAAGCAGTAGCGGCAGCATTTCATCTGAAATCGTGTCGCTGCCGGGCGGAAAGGCGACCTCCTCCGGGAAACGAATCACTACGGTATCGCCGCTCGACTCAACCGCGACCACGCCCTTGGCAATTTGATCCTGCAGGCTGTTTTTCAGGTTCTCAGCGATCTTCCGGTTTTGCGGCCCACCTGATTGCCGCTGCTGAATGCGCCGCTGCGATTGAGGCGTGCTCATCGGATTCGGCATGATCGCCGGCGGGGCCGACGTGCTGGACCGGCTGGACGCTTTCTTTTGCGCGAGCACCGAGCCAAAGCCCTTGGCCATAGACGCGGCAATCATCCGGTACTTCTGCTCATCCATGCTGGAGAATGAATACAGCAGCACGAAGAACGTCATCATCAGCGCCATCAGGTCGGCGAAGGTAACCATCCATGCGGGAACCGCGGCGCCTGCTTTCTTGTCGGCCACGCGTCAAGCTCCGTCAGGCCGTGCCTTCCGCCGCTGCCTCACCCGCGTTGCCGTTGCCGGCCTGCAGGTAAGTGCCAAGAATCTCGTCGATCACATGCGGGCTCTCACCCTCGGCGATGCCGATGACGCCCTCGACGATCAGCGACTTCGTTTTGCGGTCGTAGTCATGGCGAATCTGCAGTTTGTCCGCGATCGGTAGTGCGAACAGGTTGGCGAACAGCGCGCCGTATAGCGTAGTCAGCAGAGCGACCGCCATGGCAGGACCGATGGAAGAGGGGTCGGACATGTTCGCGAGCATCTGCACCAGACCAACCAGTGTGCCGATCATGCCGTAGGCCGGCGCGGCATCGCCGATGGCGCGAAAGATCCGTTCACCGAGTTGCATGCGCTCGATGGACTGCGTCATCTCATTGTCCAGCACCTTCTTGACGAACTCGGGCGCCTGGCCGTCGACGCAGAGCTGGATGCCCTTCTGAAAAAAGACGTTTCCGACGTCTTCCTCTTCAAGTGCCAGCAGACCGTCTTTGCGCGCTTTGTTGGCAAGATCCTTGATGCGTTCGACGAGTTCCGTGGGGTTGGCGGACTCATCGACGAAGGCCTGTTTGAGTCCGAGCTTTACCGCGAACAGACAATCGCTCAGGGAAAACTTGATCAATGTGGCGGCAATCGTGCCGCCGATAACCACCAGCAATGATGGAATATTGACGAAAGTCGCCAGATCGCCCCCGAGCAGGATTGCAGCCAGGATGACAATCATCCCGAAGATCATGCCGATAAGGGTTGCTAGATCCATTAGCCAGTGCTGTCCGTCATTGCGAAACTTCGACCACGCCAGACCCACGCATCCCGCAGGCGCGTTGAGCCCGGAGTCACTCTAAGCCGCGAAGCAGGCCGCTACCGCGACCTGGGTCACAGCTTTTACATAAGTGGTGGTGGCGCAAGTTCCCGTTTTTACACAGGAATCAGGATAGATATCGGACACTGGCGGGGCTTCTGAAGGGTCGCCGAGGGGTTAACTCCAGATGTGGTCTGGCCCACAGTTCAAGAGCAGGAGCGTGAGCCGCGGAAATGGGACGTTCCGCCAACGAGTCCTACAATGGCCAAGCGAGTCCCATCGATGGTGGGACGGAGGCCGTAGCCTATGGGCTGGGTGAAACCGTCTCGACTCTCTATAATCCCAGCCGCTGCGACTGCAGAGGACACGGAGAGGTGCCGGAGTGGTCGAACGGGCTTGACTCGAAATCAAGTGTGCGGCTTGCCGTACCGTGGGTTCGAATCCCACCCTCTCCGCCAGCAATGCAAGAAATGGCCCCTTCAGCGGCCGATTCTTGTATTGGCTGTCGAGTCTGATATTCGAACCCATGGAGATAGACAACTGGGTCAGATAGACCGGGCCGCACTCGCCCATCCTGAACTTCGCGGCCCTTGAGCGTCCTGCCTGTCGCCGCATAGATTCGGGCGCTCCAGGCAAGTCCCTGCAGGGGCTTACGACTGCAACCGGTGGCTAGTCTATGGCGCCACCCTCTACGCCACCAACTGAGTTAACGCAGCGCTGGTCAGAAAGGATAGGCACCAATAGCTACGCAAACAGGCCAGCGTAACCAGTACGTTCGTCACCGGTAATTGGGTCATCAAACCCATTCTTGAGATCGGTCACCGTCACCGGTGTCCCGCTGTAGAACACGGCATCTAAATCCGCCGCGGACGCGCTCATGCGGCGTTCAAGCACCTCAGCGAAGATTGATCGGTAGTCCGTAAGTATCGGCACGTAGAAACGCTGATTCTCTTCTGCGCCCTCGGCCTTCCAGCGATTCAACTCAGCGGTGTTAAAGGTTGGCCAGAGGAGCCGCGGGTTCGTCGATCCTGCCTTATACGATTCGGCCAGATCGACGGAGACCGAAGTCTCACCGCTGTTGATCAGTCGGCCGCCGTTGAAGTTTGAGCCACCACCATCGATTACAAACATTGCACAGCCGTCGCCATGGTCGGTACCTTCGTTACCATTGAAGTCGGTGGTGCGGCCGAATTCGGTCATGATCATGACAGTGGTTGAGGCAAAGTCGCTGTTATTCTTCAGTGCTTTAACAAACTCGCCAATCCCGAAGTCGAGGTCCTCGATATTCGCAGTTTGTTCTAGTAGTTGGAAGTCGTGTGAGTCCCAGCCACCCATATCAACGTTTACGACATTCACATTGGTACTCGAGCGAGAATGGACAAGGCGAAGGGCATCCTTGAGTCTCCGCTCAAATGCGGTGCCGTCGGTCAGCCCCGCGAAATCCAATGGCACTCCGGGAGCTTGATCATCGTACGCATCCCCAAGGGCAAGCGTATCCAGCGCCTTCTGCGACAGGTTGCCGGAATCCCGGCTCACCCTATAAGAATCATGGTCGACGCCCTGTTCACAGTTCCGCGAATCAAGGCCATTTGCAGTGCGCACATACAGTTCATTCAAGAAGGCTTCATAGTCATCAGCAGACTTTCCACTGGTGCCGTAGTTTTCGAATATCTTCAGGCCAAAATCCTTCGCATCCGGAATGGCCGCAGTGAGCTGGCCTGACGGGCCACGCAGTGACTCGCTGAGGCCTGAGCTGACGGCGATGCCAATCGGGGTGTCAATGATTGGCGTACAGCTGCCATCGTCTCCGTAGTGGCTCTGCAGGAAGTCAAAGAGCCAGCCATTGTTGGTGCCCTGGTTCGTATCGAAGGGTCGAGCGCGCTCCATGGCATCCTGTGCCAGAAAGTGTGACCGGTTATTGACGCCACCGACGCCCAGCACAACGCTCATCTCGTTGTTATTAAACAGTGTTTGTAGCTGTGTCATCTTCGGATGAAAGTGATAATGCAGTCGCTCAGAGCTAGCCGCACCGGTTATAGCCAGGCCGTTCGTCGGCGAGGTGGTCGGGTCTTTGAACTGAGGCTCATTGGTTGCGACAGTCCACTCATACAGATGCTGTCGACCGAGCGAATTGACAGTATTCGTACTGGAATCAATGTCCATATAAAAGGCCATTTCGGGTGAGCCGCCATCAGCCGTCAGCGCTGCCTTGCGCGGGGACACCATGAACGTCCAGTCGGCACCTCCGCGCAGGTACACAACTACCAGGCTATGTCCGGTTGTGCCGGAGCAGGCCGCATAGGCTGGTGAAAGGTGGCCAAGCGACAATGCGGAGATCCCAGCGCTGTAGCCGGCCAGTTCCAAGAAGTTTCTGCGTGAAAATTTCATTGCGTTTTCTCTCAGGTTGGCCGCGGATTAATGAGCGCGAAATTCAGGTGAGGAAAAAATTCCGAGCAAGGCGCGCTTGGTCCAAACGGTGATGCAATCCGACGTGTTAATGCAGTCTGTCGTCAGATCCGCAGAGCTCACGAGGGTGGTGTCATAGCCGCGCATGTAGTTCGCGATGATATTCAACGAGGACTTCTCCAGCGGCTGGCCAATTCTGTCAGCGATACATGAAACAAGGTTCTCGGCTTGCTGGTGATCTGTGGTGCTGGCTGGTATGCCGCAGGAATCAATATCAAGACGGTCAACTACCTCGTGGATATTTGCGTGCATTCCGCCGCTGGACTGTTCGCCCAGGATCAGCCTAGCTGAAGTATTGAAGTGGCTGATGGTGGTTGCGGCCCCGGTCCAAGCAGTTGACTCTTCGGAGTAGCCTGTCGGCGCAGGCTCGAAGAAGAACTTCTCACCTGTCGTTTGTAGGTCGCCGATAACCCCATTGAACGCATCGTTCTCCCGCGCCTGCGTGTAGCTGTTGCTTACTAGATCTGAGGAGCCTTCCAACCGTTCTTCTGTCGCCAGGCTGATTTGGCTCGTGCCCAGTGCGCGCAGAGTGCTCGCGTAGTAGGCGCTTGGCCGCTTTATTTTGTTGTCGCCGTAAAAGAGACTTCGGAAAAAGTCATCGTTCGTGTAGGTCGCATCGGTTGTAACGCCAAATAGTACCTCCATGACGTCCGGCAGGTTCGCATCCGTCGCGCTCCATACGCTTTCAATCTTGTCCAGCAGCACGAATTCCGCGTCGCCTGTTGAGTAGCTCTGCAGTGCTGGCGTGCCGGCAATGAAATCGGCTTCATCCCCAAGAAAGCGCTTGATGAGCTTGCGGCCAACGTTGTCAGCCGATGCTGGATGACGCGCGAGCATGCAAATGAACGCTTCAGCCGCGGGACTGGTAGGCCCCCATGAAATAGCTTGGTGCCCACCGCAGGAAGAATTATTCGCTAAGGTGTCGAGATCTCCTGATATCCAAGGTGTTGGAGGGGTGGGCGCATCGGGGTCTCCAATCACGACTTCCATGCGCGTATAGGACGACTCGGGGATTCCGTTTTGCGCATACTTCCATCTAGTGTCGTGCAAGTCATAGTCGAAGAAATACGCGAAGGGGCTGCTTATCGAAAATGTAATGCCAGTGAGTATTCGGGACACCGCAACTATATTCGCTCCAGCTTGGTCCACCGTCTTGTCGTAGGTATATAGATCACTACCCGGTAAGCCATCTGTGTCACGCGATAGGCCAATCGTGTGCAGCTCCATTACTTCCCTGCCGAAGTTCTCGTTCATGTTCCCGAGTTTGCTGTCGCGCAAGTCAAGGTAGTCAAGCATTGCGTGTGTCTTGGCGCTCTCCCAGACGAGCTCCTCGAAAGGCCCAAACATGTATTCAGCAAGTTTTTCTTCGTGGAGATGTACGCCGAATGGATTGAAGCCTTCGCCGCCCGCGAAAATATTGAAGTGGTTAAACCAAAAATCGAGCAACACAGCGGCCAACTGGTTGCGTGAGTAAACGGATCTCAGCAGCTTAACCTCTGAGGTATTTGCGCGCGTGCGAGGCGCGTTGTCTTGAAAATTTGTGCAGCCCGTTGTACCCGAAGCGCAATAGCGAGGACGAATGTAGGCAATATCATGGCCTATGGTCGGGTAGAGTCCAGTGCCGCCGTCTGAGTAATCTTCGAACTGAATTGTTGCAAAAGGCTCGTCGACAACGCCGCTAGTTGAGGGGCTCAGCTGTTCAAGGACGTAGTCGTGAATCCCCTCCCAAGGGTCTACATCGGCGCGCACCACAGGCGTGTTGGCATCTTCCTGAAGTTCAAGGATGCGATCGCGCGACCAGTCGTCAAGGCCATAGCCGATCCTGTTCAGTAGCCGCTGGCTGACGATCTCCAAGTCCGGGCAGCGCGTGCGGATATAGTAGTTATCGTTACTGCTATTAGTATCAAGGCTATTCGCAATGAGTTCGCCGTCATAGGCCGTGCAGACGCCGTCACCGCTAACATCGCACTTCAATAACTCGGTCAGCGTAAAACGCGATGTGGGACGAGCGTTGCCTACGCTGTACCAAAAGGCGTCAGCATCGGCTTGATTGATTACCCCGTCGTCTGTGACATCGCCGCACAGGCAGGCACGGCCGATGCCACCGCCAGCGTCGGCATTGCCATCAGGATCGCTGCCGCTGGGCTCTGGAGTTGGCCAGTTTGGACACCGGTCGGCAGATCCAGTCAATCCGTCGAAGTCCGGATCCTGGGCGAACGCAGTAAACGCAGCCAAGCACAAGATGGCAATGAGCGTCGCGCCACGGGTCAAAGAACGAAGAGATCTGCAAAGCATGATGCCCTACCTCAATAACAAATCACGTTTAGAAAAGGGATCTGAGAGTGCTGGCCGATATCGATCCGGCCGCGCGCGCAGGAGTTCCGCTGCGCGGCACGCCATTTTGGCCCAATGCAAGGTCTGCTCAGTGGCAAGCTCAATCCCCCCTGGATATGAGCTGTAGCTGTTGAGTTCTGCGGTCGCGAATTCTTGGGAAACGCGTTGCCGTGCAGAGACACTAGCAACACATGGGGAAGTGCAGCAAGCTTTTTATTCAGATTGGCTAATCCTTGGCACGGTTGGTGTCGCAATTTGCAGAGTTGTGTGGGCTTGTCCTAACATGACCTTCACCTTGAAGACGAGGCGATACAAGGCTTTTACTGCGAGTGTCTAACGCAGCGACTTCTCAAAGTTAGCCTCGGCTTGGATGCAAACGTTGCTCAAAATTGGGAAGGTTTTCGGTTTTCTGTATGCGGTCTCTTCGATCGCAGCGCTCTCGGGGTGCGCAAGCTACGTAGAGACGGCGATACAGGGCACTTTCAATGGCAGCCAGGAAAACGGCTGTATTTTGGTGTCCGCTTTCTACTATCGTGTGGATTGCAGCTATCACCGCATGCGCGACGCCGCAGTGGATGGGGAAGAAATGCCCTGGACCGGTCCAGACATTAACCCCACCTATTACGAAAAGGGCTCGTATTTTAGTAATCCTTCGTACATTCCGAAGATCGGGGATCCGCGAATCCCACTGCTGCTCAATGGCGTTCTGCGAGTAAAGGTGACCCCTGGGAAGCCAGAGCTAACCGTGATAGCCGGCTCTTGGAAAATACCTGCAGCCGCGCGCAACATGATGACCCGCGTCGCCGCCAATAGCCGCGTAATGCGGGTAGTGGAATCGTGGGACGCCATTTATCACGAAATGGAGCCAACGCAGGTCCATGAGGTGAGCGCGAACGAGGTTGGGGGCTACGACTACGTCATCGCGAGCAAGGGGTACCCTGAACGCTTGTGTATTTCGGACAATGCTGCAGAGTGTTTCCCTACCTCCAGCGCACCCATGATGACTGAAGGGAAATGGGGGTCTGGAACCTGGGGCGCGCCGGCGAAGTTGTCGCTCAACCGCGCGCCCGCATTGGGGGGCAATTCCGGTGCCTACACGATTGCCACAATCGAGGGATATGAGTGCCGCGATCTCGTCAAGGGGCGTGAATGCCGAAGCGGCTTTGGATTGTGGGGGAAGGACAACAACGCAGGGCTGGATAATCTGCTGTTGAAGATATCTACCAACGAGAAGCATCGTGTAGTGGCCGTGGAGGGTTTTTGGACGCGCGAGTTCGTCATTGGGTTTGGTCCCAAGGCGTTTCGAAGCCCCCCAGGCGAGGCGGATTCTTGGTTTGGTGGCTATCTACAGGCACAACCTGTCAGCCAGTAAGCGGTCAGTATGCAGCGCCAAACTCGACACTCGCTTCTGACTCACGCTGTGCAGCTGCTGTATCGGCTGGCCGGTCAGTATTGCCTTAGCAGGTTTGAGGCCAGAACTCGGCAAGCCAGTCAGATCAATCAAGATACGCTCAAAGAGATTGTCAGGCAGAATGCCCAGACGGAATTCGGCAAGCGGTTCAATCTGCCGCTACTGGAGTCATCCGGCGACATCACTGAGGCCTATAGGGCGGCAGTGCAGCTCAATGACTACGAGTTCTACACGGAGTATGTTGATCGGATTAAGTCTGGCGAGCCGCGGGTCCTAACTGAAGATGAAGTAGATCTGTTGGCAGGAAGTGCGGGCACTTCCCACATTGGAAAGCGGTTGCCCAAGACCAAGCGCGCTCGCAAGAAGCTGATGTTTTTTACGCCGCTGGTGCTCAATGGCCTGCTGGCGACGCAGATTCCGGGTGCAAAAAGGGTTGGCTTGGGTGTCAATCTGATGAGCATGTACCAGCCGTCGCCCAGACCCGGGGATTCGGTTGCGGTAATGACATCCAATAATGCTGGAATCAAGCGAGCAAAGCGCTACATTGAGCACCTGTGGTGCTCTCCGCCCGATGTATTCAATGTCCCTGATCAGCCAACAGCACACTACTTGCATGCACTTTTTGCACTGCGAGATGCGAAAACCCAATATATCTGGGCGATATTCGCTTCGCAGGTGAGCTGGTGGTTTGAGATTCTGAAGGAATATGAGCCGCAGCTGCTGCAGGACATCTCGAAAGGTACGCTCCGCGAGGGTCTCGCTCTCGATGATGAGCAGCGATCCAGGATAGAGGCTCACCTGAGTCCTGATCCGCACCGCGCGGCGCAGCTGGCCGCTGAATTTTCGAAAGGCTACTCGGGAATCATTCCCCGTATTTGGCCGCGAATGAGTTACATCGCATCTATAACAACCGGCAACTTTTCCATTTACCGCGATCAACTCGATTGGCTATGCGATGGGCGGGTTCCAATCGTGTCTCCCTGTCATGCTGCATCTGAGAGCATGATCGGCATCAATATGAATCTCGCAGAGGATGAATATGTCCTAACTCTCGGGGCTGCGTACTATGAGTTCATTCGGTTGGCCGAGCTCGAGAAAGACCAGCCGCGTACCGTTAGCATTGCGGATCTGGAGGTCGGAGAGAGCTACGAGGTGGTGCTAACTACTTACTCGGGCCTGTATAGGTATCGTCTCGGCGATATCGTAGAAATAACTGGCTTTCACAATTCGGCGCCTCGGTTTCGCTACATGTACCGGAATGGAGTGGCAATAAATCTAGCGGGCGAAAAGAGCAACGAGTCCCACATCACCTCAGCAGTAGAGTCCGCGGTTGCCGCTTTGTTCCCGGGAGAGGCGCCGGCATTCGAGTACGTCATGACCGGTGTCTTCGCCGGCGCCAAGCCGCACTACATTTGCTACATCGAGTTCGTATCGGGGTCTTCGCTAGCTGAAGATCGGTTCGACGACTTTGCTTACGAGCTAGACAAGGGTCTTTGCAAAGCCAACCAGTACTACGAGAGGAATGCCCGGGAGCAGGACCGATTCGGCGCACTTCAAGTGACATCCCTTCGATCGGGTACATTCGCGGCGTTGCGTCGTCAGTTGGCAATGCTTGGCGATAGCGTTGATGCGGCGCAAACAAAAATTCCGCGCCTAGTGGTCGACAGCAGGATTTTGAAGATCCTAAATGAAGCGTCTCAAGGGGTCGGCACCGGCCGATCTTCCCGGCGCAATCGCGCGCGCGGAAAATGCGCAGCCTAACTAGTCGTTCGTGGCGGGCATCGAAGTTTCCGCAGCATCCAGCTTAGCCTCGGAACTTGAGAACGGAGTTGCCTTTCCCGTTCGGAAAATGAGTAACGTTTCATAAGGTTCTGCGCGGTCCGGGGCAACCTCCATGCCAGGTGAGCCTGCTGGCATGCCCGGGACGGCTAGTCCCACGGCGCCCTTGGGCCGCTCTTCCAGCAAGCGTTCAATGTCCTCGAATGCTACATGACCTTCAATCACATACCCATCGATGGTGGCTGTGTGGCAAGAGGAGTACTTTACGGGCACTCCAAGTTCCGCTTGGACTGCGTCAGTGCTCTCCACCAGTGTCTCGGTCACATCCAGGCCATGATGCCGCAAGTACTTCATCCAGGCACGGCAGCATCCGCACGACTCCCGGTGATAAACATGCATTTGCGGGAGTGGGGAGGCAAGCGGCGTTGGTTCAGACGCAAGTGCTGCAGATATGGAGCCACCCGTTGCTAAGCCAGTGCAAGCCAGCAACAGAATGAACTGCTGCGCGAACCTTGCGGTGTGTTGAGCAATTCTCTGCTTAGTGAAAGTTAGCATGCAGATGCCTCCTTTGATCTTCCGAGTAATCCTTTAACACTGGCTCGTGCCCTGGTTCATAGAGTAAGGGGGAATTGGGAGTGCCAAGCTACGTCGCTTTGAAACGCTCTTGAGGGTGTGTTGTCTATTGCCGTGCATCGCTGCCCCTTGTGCTTGCGCGCCCACCGATTTCTCGAGCCGATATGCAGGGCACGACATCACTCATTGGGTCTTGGGTGCCAGTCGGTTTGAGTTGGCAAATCGGCTCAAACATCGCCAGTTATCGTGATAGCTGGACGATTCGGTACCCACGACTTCACATGCAGATCGCGCTGTGGGAAGGGGATCTCGATATCGGCCTCGATAAGGCCATCCCACAGTGCCATTAGCACCTGACTGCGTACGTTTGCCATGCCGTTTTGCGGATCGGTAATCCAGAACCGCAAATCGAAATTGACCGAACTGTCGCCGTACTCCATCAGATTGCAGACAGGACTCGGGTTTTCAACCACGCGCTCGATGCCTTTAGCCGCGTTGACGGCGATCTCCTGAACCTTCTTCAGGTCTTTTTGGTTGTAGGTCACCCCAAACGGTGCATGCAGGCGAACGACGCGATCAGATTTGGACCAGTTGACCACGCCTTCGGTGATGAAGCGGTCGTTGGGTATCAGCATTTCGGTTCCGTCGCGCGTCCGTATGGCCACGTAGCGTCCCTGCATGGCCGTCACCCAGCCAAAGGTATCGTCGATCTCGATGACATCTCCGGGCTTGATGGACTTGTCCGCGATGAGCGTAAAGCCAGCAATGAAGTTTGCAGCAATACGCTGCAGGCCCAGGCCCACACCAAGCCCGACGGCGCCGCTGAACACTGCCAGCGTTGCCAGATTAAAGCCGGCAATCTGCAGTGCGATCAGGAGGGCCACAACGGGCAGCAATACATTGGCAATCTTGATGATCAGCGCCCTGAGCGACGGGCTGAGTTCTTCTGCAGATTCAACGCGCCGCGCAAGGAAACCGCTGATCAGGTTGGCAAACCAAAAAAGGACTCCGAAGTACAGCAGCGTGCGGAGCACATCGAGAAGGCTGAACTCAATAGGCCGGCCCGCCTCGTTTTCACCCAGCGGAATGGCAAGCTGCTGCATCTGCGCTACGACAGGGCCAAGCGCGCCAAAGGCATCCAATGCGGCAATCGGCCAGGCAACATAGAAGGCCACTCGGGACCAGAAACGCGAGCGAATCACGAGTGTGACAACCCGCACCAGAATCCAGGCATTCATAAGTGCAAGCGCGGCGCTGACCCATTCAATCGGGTGACTGATGCTGCCGAGGGCAATCCGAATGATGGCAATAGTCAGATACAGCGCGATGGGTACCGCCAGTTCGGCCAGCGCGTCAACGAGCCTTCGGGCTGCGCCGTAGGGGACCCGACGGCTGACCTGACTTTCAATCAGGCTCTTCAGGCGCGGGCCGAAAATGACGGCAGGGACGAGTGCGCCGAGAATCAAGCCGAGCTGGACAAAGACCTCCACGCTTAGCAGGTTTGCCTGTACCCAGATCCACGCTTGCTCGAGCCAGGCTGTGACCTGTTCGGACTGCAACAGCTCGTCAATCACAGCGTTGTTGTTTTCCTCGTTCATGCTGTTTCGGTTGGAGTGTGCGCGGTGCTAGCCCGTATTGCGCATGCCGGCGGCGATGCCATTTATCGTAACAAGTAAGGCATCTTCGATGATTCCGCCTTCGCCGCCGCGCACTCGCGCGAGCAGCTCGGCCTGAAGGAAGTTCAAAGGGTCCGTGTATGGGTTGCGAACCATGATGGATGTCTTGACCACCGGCTCGTCGTCCAGCAATGACTCATGGTCCATGACCTTGAGCACGGCTTGCCGGGTCTCAGCATATCCGGCGCGCAGCGAATCTCCGAGCCGCTGCAGCTCTGTCGGCACCAACCGGTGGTCGTAGCGGGCAGCGACATCGACGTCGGTCTTGGTCAGGACCATTTCGATTGAGCTCAACGTTGAGGCAAAAAACGGCCAGCCATCGCGCATTTCACGCAGTTCATCGAGCAGGCCAGCGTCGAGCGCCTCGTTGAGCGCAGTGCCAACCCCAAGCCAGGCGGGCAGCATCAGCCGCGTCTGCGTCCAGCCAAAAATCCAGGGTATTGCGCGCAGATCTTCGATCTTTCGGGTCGGCTTGCGGCGCGCTGGCCGGCTGCCGATGCGCAGCTTACCCAGCTCATCGACCGGCGTCGCCATGGCGAAGTAACTGGGAAACGCTTCATCTTCGCGCACGACCTTGCGAAACCTTGCCACGGCGGAGGATGCGAGCTGCTCCATGCGCGCTCGCCACTGGTCGCTGGGCCGGGGCTGCGGTGTGAGCGTGGCTTCCAGCACGGCTGCCGTGTAGACGTTGAGCGTTTGGCGGGCGGTACCCAGCAGACCGTACTTCGCCTGAATCACCTCGCCCTGTTCGGTGACGCGGAGCCTGCCATCCACAGAGCCTGGCGGCTGGGCGCGGATAGCCTTGTAGGCAGGTCCGCCGCCGCGGGCAACGGTGCCGCCGCGGCCGTGGAAAAGCGTGAGTTCGACATGGTGCGCTTTCGCGATGTCGACGACTTGCTCCTGGGTCTGGTAGAGCCACCAGGCCGCGCCAAGTTGGCCCGCATCCTTCGCAGAATCTGAGTAGCCAATCATGATTTCCTGGCGGCCACCGATGCGTTCGCGATACCAGGCCATGCCCAGCAGCTGCTCAAAACACTGCGCCGCGCCGCGAAGAGCGCGCAGCGTTTCGAATAGCGGCACAACTCGCAGCGGCCGCCGGATTCCGCACTCGCGCTGCAGCAGTTCAACGGCTAGCACGTCGGACGGTGATGAGGCCATTGAGATGATGTAGGCGCCGAGTCCCTCTTCTGGCAGCTCAGCCAGCGCACGGAATGTCTCCAGCACTTCGCTGACTGTTTCAGGTGCGGGCATCTCGTCTGGAATCAGGGGGCGGCGGCTCTGCAGCTCAGCCAGCAGGAAGGCCTGGCGCTGATCCTCGCCCCAGTCGGCGTAAGCGCCCAGCTCGAGATGGCGCGTGATGGTGTCCAGCGCCTCGGCATGTCTCACTGCATCCTGGCGAATATCAAGGCGAGTGAGAGTGAGACCGAAGCAGGCGACCCTGCGTATGACGTCGAGCAGCTTGCCGTCCGCGATAGCGTCATCACCGCAGGCTTGCAGCGATGCGTAGCAGGCCCGCAGCGGGGTCATTAATTCTGCGGCCGCGGTGTAGGTGCCATCCGGCGGGGGCGCCTCGCCGGCGAGCTTGGAGTCAAGGTGCTCGACTGAGCGTGTCAGTCTGTCCGCCATTTGGTTCAGCACTTCGCGGTAGGGCTCACGTACGTCCCCAGCCAGTGAGCGCAGACGGGGGTCGCAGTCCTGCATGGATAGTTCACTGTGCAGTTCGGCGATGTCACGTTGATACAGCGCGAGTGCCTGACGGCGCCACTGCAGGCAGACTTGTCGCGTCACCTTGGCGGTCACGAACGGGTTGCCGTCGCGGTCGCCGCCCATCCACGAGCCGAACTGAATCGGCGTAGCGTCTATCGGCAGGCGCCGCCCGGTGCTCTCCGTAAGTGCTGTATCAAGTCCTCTCAGGTAACCCGGCACCGCATCCCAGAGCACTTGCTCCACCAGAGCGATGCCAGTTTGAGCTTCGTCCACCGGAGTGGGGCGCGTGCGGCTAATCTCGTCGGTCTTCCACACGGCGACGACTTCGCGCACCAGCGTTTCCTCGGCGTTGCGAGCTTCCTGCGGCGTCAGGTCCTGACGGTCGCGCATGGCCAGAGCGCCGGCGATGCGCTGATACTTCTGGGTTAAGGTTCGCCGCGTGACCTCAGTCGGGTGCGCTGTTAGCACCAGTCCAATCTGCAACCGGCAGACGGTTTCGTGCAGCGTCCTGGTGTCGATGCCCTCAGCGATGAGTCGCGCAAACTCCTCGCTGACTGAGCTCTTATCACCGAGCGGTAATCCTTCCCGCAGGGCCTGCCGATTCAGGCGAATCTGGTGATGCTGTTCGGCGATATTGGCCAGGCTTAGAAAATGTCCGAACGAGCGAGCCAGCAACAACATTTGCTCCGCAGACAGCTGAGTCAGCGAAGCCGAGAGTTGTTCCGCTTCGCTAGCCGCGTTTCCGCGGGCCGTCTTGGCGAGTGCGCGCACACGCTCCACGAGGTCAAAGACGTCTTCGCCGCTTTGTTCACGAATGGTGCGCCCAAGGATGTCACCCAGCAGCCGCACGTCGTCGCGCAGCCGCGGATCGATGTTCGCTGACAGCATCGCGTTGCTCGCCGGTCGTGGCGGCCGGGCCAGTTTTTCCGTGGTGGCCATGTCCCTCGGGCTCTCAACGGTGATGCGCCCGACTATACCGATTCGTCTCGGCGCCAGTGGTCCTTGGGTGGGGCTGGTTGGTCGGGCCGGCAGGCGGGCACAGCCACCGAGTACCCCAAGCCTGAGTTAGCGTGTTATGTTCGGCCTCTGCAGCACTTGGCAGGCCGGGTCAGTGCTGTGTGTTAGGGGTACCGGCGCGCTTAGATAGGCTTGCCGCTCGCGGGGTGAGGGCAGCCCTATTCCCGGGGAGGGGTCTCATGTCTGAACGGAACCTAGGGTTTTCGCACTCGGTATTTTCATGTCGGCGCGCGGCGCTGCTGCTCCTGGTGGCTGGCTCAATGGTCGGTCTGGACGCATTGGCAATGGAAGACATCGTTGTCAGCACGCGGAAACGCGAAGAGAACAAGCAGGAGGTGCCGATCGCTATCGACGTGGTCACTGGCGATGCCCTAGACCGCAAGGGCATCAATAACGTTCGTGATCTGGCGAAGTTTACCCCCGGACTCATTTTCGACCAGGGTTTTGGGCCGCAAGACACGCGTATCACGGTTCGCGGCCTTACGCCGGCTCGCGGTCGTCAAAACGTTGCCGTGCTAGTCGATGGTATCGATATTTCGAGTGGCGCCATCTTGTCGAATGGTGGAGGGCTACTCATCAATCCCGAGCTTCTCGACATCGACAGGATCGAGTTTGTTAAGGGCCCGCAGAACGCTCTCTACGGGCGCACCGCGTTCGCTGGCGGGATCAACTACATCACCAAGAAGCCGACTGAAGAATTTGCATCGAGCATTTTTTTGGATGTTGGGAATCACGGCCAGAGGGAGGTTAGGGGGTCACTGAGCGGACCTTTGATCGATCAGCAACTGTTTGGTGGGCTGAATATCGCCGGTTGGAACCACGACGGCTTTCACGATAACTCCGAAACTGGAAACGAGGTCGGTGGCAAGGACGGGGCGGCGATTTCCGGCACGCTGCGATTCGAGCCCACCGATACGATTTCTGTATCCGGGCGGCTAGACTACCTGGACGATGAGTTCGATGTAACGCCTTATACGGCTATCGCGCCTTCGACGCCGCTCTCCGTTCCGACGTCGGCCTTGACCTCGGTACCTCCAAGGGTGCCTGTAGTGGGTCCGACCGTGACGTCGATAAATGCGGTAACAGGGGTCCTCCCCGCGGGCGACTCGCTTGCCGTAACTCTCAATCCCAATCCGCTAACCGATGGAGATTTCCGCGGCACGGAACGTGACATTTTGAGGGCAACTTTAGACGCAAGTCTTGAAGCGGGCGGACTTAAGTTTACGTCTTTGACCCACTACGCAGACTCAGAGGTGACGCAACAGGAAGATTCTCAGCGCTACGGCAGCTCTGAGCCGTTCGTTGCAGGTGTGTTTAGTACGCACGATGAAGTCAGCCTGTTTAGTCAGGAGCTAAGGGTGCAGTCAAATGACGATGGGCCAATTTCCTGGGTCGCCGGTGCTCTTTATTGGGATGAGAGCCAAGACCTAGTGGATACCTCATTCAATTGTGTTCAAAACCCCGGCACCATCGGGCCACCTAACCCGGGCATCGACTGCTATGCACCAGGCGGCACCGTAGCAAGCGTCTTGAATGGCACTATCACGAACTTCCCCGGATTCTGGAGTCGCGATACGGAGCATTGGTCCGTTTATGGCTTGGTGGATATCCCCGTTCTTGAGCAATTTTCTGTAATTCTTGAAGCTCGCTACACCGACGAAGAAACTATGGTGGTTGGCCCGACTGGTGGTATTAACACCGTGGACGTTCGGACCCCGCCATTTTTTCCCCTTCCGCCAGGCGCGTTTCCCCCATTTATCGTCGAGCCGACTGGCAGTGATCAAGGCGTCGTAAAGGATGACTTTTTTTCTCCAAAGGTGACGCTGGAGTGGGCGCCCAACGACGAAGCGCTTTACTACTTTTCCTGGGCCGATGCTACAAAGCCAGCCGGAATTTCTGCAGTTACTGGCGGTTCTTCAGACTTCGATGCTGAGGGCAACACGTTCCTTTCAGAAGAAATGCAGGTCTTTGAGCTAGGCGCGAAGACCTCGTGGCTTGATGGCGACTTGATCCTCAATGGAGCGATTTTCTTTCAGGACTACTCCGATAAACAGGTAAGTTCGCAGGTTGTCGACGAGCTAACGGGGACGCTGAGACCTCAGCCCACAAACGCGTCGGGCGCCGAGGTCTGGGGTGTTGAATTGGAGATGCTTCTCGAGATATCAGAGAACTTGAGTCTCAACGCGGGGTACGCGTGGCTTGATACTGAATACGATGAATACGAGATTCTAAGCTCCAGCCCAGGTGAAATCGCTGAGGCTGGTAATTGCACTCCGTTCCTTGCCCCCAACGCCGGACCCAATGACGAAGTTTGTCGACTGGATTTGTCGGGCAACGAGTTGGAGGGGGCGCCCGATCACTCATTGGTGGTTGGTGCTACCTACGCCGATACGATGAGCAACGGGCTCGGCTGGTCTGCTGGTGTGGACGTCTCTTATCAAAGCGAAAGGTTCGTTGACGACTTTAATCGTCTCGAATTCGATTCCTTCACTGAAGTGAACCTGCGGGCAGGCCTGGAGGGTGATAACTGGTCATTCATCGCGTACATCGACAATGCGTTTGACGATGACACCATACGAAGTGGGTTCCCGTTCCTGTACACGCCAGGCGCAGCACCTGTTTTGGGCACACCATTTACTTTTGTGCTTCCAGGAAACTTTGTGGCGATCTTACCCGACGGTCGCCAAATCGGTTTCCGTTGGACTTATCGCGTCGGCGGCGGCTAGCGTCGGTACGCTTCGTACCCACCTAAATCGAAGGCCGGGCAATTTGATTGCCCGGCCTTTTTGGTTGGCTAGCAGCCGATCCGATTTACCTAGGCTTCTGCCTGTGGCGGCAGTGCGCCGGCGGCTGCCAAAATGTCACGCGCCGGCTTCAGGAACGGTTCCGCTTTCTGCCAACGCGCAACTGATGTCTGGTAAATGGGCTCTCTGACCTGCCGGGCGCTTACGGTCATCACGGCGCGCGGGTTGTTGTTGAAAGCCAGCACCTCGTCCGTCCAAGGGATATCGCAGAAACTCAGCATGGCCGTGGCCTGCTGCTCAAAATCCGCAACGAGGTCCTCGTAGTTCACCGTGAGAATGCGGTCACCCAGCAGTTGCTTCCAGTGATCCATCAGGCGCAGGTGCTCAAGATATTGATGCGCGAGATCTTCCAGGCGACTGCAGTAAGCCAGTTCGCCAAACGCCTGCTCATAGCTACTCAAAATAGTCGCTAAAGGATGGCGCAGCGTGTGAAGGAAACGCGCGCTCGGCAGGCACGCCGCAATCAGGCCAACGTCGCGAAATCCGCCTAGGGTCTTGTCGATGAGCACCGGGGCACCGCCATACACCTCTTGTGCTTCACGCAGATATCGTTGCCTAATCTCTGTCGTGTCCTCGGCTGTCAGTTGCGCCAGGTGCTCAGGCCAGCGCAGGCCGGGGTAGCGCACCAGGCAGAGATCGAGCAGGGTGGATTGAAACAGGGCGGCCTCGCCGATACCGCGCACGTCCTCACTGGCCGATAGAATTTGCTCGACCAACGTGGAGCCGCTTCGCGGCATACCGACGATAAATATGGGCCGAGGATCGCTCTTGCCCGGGGTGCTTTGCACGGCAAGGCGGCTCAGCGCTTCAGCATCAAAGAGTTCTATTTGGCGCGTGTTCTCATCGCGGATGCGATCCGTCGGCCAATTGCCGCGCTTGGCAACTGTCGCAGCGTTGGCGCGCCCCAGATATTCGAACTGACCCGCTATGTCACCAACTGCCTGCCTCACGGCAGCCAGGCTGAAGTTCACCTCCTCAGGGCTGCCGGCACCGTTGTCAGCCAGCTTCTGGAGTTTGGTGATTTCATCCTCGGACAGTTGATTCAGCAGGCTCAGTACCAGATACGGTGCGGTCCGGTTGGGATCCAGCCGGAGCGCTTTGCGCAAATCGTCGCCGGCCGCGTCGAATTCCCCCAGGTCAGCGAGCAGGCGGCCGCGCCGCTCGCGCAGGTCAGCGTTGTTGGGATCCCGCCGAATGGCTTTGTCTAGCAGGCTTTTCGCCTGTTCGTGGCGGTTAGCCAGGCGCAAGGCCTGCGCAACCAGCTCGGCAACTTTCGGTTCGGTGGGTGCCAGCTGACTAAGTGTCTTGCTGAGCTTAAGGGCCTTGGAGAGCCGCTTGGCTTCTATGGCAATGTGGAGCTGCACGCCATTCAGCTCAACGCCCTTCACGCCGGCTGCAACCAACTGATCGCAGATTACCGTCGCAGCCTGGAAGTGACGGTTGGCCCGGTACTTGTCCGCTACCTGCAGTGCCTGCAGCGCGGATACCGGCTGCGGGGCCTGGTCTGGTGCCAGCGCGATGCTCACCTTTTGCCTGGCCAGTTTTTGCGCGCGGCGTTGCCGCTCGGCTTGTACGTTTTTCACTGTCGCGGTCCCGTTGGGTGCCGGGATGGTAGCAAACGATTAATAACGAGCCTGCAACCACACAATGAGCAGCCCCGGGGCTTTCCCCATCGGCACAGCAGGGCCTGGGCTAGGCTGTTTCGCATACCTTCACGCGGCAATCTGCATGTTTATCAACAATTGGTACGCGGCCTGTGAGGCTGCTGACGTGACCGACCAGCCTCGGCGTGTGCGCATGCTCGGCTGTGATTTTGTCCTGTTCAGAGATGCCCGCGGCCGGGCGTGCTGTCTCAGCGATACCTGTTGCCATCGTGGCGCCTCTTTGTCGGGCGGCAAGCTGCGCGGCGGTGAGCTGATCTGCCCGCAGCACGGCTGGGAGTTCAACAGCGCCGGGCGCTGCATCAGGATTCCCGCCGGCGTACCCAAACCTGCAGAGCCGCCGAAACGCGCGCGGGTGCCGAGCTATCCGGTTGTTGAGCGGTACGGGCTGTTGTTTGTGTTTCTTGGCGATCTTGATGAGGGTGCTCGGCCGGAGTTACCGGATCTGTTGCCGGAGTTCTCCGAGCAGGATCGCTGGTACTGCTCAACCCTGTCACGTCGCGAAGACGTGAACTTCATGCGCATGATCGAAAACTACAACGACCCATGTCATGTGAACTATGTACATGAGTTTGGTCAGTGGCTGCCGGAGGGCGTGACCATTGAGACCCAGGCACTGACGGAAACCTACGTAAAGGCCTTTCACGCGGCCTGGGACCAGCATGGCAATACCAGTCCCGACCGAGGGCTACTGATGGAGTATTCGGTAGTCGGTTTGATGTCCCGCAACACCAACCACCAGGAAAACTACCCGGTGCAAATCGTTCTGGCTGTCGTCACGCCGATTGACATCGCCAACACGCAGATCCACATGCTGCTGTTGCAGCCAAGAGCAGAGGTCTCCGCTGAGGAGCATCAGGCCCTCGTAAGCATGACGGAGCAGCAAGTGATGGATGAAGATCGGGAGGTGCTTGCTCGCACCAAGCCTCTGTTGGCTGCCCCGGTGACTGAGGAGCTGATTGTAGAAACTGATTTGACCCTCGTGCAGGCGCGAAAAATGACGTCGGCCTTCGGGCGTGCAATGGGCGAAATCGACGTCGCTGAGGTTTCCGCTCTCGTGAGAGAACGCATCTTTGTGATCCCCTGTCCGGGACACCGCGAGGATCCGAAAGCTTGGATCCACAAGACTGTGCCGCTGCTGCCCAGGTTGTCATCACCGCCAGAAACGCGGACTGTCGCATCCGAGTCTCGCGCTGCCCACTGAGCCGGTTAGCGTCTTAGCACGGCGAGCCAGCGCCCAAGATTAAGCAGGCTCATCAGGGATGCGGCAACGTAAGTCAGGGCCGCCGCACGCAATATGCGCCGCGCATGAGGCAGGTCCTCGTCGCGCAGGTAGCGGCCTTCTTCCAGCACGGGCAGCGCCTTGTTGAAACTGGCATCAAACTCGACCGGCAGGGTTACCAGATGCGCGACGGAGGCCAGGAGCATGGAGCCTACGGCAAGGGCCAGTACCACAAGGCTGATTTGCGGAGTGCGCAACAGCGCACCGACGACAGGCGCCGCGATGAGTAGTGGCCCGCTGAGTCTTCCGGCATTTGCTGCCCAGGTCACCACGCGCTGGCGAGTGGCGAACAAGCGCTCGCGCCGCGCGTGTTGAATGGCGTGGCCTACCTCATGCGCGGCAACCGTGACCGCGGTCAGTGACGCACCCGAAAAGTTTTCCGCACTCAGCCTCACGGCCTCTGCTGACGGATCATAGTGGTCGCCGACCTCGGTTTCCTCAACTTTGACGCGGCCCAACTCAAACCGGTCGAGCAAGTGCCGCGCCAGTTCGGCGCCTGTGCCGGACTCGGCGTATCGATCCGCCGGCTGGCTGTACTTTTTCAGGACATGCTTAACCCATATTCCGGGTGCCACAACGGCCACCACGAGGCACACAGCCACGACTATCCAGAGCATTTTGAGTGCCTGCGTCCGGAATCGGCCCAGGCCGGGTCAGCGGCCGGTAACGGAAAGTAGCCCCTCACGGGCCATGCTCTCTGCGAGTGCCTCGGTGGCTGCGTCCATGAGTTCGAATTCACTTTCCGTGTCGGTGGTGACTGTGTCGAATGTATACAGCAGCCTGCCGCTACTGGCGCTGTACAGGTCCGTGCTGAGACTGACGGTACCAGTTACCTCCAGGTAGCCTGGCTCGTTGTACTCAGTGTATTCATAGCTAAACAGATCCAGTGGCCTGTCTAGCGGCCGGTCCAAGGCGGGCCGGTTGGATTTGACGATGGTACGTTCCTCGATCTCGGTCACGTCCACAGCGATGCTGACCAGACGGGTAACCATCACGCCATCCGCGCTGACGTCCTGCAGCGCCGCGGCGACGCTATCGCGGCTTGGCGTAATGTCCGCGCTCATGAAATTGCTGCTTGGCCAGGCGGTGATACCACGACGGCGCAGCGCATCCGCCGCGATTCTCTCAAAACGGGCGCGCACGCCATAGTCGTCGCTTAATCCGAGGATGAACATCCGGCCGACCCGGGGGGGATCCGATAATTCGCTGTGTTGGGTAATAGCGACCTGGGTGGGGTTATTGCTGCATCCAGCCGTGAGTAGCAGCAAGGCAATCACCGGGAGCCAGTTCGCGCGCCGGTGCCAGGTTGCTAAAGATAATTCGGATAACACCATTCGTTTGCCAGTCTAACACCGTCTTGGGGCGGCCAGCGGCTGTGTCCCTTGCTGATCTGTCGGGTACCGAATACCCTTGCCGAGGGTCCGCGCTGGTCCCCCCGCGGCGGCTAGCCGTGAACCCCGTCAGGCCCGGAAGGGAGCAGCGGTAGCGGTGATGCCGGGCGCCGGGGTGCGGCTGGCGCGGATCTTTCACACTGCCTCTTACAGAACAGCGATAAAACAACTTTAAATGAGCTATCTCGTACTGGCGCGCAAATGGCGGCCGCTGAACTTCGACGACGTGGTTGGGCAGGCCCATGTCGTGCGTGCGCTGCAGAATGCGTTATCTGCCGACCGGGTTCACCATGCCTATCTCTTTGCGGGCACTCGGGGGGTCGGCAAGACAACGCTGGCCAGGATTCTTGCCAAAGCCCTGAACTGCGAAGTCGGCGTCGCCGAAAACCCCTGCGGAAAATGCGCAAGCTGTCTCGCGGTTGACGAGGGACGGTTCGTTGATCTGATTGAGGTCGATGCCGCTTCGCGGACCGGCGTGGACGACACGCGTGAGCTCCTGGAGAACGTGCAGTACACGCCGACCAGCGGTCGCTACAAGGTGTACCTGATAGATGAGGTACACATGCTGTCGCGCCAGTCGTTCAACGCGCTGCTGAAAACGCTCGAGGAGCCACCGCCGCACGTCAAGTTCCTGCTGGCGACCACCGACCCGCAAAAGTTGCCGGTAACCGTCTTGTCACGTTGCCTGCAGTTCAATTTAAAGCGCCTGCCGGCCAGCCTGATTGATGAGCGCATGGCCACGATCTGTGCAGCCGAAGGGCTGGAGGCTGAACCTGCAGCCCTCGCGCGGCTTGCCCGCGCTGCCAATGGCAGCGTGCGGGATGCATTGAGTCTGCTGGATCAGGCGCGGGCCTATGGCGACAACCGGCTCAGCGACACCGACGTAGCCGCAATGCTTGGTGCGATGGATCAAGATCAGGTCATTGGGCTCGTCAATAGTCTTGCTGCCGGCGACGCGTCGGAGCTACTGGCGCGCGTGGCGACTTTGGATGAAGACGTGCCGGATTACGACCGTGTTCTCGACGAGCTGGCAACGCAGCTGCAGCGGATTGCCGTTATCCAGCTTGTCGGCGCAGATGCGCTTGGCGATGAAGAACCTGACGGCGAGTTGTGCCGGCTGGCTGAATCGATGGACCCCGCGGTAGTGCAGCTTTACTACCAGCTTGTGGTTGGCAGCCGGCGTGATCTTGATCTGGCGCCGGATCCGCGAATTGGTTTCGAAATGGCACTGCTGCGCATGATTGCGTTTCGACCGGATCACGGCGAGGGCGTCGCTACTTCGTCATCGGCAAAAGACGGCCGCGCCGGTGACAAGGCATCATCGTCAAAGCGGGGCCCTGCATCACCGAAGCCACAGGGGCGTGCCTCGTCCAAGTCCGTGGCCCCGGAGGCACGCGCTCCGCGCGCTGCTGACAGCGCTGGGGGCGCTGAGGCGTTTGCCGCGGGTGAGCTAAACGATTGGCCGGCGTTTATTGCTGATCTAAACGTTAAGGGCGCGGCCCGTCAGCTCGCTGAGCACTGCGCGTTGGATTCGTCGACGCCTTTTGATGTGCGTCTGCGCGTGGATCCGAAGAATCAGCACCTGCTGACTAAGCAGATTGTGGATCGGCTGGAGCAAGCCGTGCAGAACCACCTGGGTAGCAGCATCAAACTGTCTGTAAAGGTGGCTGAGTTGGCGGTTGAGACTGCAGCCGACCGCGCCAGCGCAAAGGCCGCCGCGGCGCAGAGGAAAGTGCGGGAAGACTTCACCCAGGATCCTTCAGTGCGCGAGTTGATGGACGCATTCGATGGCGAAATCGTGGCCGACTCAATTCAGCCGCGCAGCGGGCCAGCTGGCTAGCCGCGGTCTATTCGTCAGAGAACGGCAGAGTGCAGTCCGGACCTGCCTGAAGCCGTTTATATCAGTTGCCGTTCGGTAGTGAGGACATAGAGTAATGAAGGCAGATATCGGTCAGCTAATGAAGCAGGCCCAGAAAATGCAGTCGAAGATGCAGGAGGCTCAGGCCGAGTTGGCAGATCTCGAAGTGCAGGGGGAGGCTGGAGGCGGTCTGGTGCAGCTCACTGTAACCTGCGCACATGAAGTGAGGGGCGTACGTATTGATGATTCGCTGCTCGGTGAAGATCGCGACATGCTTGAGGACGTACTGGTCGCCGCGTTCAACGACGCCCTGCGCAAGGTGCAATCGACGACCCAGGAAAAGATGTCCGGGCTGGCTGGCGGTCTTGGCCTGCCGGGCGGTATGCAGCTGCCGTTCTAAGTTGCTCTGCTGATGAGCTTCTCACCGCGGCTCCAGGAGTTGCTGACAGCATTGCGCTGTCTGCCCGGGGTTGGCCCCAAATCTGCGCAGCGCATGGCCTTCCATTTGCTGGAGCGTGAACGTGACGGCGCGCGCAAGTTAGTGGACGCGATGCATGGCGCGCTCGAGCACATCGGCGAATGCCAGCGGTGCCGCATGCTCACGGAAACAGATATCTGCCCGATTTGCGCCGACAAGAGCCGTGACGACAGTCTGGTCTGTGTTGTTGAATCACCGGCTGACGTGGTAGCCGTTGAGGACTCTGCCAGTTTTCGTGGCCGCTACTTTGTGCTGATGGGGCGTCTGTCGCCGCTCGATGGCATCGGTCCCTCAGAGCTGGGCGCGCCACGACTGGAGCAGCGCTTGCAGGCCGGCGAAGTCAGCGAGTTGGTGCTGGCGACCAGCGCAACTGTCGAAGGGGAGGCTACCGCAGCCTATTTTGCGCGAGTGGCCGAGGAACACGGCGTCAGGGCATCCCGCATCGCCCACGGCGTGCCTATGGGGGGTGAGCTGGAGTTCGTCGATAGCAACACGCTGTCTCGAGCCATCGCCGCACGCACCGCAGTTTAGAATGAAAGCCCCACAGCCGTTCCGGTACTTCGTTGTGGTGCGGCTCAAAATGCTCATGTAGGGAGCCTCTGCTCCACCGCCAGTGCGATCCGCTCGGCGTCTTGCTGGCAGCAGAGTCGGACTGCAACGGACCGTTCTTGGGGCGGAGCAGAGGCTCCTCGCATATACATTCCGCTTGCCCGCCGACCCACGCCTCGTCGCGAACACGTCAGAGTCTTTTTCAGCGCGCTGCCAGAGACAGCGAGAGCCGAAATCACGGTTGCCAGCGTTCGACCGTGCGCAGCAACCGCCGGTAGCTCTCGTAACGTCGCGGGGAAATGTCTCCGGTATCCACGGCCCGCACGACCGCACAGCCGGGCTCTTGCAGGTGGCGGCAGTCAGTAAAGCGGCAGTTGTCAGCTCGGGCGGCGATCTCGCGGAAACCTTCGGCAATCGTCGTGCCAGCGCCGATAGCCGGGACGAAATCCCTGACTCCGGGGCTATCAATCAGGCGGCCGCCACTCGGCAGCGCATGCATCAGTGAAGCAGTCGTTGTGTGCGTACCTTCCTTGCTGGCCTTCGAAAGGTTAGCCGTTGCCGCTTCCGCGTCGGGCACAAGTTGATTCAGGAGCGAGGACTTGCCAACGCCTGACTGGCCTACCAGCAGCGCGATGCCGCCGGTCAGGTGCGTGGACAGTTCGTCGATGCCATGTTGCTCTATGGCGGAGGTCGCCACCGCCGCATAGCCGGCTTTGCAATACACGTCGATCTCTTCAAGTCTTTTGCCGGACGGCAGATCTGCCTTGTTGACGACGAGCAGCGCATCGGCGCCAATCGCATGGGCGGCGCAGAGATAGCGGTCGACAACGAACCAGTCGGGTTTGGGCTCAGGCGCGCAGGTCACACAAATCCGATCGATGTTGGCTGCAAGAGTTTCACCGGTTGAGCCGTTCGCTGCCAGCCGGCACAGTGCGTTCCTGCGACGGCGAATGGCCTCGATCACAACTCGGTCTTCGCCTTCCTCACGCTCCCACGTCACGCTGTCTCCACAAACAACTTTGAGTTTGCGCCCGCGGACGACGAATCGGGCTCGGTGTCCGGTTGACGTCTCCAGCCAGCCAAACTGGCCGTGCGCGGCGACAACCAGCGCTGGCTCACTCATGCCAGTCGTTGCCAGACAACGATAAGTGCGGATGCAAAGCTTTGCTAGAATGCGCGACCACGAGATTCTGGGGAGTGCACATGCCGAGCGACGCACAGCGTCTGATCTGGATTGATCTGGAAATGACGGGTCTCGACACGCAGCGGGATTCTATCATCGAGATTGCGACCATCGTGAGCGATAGCGACCTCAATATTGTCGCTGAAGGTCCGTCACTGGTCATTCATCAGCCGGATGCCGTGCTGGACGGTATGGACGAGTGGAATACCAGGCAGCACGGCCAGTCGGGCTTAACTGAGCGTGTACGGGCAAGCCGACTCACAACTGCCGAAGCCGAGCAGCAAACCCTGAGTTTCTTGCGGCAGCACGTGGACCCGGGTCGGTCTCCAATGTGTGGCAATAGTATTTGCCAGGATCGCCGCTTTATGGCCAGGGAGATGCCAGAGCTGGAGGGCTTCTTTCATTACCGGAATCTGGATGTCAGTACGGTGAAAATTCTGGCAGGTCTATGGTCACCCCGGGCGCTCGACGGTTTTCAGAAGAACTCCGCACATCTGGCATTGGCTGATATTCGCGACTCTATTGCAGAGTTAAGGCACTATCGCGAGCATTTCTTGGGCTGCTGACCTGGAAGAATGCACGGACTCGGGTGTTTTGCTGTTGTGTTAGAGTCGCGTACCGCAGCGACGGCAGGTTCTGTCGTCGAGTAACCGTCGCCTGAAGGGTTATCTACGTGAACCGCAGTCAGCCCAGCTATCCAGCATTGCGCCTCGCAGGTTTGACCAGTCCATGGCCGCTAGGCCAATTTTCTATGCGCTTGCCTGTACATGTTTTTTTACCTCTCGTCGGCGCGGTGCTCGTGCTAGCGCTGTTCTGGTCGCAGCCAACCTGGGCGCAGACCGACGAGAACCGCTGGGTGACGGATAAGTTCGAGGTCACTATGCGCACGGGCAAGAGCACGCAGCAGAACATCGTACGTATGCTCGCCAGTGGCACCCGCGTTGAGTTGCTGGAGCGCGACGATGCTGCGGGCTACTCGCGCGTGCGCACATCCGGCGGTGCTGAAGGCTGGGTACTCAATCGATACCTGCTGCGCTCGCCGCCAGCACGGGTTACGTTGCCTGGTATTCAGGAGCGTCTAAACGCCAGCGAGCAGCGGCAGCGTGCGCTGCAAAGCGAGAATAGGGAGCTTGAGCAGGCTCGAACGGATCTGCAGCGGCGCATTAATCAGCTGGAGAGCTCGGGCAGCGATTTGCAGACTGAACTGAGTGATATCCGCAGGCTATCCGCCAATGCCATTCAGATTGATGAGCAGAATCAGCAGTTGCGGCAGCGGATGGCTGAGACCGAGCGGGCCCTGGCCGATGTGCAGGCTGAAAACCAGCGCTTGGCAAGCAAGGCGCAACGCGACTGGTTTATCGTCGGAGCCGGTGTGCTGCTGGTCGGCATTGCGCTGGGCATTATCCTGCCGCGGATCCGCTGGCGGCGGAAATCTAGCTGGAGCGAGTTCTGATTCAGACTTTCTCGCCGGCAAGAAACATCCAGGTTTCCAGCACGCTGTCGGGATTGAGCGACATGCTTTCAATGCCCTGATCCAGCAGCCACCGAGCCAGATCGGGATGATCCGATGGGCCCTGGCCGCAGATACCGATGTACTTGTTCTGCCGCTTGCAGGCATCGATGGCGAGCTTCAGCAGCGCTCTTACGGCGGGATCGCGCTCGTCAAACAAATCCGCAACTAGGCCGGAATCCCTGTCTAGTCCCAGGGCCAGTTGGGTCATGTCATTCGACCCGATTGACATGCCGTCGAAAAACTCGAGGTATTGGTCGGCGAGGAGTGCATTCGTCGGCAGCTCGCACATCATGATGAGCTTTAGACCGTTTACGCCGCGCCCCAGACCGTTGTCATCCAGGAGCTGCACGACATCCCGGGCCTCCTGCAGTGTCCTGATGAACGGCACCATCACCTGAATATTCGTCAGCCCCATGTCATTGCGGACGCGCCGGAGCGCTGCACATTCCAGCTCGAAGCATCGCTTGAAACTGTCTGCGAGATAGCGCGATGCGCCGCGGAAACCCAGCATGGGGTTCTCCTCGTGCGGTTCGTACTGTTCCCCACCGAGCAGGTTTGCATACTCGTTCGACTTGAAATCTGACAGCCGCACTATGACGGGGTTTGGCGCGAAAGCGGCGGCAATCGTCGCGATACCCTCGCTTAGCCGGGCTACAAAAAACTCCACAGGGTCTGAGTAGCCGGCCATCTGCTCACGCACCGTGGTCTGCAGATCAGCCCGTAGCTCAGAAAAATCGAGCAGCGCGCGTGGATGCACGCCGATCATGCGGTTAACGATGAACTCCAGCCGGGCCAACCCCACACCGTGATTGGGAATGTTGGCAAAGTCGAATGCGCGGTCGGGGTTGCCGACGTTCATCATGATCTTGACGGGCACGTCCGGTAGCTTGTTTAGTTCGATGTCATGCTCGTCGTACTCAAGGCGCCCGGCGTAGACATAGCCATCGTCACCTTCTGCGCAGGACACCGTGACGTCTGTACCGTCATTGAGCAGCTCTGTTGCATTCCCGCAGCCCACCACAGCAGGAATACCGAGCTCGCGCGCGATGATGGCCGCGTGGCAGGTTCGCCCCCCACGGTTGGTCACAATGGCTGAGGCCTTTTTCATGACGGGTTCCCAGTCGGGATCTGTCATATCAGCAACCAGGACATCCCCGGGTTCGACGCGATGCATCTCCTGGGCCGATGCCACCTGCCGAGCCGGGCCGGCGCCAATGCGCTGACCAATACTGCGGCCCTGTACCAGAATCTCGGACCGCCGCTTCAGCTCAAAGCGCTGGATAGTGTCCTGACGACGGCTCTGCACGGTTTCCGGCCGCGCCTGGAGCAGGTAAATCTGGCCATCGATACCATCTTTGCCCCACTCGATATCCATCGGTCTGCCGTAGTGCTCCTCGACGATGAGGGCGTCGCGGGCGAGCGCGTGGATTTCCTCATCCGTCAGAGAAAAGCGGGATTGAGCCTCCGCATCAACGTCCACCGTGGCAACCGGTTCACTGGCAGCGTCGTCCTGGGCGAAGATCATCTTGATCGACTTACTGCCCAGCTTACGCCGCAAGATGGCCTGATGGTTCGCTCGCAGTGCGGGCTTGTAGACATAGAACTCATCGGGATTAACCGCGCCCTGGACCACGGTTTCGCCGAGGCCGTACGCGGAGGTGATGAAGACCATATCGCGAAACCCGGACTCTGTATCCAGAGTGAACATGACACCGCTGGCGCCCAGGTCGCTGCGCACCATCTGTTGAACGCCGACAGACAGTGCAACCTGGTCGTGGGGGAAACCCTGGTGAACGCGGTAAGCAATCGCGCGATCCGTATAGAGCGATGCGTAGACCTTATGAATCGCTGCTATGACGTTCTCGAGGCCGCGAACATTCAGAAATGTTTCCTGCTGGCCAGCGAACGAGGCCTCAGGCAGGTCCTCTGCGGTGGCTGATGAACGGACGGCTACCGAGAGTTCGTCCCCATGGGCTGAGCTGAGCGTTTGCCACTGTGCTTTGATGGCATCGGTTAACGAAGCTGGTAGCGGCGTTTCCTCAATCCAGCTTCGAACCCTGGCGCCGGCGTCAGCCAGCGCGCTCACGTTGTCGACGTCAAGATCGCTCAGCTGGTTGCGAATTCGGTCGCCAAGTTCACCCTGACCCACAAACTCGCGGAACGCCGCCGCACTGGTCGCAAAGCCACCCGGCACGCGCACTCCAAGGCTGCCCAGCTGGGAAATCAATTCTCCGAGCGACGCATTTTTGCCACCGACGGAGTCGATATCCGTCATGCGCAACTCATTCAGCGGGACGACGTAGTCCTTCAACCCGTTCTCTCTTGTCTTGGTCTCGTAGAAATGGAAAATCGCGTAGACGCATCAGCCAACCGTGTGAGCGCCTTGACTCATCGCACCGTATTCTTTGTGTCAGATCAGACGGGAGTGACCGCAGAAACCCTCGGGCGCAGTCTGCTCACACAGTTTGACGGGTACGAGTTTAAGCTCGTGACTCTGCCATTTGTGGACAGTCTTGACAAGGTAGAGTCGGCGGTGGCACAGATCAATCAGACAGCCGATCGTGATGGTGAGCGGCCGATCGTCTTCGGCACGTTAGTCCAGGACGAACTACGGCCGCCGTTCGCTGAGTCGAGGGGGCTGTTTCTGGATTTCTTCCAGACCTTTGTCACGCCGCTCGAGACCGAGCTGCAGCGGCAGTCCACCCATATCTCTGGCCGCGCGCATGGTATGGCTGACGCGGGGCGCTACGACCTGCGCATCGAGGCCACCAACTACGCGCTGACTTATGACGATGGATCGCGCACCGCCGACTACGATAAGGCCGACGTTATTTTGGTTGGGGTATCCCGATCGGGCAAGACACCAACCTGCCTCTATCTGGCGTTAACCTACGGCGTGTTTGCGGCGAACTATCCGCTGTCGGAAGACGAGTTGGAGGAGGGGCAGTTGCCAGCATGTTTGCAGGCTCACCGGGGGCGTTTGTTCGGCCTGACAATCGAAGCAGAACGTCTGCAGCAGATTCGCAAGGAGCGGCGTGCGACCGGGCGGTATGCCAGCCCGCAACAGGTTCGGTTTGAGCTGCGCGCGGCGGAGGACATGTTTCGCCGGCTGCAGATACCGTTTGTGGATACCACCCACTACTCTGTAGAGGAAATCGCCAGCAATATCCTCACGCAAACCGGCATTGAGCGACGCGTGCGCCCTTAGCTGGCCGCAGAGAGAGAAGGGCGCGTGTGTCCGCGAACACTTCTGGGTCTTGTCGCTCACATTTGATCTGGCTGCGTAATGCATGCCGACATGAGCTGCCGGTCTCAAGCGTTAGCACACCATAGTTCTCAGACAATGCAGTGTCCAGGAAACTTCAATGCGCTTGCGCACACGCGCAGTGCCTGACGATTGAGCGTCTAAAAGAACGCATGTAATCGTTCTTGTCAAGCTTGCAATCACGTAACTGCGATAGCGTTAGGTGTACGTTATTGTGACGTGCATCGTGTCAATCTTCTGCCAAAATCGCTGTGCTATATTCCGCTCATGAACGTCGACAGCGACATCGTACCTGAAGGCTCCGTGCTGCCCCGTAGTTTCGGTGGCCTGATGGCGTTGTACGAATGTAATTATATTCGCTTGACGGAGTTAATTGGGGATCGCGTGTTGCATTCGCCGGCTGCGATTTCGTATGCGCGGGAAGATTTCCCCGTGCAACTCACCGTTGAGAAACGCAGTAGGTATACGCGCGTGCTGCGCATGACTTATGCGCTGCCGGCTTGCGGCGGGGTGGTGCTGGATCCAGATTTGCGCGTGCGGCTTTATTTGGATGCGCGGGTCGCCGAGGTCGCGGGTTGGGCAGCCCATCACCATCACGGCATGCTGCTCTCGCTGCGCAAGCGTTACGGGCGAGAGCTTGATCGACGCTGGTCAAGAAACATGATGCTCTGCAAGTGGCTGGAGTATCTGCATGATCACGAGCACCACTTCGCGCCGACCGAGGAACCCGAATCAGTGGCTGAAGTCGCTGCTCTATAAGGAAAAACTGGGAGTCGGGTCAACGTTTCCCAGCGGCCATTCCGGCTAACTTCACGGCTACCAATGCGAACGGGCGCGGCGGCTCCGGCGGCAGCGGCTAAGTCATGTCTACCGTAGTAACCCAGGTATCAGGCACTGAAGTTGAGCCGTTCTCGGATGACCGGCTGCTCAAGCTGTTCTGGAACCGCCATGAACTGAAAAAGGCCTTCGCCAGCTTGCGTGCTGAACGCGACACCTTGAAGGACCGTTTGCGTCAGCAGGAGGGCGATCTCCTGCGGGCCCAGCAACGACTCGAACAGCTGGAGGGCTATCTTGCAGATCCGCAGCAGGCCGCCAATGCTGCGGTCTACTATCAGCTGCACGGTTTGTGGCAACACTGCCACCGGCGCCTGGTCCGGCTCAGGAAGGTAGCTCTTGATGAAGCTGCCGTGGCCGAGCGCGAGTCGCTGCGCAAGGTACATGTCGCCCGGTTGGCGGCCGAGGTGTCGAGCCTGGACGATCAGCTCGCTTCGAATGCGCGCCATATTCGGGCGGCGAAACAGACTCTGGTTGATGCTCAGCGCAAAGCAACTGGTCTCAAAGGGTTGTTGTTCCGTCAGCGCACGCGTGAGTCCGTTGAGCGTCTGCAGGCAGAGCTGGACGCAGCAATCGATACGCAGGATCGCCTCAACGCAGAGCGCGCAGAGCGTGCCGCCCGCGTTATGCCGGAACCCGGTGAGTTGTCAGTGGAGGCGCGGCGCGAGGTCAATCTCCGCATCATTGCTATGGCTCAGGAGCTGGCCTTGTTTTTCGCCGAGAACGAGATTGCCGCACTGGCGCGCTCAGCCACCTTACGCAATTTACGGGACATGGATTTTGGCAGTCCGGCAGATTGTCGCCGCATTAGCCGCCGTGCCGCGCGCCGATTGCTGATGCTGGAGGCATTCGAACAGTTGCCGGCGATGGCGGATCGCCGCACACGTTATCTTGCGTCCGGCGCCGACTACCGCCTCGGGGGTGACACCGTTCCGGTGCAGGCAGGCTGCGCGAATATTCCGCCTCGCCTGGATAGCTACGCGCAACCGGCCGCGCGGGACCATCATCCGCTCAACGTACTCGCAGAAGACTATTGGGACGTATATTCCGTGCTGGTGAGCTAGCGCGCCGCTGACTAGCCGGACGGCTGCTGATTCGTCACGACTGTGACCTGGCTAAGCTGCCCTGCGCCCAGTAAATCTGCCAGCACACTCGCTGCCTGTTTCCGCAGCACATCCGGCTGCTCAGCTTCTTCGGCGTCATCCAGTGATGCGACAGCCTCGAGTCCCAGTGCGGTCCGTTTCGCATTCTCTCGCGCGAGGCGCTCGGCCCTCAGCTCCTCACGCTCTCGCTGGCGCGCCTCTAAGTTCAGGCTGACCCAATTGCGCGCTCTGGCCTCCTGCACAGCGGTGATACCAGAGAGCAGGTGCTGAATCTCAGGATCCCGGCCGTTGCGTTCCTGCTGGGCGAGGTTGAGCTCGACCAATCTGCTGTTGAGCGGGCTGCGGGCATCGAAGCGGGTAGCGGCGATCTGATCCCAGGGCAGGGCGCGCTCCCGGCTGCTTTCGCCAACGGCAAGCGGATCCACGGCTGATGGCAGGTCCACATCGGGTAGCACGCCCCGATTCTGTGTGCTCCCGCCGGTGACCCGGTAGTACTTGCCGATGGTCAACGTAAGCTGACCAAGACCCTCATCCGGGGCTCGCCGCGTGTACTGGTCAAGCACATAGAGGTTCTGGACAGTACCCTTTCCAAAGGTCTGCTGCCCGATAACAACGCCGCGATTGTAGTCCTGAATAGCGGCCGCAAAAATCTCCGAGGCCGAGGCACTGTAGCGGTCCACCAGGACCACCAGAGGCCCGTCATAGATCGCACCCCGGCTTGGATCGTCGAGTACCTCAATGCGTCCATTGGTATCTTTGAGCTGGACGACCGGGCCATCATCGATAAATAGCCCGGTCAACGCGGTGGCTTCCGACAGGTGTCCCCCACCGTTGCCGCGCAGATCCAGGATCAGCCCGTCGATGCCCTCGGCGGTTAGCTCTTTGAGCAGGCGCTCGACATCGCGAGTCGTGCTGACAAAGTCATCGTCGCCGCGGCTCTTGCTTTCAAAATCCTGGTAAAAGCTCGGCACATCGATGTGCCCCACACGCAGCGCCTGGCCATCGGCACTCTCAAGGTCCAGATACTCAGCCTTGGCGGCCTGTTCTTCGAGCTTGATCTTGTCACGGACCAGATCAAGCATGAACTGCTCATCCCCCGGCAGTGCATCCCCCGGCAGGATCTGCAGGCGGACTTCGCTGCCGCTGGGTCCGCGAATAAGCTGCACCACATCGTCCAGCTGCCAGCCAACCACATCGACAATCTCTCCGTCATCGCCCTGGGCGACGCCGGTTATGCGATCGTTGGGTTGCAGTCGCCCATCAATTGACGCCGGTCCGCCGGGAATCACGTTGAGCACGGTCACCAGCTCATCCGTCAGCTGCAAAGATGCGCCAATGCCCTGGTAGGAGAGGCTCATCTGAATGCGATACTCCTCCGACTGGCGTGGCGACAGGTAGCTGGAGTGCGGATCCAGCGTGCGCGCAAAAGCGTTCATGAAGGTCTCGAAGACATCGTCGCTATCGACCTCGTTGATGCGCTTGAGCACGCGGGTGTAGCGCTTCTCCAGCAGGTCGCGGGATTCTTCCCATGCTTTGTCGGCGAGCAGCAAGCCCAGAGCGTCATTCTTGACACGCCGCCGCCAGTTGTCCTGCATGGCGGCACGGGTCGCGATCCACGGCATGTCTTCGCGATCGAAGTGGAAGACTTCGTCGCTGGTGAAATCGGGTTCAGCGTCGAGTTCCAGCAGCGCAACGCCCAGATTCTGCTGAGCGCGCAGCCGGTACAGCCGGAATATATCGAACACTGGATCAAGCTCACCGGTCCGCACCACGTCATCTAGCGTGCTGCGGTAGCGGGCGAAGTAAACGATGTCGGATTCGAGAAAGTATTGTTTGCCCGGGTCAAGTGCGTTCAGGTAGTTTTCGAGAATCAGCTCTGACAGACCGTCGTCAACCCGGACGCGCGAATAGTGCATGCGCTCTACGAACCGGGTGACCATGCGAGCGACCTGCCGGTGCCTGGGTGTCGATTCCAGAATAGGCGGGGCATCGACGATGTTCGGTTCGGCTGGCGCCGGTCTCGCGACCGCCAGGCCCAGGCCGATGATGCAGGCGAGCAAAAGGCCCGGTCTGCCGAGGGTTTGCCAGAGATTTTTCTTCACCCGGTAATGCATTCAGCTCTCTTTGCTATTAACTGGTTAATTCGTTTCAATGGCGATCTGAGCCTAAACGCGGGCTCAGATCCGCGCAACCAACTCCCAATTCAGTGGGCCGGTGCGATGGACCAAGCGCCAGCCTTATGAAACCGTTCACTATCATCCTGGGCATCCTGCTCGGCAGCCTCGCCGCGATCGCCTTCGGCCTGGGCGTCGTTGCGCTGGTCTTCGCGCTGATCCAGGACGATTCCGGTCGCCTCGCGAGCGAAACGCCATCGCTCCTTGAGAGTACGGGGATTTTTACCCTACTCGCTGTGATCTGCGCCGCGGCTTTCTTCGGGACCCTGCGGCGCCGTTCCTGGCGCTTCGCTGTGCTGGCCATTCTCTGGCTGGGCCTGCTGCTCACGGGCCGCCACTACTGGCCTTATTGACCTCGCTATCTTCTTTTTAGTTCTCTGGCCGACCCTGGACGGCCGACACAATCACTATAGACGGTTGTTTTGCCTGCCCTGTCTCGTATTGACATAAACTCTGAGATAAAGCCGATAATTGTTTAATTATATTGAATTTATCCATACAACCGTCGGCATCGGCCGGCTAATCAGAGGGACTTTGCGCGTCACTCGCCCGGCGTGGCCACACTAGTCGGAACAGGAGCCACCAGAGGGCGACAACAAGCGTCGGTGAGAGCAGGAGGATCCAGGCGACGGGTTCACCTCGCAGCGCGTCAGCACCGATGGCTCCGAAAAATCCCGCGAGTCCATGGTCGCCCTCGTAGGGCGCGAGCAGGCTGCCAACCGCAAACGCCAGGGCCGGGCCCAGGGCAACCAGGCAGATTAGCAACAGCGGCAGAGCCGCACGGCGGCGAAAGGCAGACGCTGTTTGATCGCTCATGAGTCAGGGCCCGGGTTGCCTCGCAACGTGGGGATTGTCGCACGCCGGGTGGTCCAGCGGCGTGCATCTCCGTTAGGAGTCAGCGTGCCTGAGGAGCGATGGTAGCTATGGCCCGCGGCGCTCGCGCCGTCGAAAGCGCAGTCGCAGCGCGAGGATCGCGGCGCCGGCATGCAGGCAGGTTAGGCCGATCAACAGAAGGTAAGGCAATATCCAGGCCCAGGTTGGCACGTAGAGCGCTGATCCGAGAGCCACCAGTCCGAGGCCGGCATAGGCATAGGGGATCAGCTCGTAGACCGCCCGCGGCAACCAGAGCTTGCGCAGGAAAATTCGTCTTAAGTTTGCCAGCAGCCGGGAGATCCCGGTGGTCGCTGGTGTAGAGATTGTTGCTGGTGTTTGCATGCCGCCGCCATCGGCGACTATCCCCGAACTGCTGGCAGCTGTCTGTGCGGGACCTCACAGTCGCCACGCTACGCGGGCCGAAATTTGAGTCTCAGGCGTTGCCTCCAATCGCCTGAGGCGCCATCAGGTCGACAAACTGGAACTGGCTCTGGCCGATGTCGATGCGATCGCCATGGCGCAGCTGCAGCCGGTCATCAACGCGCATGGCATTCACCCGCACACCGTTCTTGCTGCCGAGATCCTCGATAAATGTGCCGGTGGCATCACTTACCAGCAGCGCGTGGCGCCGGCTGATGTATTGCCGGCGAATCTGGATGTCGGCGTCTTTGGCTCGACCGATCGTCATGACATCCTTGTACAGCGGATACTTAGTGGTTGATTCTTCGCCAACCCCAACCATCAGGCGCGTCACCGGGCCGTCTGAGGTTTCGTTTGATGCGGCGTGACGCGTCATTTGGGCATCAAGCGTTTGCAGGCGTGTCTCGAGCTGTTGCAGTCGATCCACGTTTGAGCTGAGTGTCGCCAGCGCCTCCGTCTTGATCTGCAGCTCTTCCTCAAGCGTAGCGATGCGCCGGTCTTGCAGCTGCAGCTCCTGCGCCTGACGTTCGCGCCGCTCTGTACCGTCCGCCAGCTCTGCACGCAACGCCGCGAGGCTGGCCTCGCCCGATTCCGCATCGGCTGCTGCTGTGGCGCGTTCCTCAACGCGCGCCTGGTCCTGTGCTTCCAGGGCATCTGCCAACTGCGACGTTTCTGCCCTTGCGTCACCGATTTCGATTTCGCCAAGCTCGAGTTTCTCGCGCATGGCTTCAATCTGAGCTTCCGCTTCACTCAAACGCGCGGCGAGGCTCTCGTTATCCGCGACTAGCTCGGTTTCCCGGGTCGAGAACTGTTCAGTCTGCTTTGTTGCGGCCTGCTCCAGCTCCTCAACTTGCTTGAGCGCTGCCTGTAGCGCCTCGCGATCTTCACTCAGCTCTGCTGCCTGCTCCGCTCGCGCACTGAGTTCTGACTGGCTTTGCGAGAGCGCCTCGGTCAGTTCATCGATGCGTTCGTGTGCTGCGGCGAGTTCCGCGTCGCGCGTTTCGTTCTGGCCTTTCAGCGCCAGGAGCTGAGATTGCCACTCGGCATCGGCAAGCTGTAGTTGGTCGATTTGCTCTGCCAGCGTGCTTGCGTGTTCAGCCTGACTCGCTTGTTCAGCCAGTAACTGCTGTTGTTGCGCATCTGCGGCCTGAGCATTTGCCAATAGCTGCTCGTTGCGGGCCGCTAGCTCTTCCAGCGCTGCTTTGTCAGTGCTAACCCGTGCCTCAAGCGCGGCATTAATGGTTTCCAGGGTGCTTGCGGCGAGTTCCGCGCCGGTCGCTCGCGCTGCCAGCCGTTCGTGGCGGGCATGGCTACCGTCCACATAAGCTTTAAGATCCTGAATCTGTTCCCGGCTTTGCTGTAGTTGTGTGGCAAGCCGTTGCAGCTCTCCGCGATGCTCGCGGTCATGCGATGCCGATTCCGCTTGCTCGGCCCGCAACCGCGTGAGCTCGCTGGCAAGCTTCGCTGACTCCGTCTCGGCGGCCGCCAGTTGCTGCTGCAGAGCATCCGTCGCGTCAGCTGTCGCCGTATCGAGTTCAAGGGCTCGCTGCTCGGCCGCCGCACGCAACTCGGCGCGTTCATCTGAGAGCGCTCGCGCTGCTTCTGTTGCGCTAGCGAGCTCCCTGCGAAGCTGATCCACTGCTTGCCGCCGGTCTTTGAGTTCCGTGCGCAGCAGCTCAATCGTGCGATCGCGTTCCTGGAGGTCACCCACCACTTTGCGCCACTTGGCATGGAGCTCCTCGAGGTCATGCTCAAGCCGAACCAGCGCGCCGTCATTGCCGGCCATGAGTACCTGCGCCGAATCGCGCAGCGAGGTTGTTTCGCTGGCAGGGGCCAGCCCGCGAGGCAGACGCGGGCGCTCGCCCGTGTCCTCAATCGCGTCCGGTTCGTCCGGCGTGATGCTTTTTAGCTTACCGGTGAAATCGCCGAGGAGCGGCAGTTCGTCGGTAGGATCATCATCAAGTAAGCCTGATAAGTCTCTAATATTATTATTTTCTTCTATCATTAGCCCTTCTTTGCCGGGGCTATTGGAATGCACGGTTGGCTTATCGATTGACTGCGGGGCCCGAAGGCCGCGCAGCTCGCCATTCAGTAGCCTAAACGTTGCCTGGCAACAGCAATGTGAACTGGGTCACATCGGGGGGCACTTACGCCGCATGGCGGCAACCCACTCGCTAGTCGAAACCCGGCACACGCTTGTTGCTCAGGCTGGCCATGGCCTGATCATCGGCAAGCTCGCGGGCCAGACGCCGCAGGCTGGCCAGCGTCACCGGCTCGGCCTCCTGCATGAGCGCGGCCGTCAGCGTGAAGATGTTCTCGCGACCGTCCGTTGCCTTTGCGAGTTCGCGATCCAACTCGTGAAAGATCGCGGTAGCCCGTGCCGCGACGGCGCCTTTGGCCTGACGGGTTGCCATGCTGTCGACCTTTTTGCCCCGGTTTCGCTTGCGCTCGACGGCGGCTGCAAACCGTTCGGCAGAAATGCTGCCCGACTCACTCAATGTGACCAGAGTGAGGTACTCGGCCAGCCCCTCATCAATCCAGTCATGGTTCGGGGCCGCCTTCACCGGGGCTGCCACATGCAGAATCTCATGCAGCAGTGTGCTGGTTGCGTCTTCACTGATGAGCGGACGCTCAGCGTGGATGTATAGCGAGTTGGGCCCGGACAGACCGCCTCGCCACATTGGGTCGCCGGCCGACACGATAGTGACTCGCGGCAGGTCCAATGGCAGGCGCGCAGTGAGCGTGGGCAGGGTCCAGCGCATCAGCGCCAGCATGCCGATGCGCTGTACGCCTGCCCCCAGCGGTCCCGCGACAGTAACCTGGGTGCCCGCGATGCTTTCCCGGCGGATGGCCACACGGCCTGTGGCGATCCACCCGGTGGGGCGATCCAGGTTGCGGTTCGGATTGTCAACGGCATAGCTGCCGTCTTTTGACTCGGGATAGGGAGTCGCGACACGCCAATCCGCCGGCGCGAGAATTTGTAGCCGGCTGTCGCTGCGCGCGCCATCTTCATGCCTTGTGCTCATTGGCGGGAAGACATCGTCCGCTCGAAAGATAGCCCAGTCGCGGTCTACATGGCTGTCGAAGCCGCTGCGATTTCTCTTGTTGGGGAGCACGACGCGGTAGCGCAACGTGCCGCCAGCGGCCGGGGGTGCCCAGATGAGCCGGTCGCCGTCACGACGAATGACGCCTGGGCCTGCAAAGTCGCTGTAGCGCCGCTCAGGTGCTCGCAGGCCAACCTCAATAAGCTCACCGCGGTCCTGGTCAATTTGAATGGCCGCGCGCGCGACGGGCTCATCGGCTTCAAGCTCTAACTGGAAGAGTGCATCGTAGACAAGTGTCGCCGGATCGGCCGTCGCACCGCCAGCCAAGACGCAGCCAAAGCAAGCGACGGCAAGCATGGTTGCTCGCCGCGATCGCTGTCTGTGATGCGTCACGACGACTCCTCATCCACAATAAAAGCTTTGAGCTCCGTCGCCAGGCCTTTGCAGGCAGCAGCCTGTGTGCGGGCAATCAGCGGCACCGGCAAAATCACGGCCGGCACCATCGAAGTGCCGCGCACCGCGGCGCTGACTTCACCGGCTGACTCGGCCAGCTCAACATCCCATACACTCGCCGCGTAAGTCGAGTCATTCTCCCACCAGGCCAGGCCAAAGCAGCCGCCGCCACCGGGGCCGACCGCACAGGACAGGCTGCCGCCGCCACCCGTCCTCTCGGTATCACCATTCAGCCAGACGATATAGCGGACGCCGGTATCGCGAATACGCTCCGCGACGCCAGGCCGTGCGAGCAGCTCTGGCAGCGCATTCGGCCCCTGCGGCATGGTGCGCGGCTCGAACCAGGGAAACAGGTCATCGACGAAGGCATCGTCTGGATAGACGCTAAGTTTTTGCCGGCCCTTTTGCACCGACTTCGCGACGCAATCAACGAAGTTGTCTTCAGTCTCGTTGCCGGCGTGGTAGCTCGCCTCAATGATGACGATGGACTCACCTTCGGCGATGCCGGTGGCGGCGTTCTTGGTTTCTTCCATGCGCGCGGACAGGCAGCCGCTGAGCAGGGCAGCGCAAATACACGCCAGCGCGGCTTTGGCCAGCAACTGACCGCGTGATTGTTCAGGAATCATCACTGGCCTCCGGAAGTGCCTGCTCGGCTACCGACTCGGCGGAGTCTGCCAACAAAGCGGCCTTGATCTTTTCTTCTTCGGCAAATTTAGCGGAGATTTGCGCCGCTGCATCGCGCATGGCGCGCCGTGCCGCGTTCGTCATTGCCTTGCCGCTGCCGAATCTCCTGGCATCGCTTTGGCCGTAGGCGCTTATGAGCCAGTCCGTGATGGGCTCGCCGTCAGCAAAAGAGACGGCCAGGCGATAGCGGATCCACACGGCGAACTGATCGGTTTGCGACTGATGTGGCTCCGAAAACTCCAACGCGACGATCGTCGGTTCAATAACGAGGTCAACATCGTCGATTTGCTCGCCATCGCTTAGCAGTTCCAGGTTCGTAAACATCGCGGTAAACACGCGCGCAAACAAGGCCTCGTTGGCATCACCCAACGAGAATGTCCAGTCGACATCGGCTGGCAGTTCCTCGGTGTAGTTGTAGCCGATGAACTCCTCCGTGAACCTTAAGCCTGCCGACAGGGGCAGCGGTTCGATCAATGGTTCCGGAAAGTTTGGGGCAACGGTCACGGTTTGCGCGCAGGCGGACAGCAGCCCGCACGCCAGTCCGGCAACGACCGAGTTTTTGTGCTTTCGCTCCAACATGCTCCGGTTGACTCTGGGCTTTGTGCTGCACCTGCGGTGCAGCCTCGCCGGTTAAAGGCTTAGTCTTGCTCTGCTGCGCCAGGTTCAATGTATAGGAGGCGCCGAATTAGCCGCAAGGCGGGGTTTCTGCGCCAATACCCCCGCCGCGCCTGTGCCGGGCAGCGCCGCTTGGCATCAGGTTATGTCGAGCATCCAAACGTTGCCGGTCCACCTGGCGGGGTGCCCGCTAGAATTCATCGCGGCGTTCCGGAAACCCAATGGGGTCGGGGTGAATGATGATTTCGCACCCCGGATAGGCGCGTTCGATTTCCTCCTCGACGTCGTCGAGAATTTCATGGCATCGCCACAGCGTGAGCTCCGGACTGAGTTCAAGATGGAATTGCACGATGTAGTGTGCGCCGCCGAAGCGCGTGCGCATGTCGTGCAAACCGGCCACGTCCGGGTGTGCTTTCGCTATCGCGGCGATCTTGTCCCGGTCGCTGTCGGGGATTTCGCGGTCGAGGAGTATGTCCAATGCCTGCCCAAGAATTTCGAACGCGCCGTAAAAAATGTAGCCCGCCACTACGATGCCGACGACTGGGTCTATGCGTAGAGACCCTGTGACACTCACCAGCAGCAGGCCAACGGCGACGCCGACATTTACCAGCAGGTCTGCGCGGTAGTGCATCGCATCTGCGCCAATGGCGACCGACCCGGTGCGCTTCGTCACGCTGTTCTGAAAGGCCACTAGCGCGAGTGTAGCCAGCGTCGCCACGAGCATTGCGCCTATGCCAAGCACGGGCGCTGCGACCGGCTGTGGGTAGCGCAGTCGTTGCGCTGCTTCGAATCCGACGAAGAGCGCCGAACCCATGATGATTAAGCCCTGCGCGAGTGCTGACAGACCCTCGGATTTCCCGTGGCCGAACCGGTGTTCTTGGTCCGCTGGGGTCTGCGCAATGCGCACTGCCCAAAATGTGATACCCGAGGCAAGCAGGTCGAGACAGGAGTCGGCAAGCGAACTTAAGAGCGACACAGAGTCGGTGGTCTGCCAGGCCCAGACCTTAATCAAGGTCAGACTGAAGGCGACGCTGAGTGAGGCGTAGGTCGCCTGACGAATCAGCCGGTTACGCTGCTTTACGGAGAGAGTTGGGTGGGCGTCGGTCGGCAACGATAAACTCCTGCGCTGTGCGCCGAATGATCACAGCAAAAGTCAGCTAACGCCAATGGCAGCAGTTTATCGTTCACTGCGACAGCATGAGTGCGATGAGCGGGCGCTGGTTATGCTGGCGCTTGGCATTCCGCACGAACTGAAGCGTGGCTGGTGGGGCTGGCAGTTACATGTGGACGATGATGATGCGGCGGAGGCCCGGCATCAGCTCGCGCTGTATGAATCAGAGAACGCACCGCGTTCGCGCGCAGGTCCTGCCGTCGTTGCTACCGGTGCACGGCTCGGTGTGGTTATTTACGTCGCGGTGCTAAGCGGACTGTTCCTGCTTCAGGGCCGCAGTTTCGGAGGCATCGACTGGACGAGTGCCGGTCGGGTTGATGTGGCGCTGATTAGGGCTGGCGAATGGTGGCGCGTGCTGACTGCGCTTACCCTGCATATAGATGTTGGCCACCTGGCCGGCAATTTAGGTTTCGGTGCGATCTTCGGGGCACTGTTGGGGCGGCAACTCGGCGGCGGGCTTGCCTGGCTGGCGATCCTGCTCGCGGGCGGTCTTGGCAATCTGATTAACGTGTGGATTCAGGGGCCGCAGCATTGGTCCGTTGGCGCATCCACCGCAGTCTTCGGCGCGGTTGGATTGTTAGCGACCTTCGGGTGGCTGACCGGCAGAGCGGGTGATGAGAGCTGGGCGCGACGCTGGTTTCCTCTCATCGCCGGTGCCTGGGTTCTGGCCTGGCTGGGTACGGGCGATGAGCGCACCGACATCGTGGCGCATTTGACCGGATTCCTGGCCGGGGGAGGGCTCGGCCTGTTGCTCGCCGCAGTTGGTCCTGCGATCTATCAGAGACGGTCCGTGCAGTTGTTGGCGGGCGGGGTCGCTCTGGTTGGCTTGAGCGCTGGCTGGTTTATCGCGATTTCTATGTGAGCAACCCGGATGCAGCGCTTATCGTCAATGGTTGAGTTGCCAAGCTGATGTCTCAGGATCAAGCCCTGCTCTTCGGTTTGCTGTTTGCTGTCTTCGCTTTCCTGATCTGGGGGCGCTGGCGCTATGACCTGGTCGCGTTCGTTGCGCTACTGGCAGCGCTTCTGCTTGGCCTGGTGCCAACTGAACTGGCTTTTTCAGGATTCGGTCATCCGGCCACGGTGATCATCGCGCTGGTGTTAGTTGTAAGCCGCGGCCTGGCGCAGTCGGGTGCGATTGAGATGTTGGCGCGGGTTGTCATCGATGGTGCGCGGAAGCTCTGGGGCCACATCGCCATCATGTCGGGTCTCGCGGCGGCGCTTTCAGCGGTGATGAACAATGTCGCAGCCCTTGCGCTCCTTATGCCGATTGACCTGCAGGCGGCGGATAAAGCCAGACGGAGTCCCTCACTCTCGCTGATGCCGCTGAGCTTCGCGTCCATCCTCGGCGGGATGATCACCCTGATTGGCACGCCGCCGAACATCGTGATCGCAGAGTTCCGGGGGACGGCGCTGGGCGAGCCCTACCAAATGTTCGATTTTGCACCCGTGGGTTTGGCGTGTGCCGGGGTTGGCATACTGTTTGTCACACTCATCGGCTGGCGCCTGTTGCCGGCCGCCCGTCATCAGAACGATGCGGGCAAGACACTGTTCGACTTGGCGAACTACATCGCTGAACTCAAAGTCAAAGAGGGCTCGTCAATCATCGGCCAGCGAATTCGCGATCTCGATGACATTGCACAGGCCGGCGATATCGAGATCGTGGGCTTGATTCGGCAAGGTGAGCGAATGCCCGGCATGGGAAGGCATTTTGCGATAGAGGCCGGCGATATCCTGGTGGTTGAAGCGAATCCCGAAAAAATTGACGAAGCGCTGGGCAGCCTTCAGCTCAGCTACGTTGGCAAGGGCTTGCAGGCGCTGCAGGAAGACAGCCTTACGCTGGGGGAGATGGTGCTGCCGGAGTGGTCGCCGCTGGCGGGGCGCTCAACACTTTCGCAGCGCCTGCTGTATCGCTATGGCGTTGCACTGGTGGGCGTGTCGCGCGAGGGCAAGCGCTTTCGGGATCGGATTCGGCGATTGACCCTGCGGCCGGGTGACGTACTGCTGTTGCTTGGGTCAGAGGAGCGGCTCAAAGATGTCACCGGTCGGCTGAAGCTCTTGCCGTTGCGCGACCGCGGTCAGAAAGTGATTCAGCGTGAAAAGGCCTGGCTGGCAGTGGGATTGTTCGCCGCCGGCATCACTGCGGCAAGCGTCGGGCTGGTTTACCTGCCAGTCGCATTGGGCTGCGTCGGCGCACTAATGGTGATGCTAAAAATTATCCCGATCCGCGATGTCTACGACTCGGTCGAATGGCCGGTGATCGTGCTGTTGGGGTGCATGATTCCTATTGGCGGCGCGCTGCAGACAACCGGCGGTACCGAATTAATCGCCGCCGCGATCGTGGATCTCTCGGCGGGTTTTTCGCCAGCCGTCGTGCTGACCCTGTTGATCGTGGTGACCATGACACTGTCGGACGTCATGAACAACACCGCAACTGCTGTTATCGCTGCGCCCATCGCGGTTGAGATCGCGACCCGGCTCCAGGTTAATCCTGATCCGTTCCTCATGGGTGTCGCGGTGGCGGCCTCCTGCGCATTTCTTACGCCCATCGGCCACAAGAACAACACGCTGATCATGGGTCCGGGGGGGTATCGCTTTGGCGACTACTGGCGCATGGGGCTGCCACTGGAAATCCTGGTTATCGTCGTGGCGGTACCCACCATACTGATGGTCTGGCCGCTGTAGTGACATGAGCGTCGTTGTTGGAAATCTTGCGCGGGAATTCGCCGTACTGAGGCCCGACCAGTCAGCAGAACTTGTCCCGGTAACGCCTGAGCTGTACGCCAACCTTGAGCGCGACTACGGCGGGTTTGCCGGACACTCGCTGGCAGCGATCCATGCGTTCTCTGAAGACTGGTCCACATGGGAGCGGCACCCTGCCGGCGACGAACTGGTGGTGCTGCTGGAGGGTGAGGTTACGCTGGTCTTGGAGCAGCCGGAGGGTGAGGAGGCTGTTAGTCTCAATAACTCTGGAGATTTCGTTATTGTCCCGCAGGGCGTTTGGCACACGGCCCGCACAAGCGCCGGTGCCAGGATGCTGTTTGTAACGCCGGGCGAGGGCACGGAGAATAGAGCCCGTTAAGTATTTTTCCCGGGCTCTGGAGCCATGTGTCAGGCTAGCTGGTGCGGTAAACGAGAGGTAAGCAGTGAGCAAGTTCGCAACAACCTTTAAGTATTTTTCTGCCGGAATAGCCTTGCTATTGGCGAGCGCACTTCACGCTGGCGGCCACGAACGAACGGTCGGTGTGATATTCGTGGTGCACGGTGGTGACGAGGAAGTCTCGGTGGGTAACACCTTCGACAACTCGCTGCAGTTTTTCCAATATGACCCGAATAACATCATCTACCAGCGCATCATGTGGAATCCGCGCGCCTGGCCCCTGGTAACCCGCCAGGATGACAGCCAGGACTACGCGAATGCGAAGACGCAGGGCATCAAGTACGCCTTCCAGGAGAAGCGTGTCGGTGGAATCGATCCGGCCGCTGATGTGACGGATCGCCAGTTCGAGGCGATGACCCGCCGGCTGGATGAAATCGGCGCGGAGCGCGGCATCAACTTCGTCACAGACATCGCTCACTGGCTGGGCTCGCAGAACTTCATTCACCGACTCGCCTGGCCGCGGGCTATGTACGAGCCGCAGGTGGAGGGTGGCTCCAGGTTGACCTATTGCGGTGGAGAGTCCGACGGCGGTCCCTGGGAGCACTGCAGTTCGGAACGCTACAACGTGGATGGACCGGGCGAACGCTTGCTGAAGCGGGGCGCTGAAGAACTCATCATGGTGGATCTAACCACCTCCGGCGTGCGGTTCTGGAAGACCTACGACGTGGTGAGTACGACGCGACGCATGGTGGCTGACTGGAACGAACGCAACGGCACGAACGTGCGCGTGCGTTGGGTGAATGATCCCACCGACCTGATGCGGGAAAGCTATCCGACGGATCCGCCAAACTGGACCCGCTCCGCCGGCAAACCCAAGGTGAACCCGCAGACGCCCCTGGCAGGCCGGCCCAATCCGCTGATCCAGGATCCGCTTCTGATCGATTCAATGGTCGACGGCATTGTCACCAGCTTCAATCCGAAGGTCGCCACAGCCGATACCGCGGTCCTGATCGTGAATCACTCGATTCGTGACGGAAACCAGGCCTTTGACCCCAAAGTGGACGACACTGTTGAGATGGATCGCCTCATCAAGGCGGAGCTACTGCGCCGCTACCCCGACATGCAGGCCGACAACATTCTGGGTAGCTGGATGGGGTTGCGTGTAGAGAATCCGGAACTCGGCAAGAGTCGGCTCGGCGGCTACAAGACGGAACGCAGCCGGGAGATGCGGGGCGAGAGCCTCGGCAATGCCTGGGTTTATCTGAGTGATCGTGAGCTGCCGGGTGGTGATCATCAATATCGCTACTGGGAAGCTCTGGATGTATTCCGCGAGCGGGGCGTGGGGCACATCGTGGTGGCCTTCACACAGATTGTTACTGACAGCGTATTGAATCTGGTTGAGTTACCAAACCAGATCGCTAAGGAAATCGGTTCGGAAAGCTGGCTGCGCGCAGACACGCTGGATTGGGAAACCTATCCCCAGACCGGGGCGCCTTTTGCTGATTACTGGGGTGTCTGGGCGAAGACCGAGTGCCAGGTCCCCGGTGCGCCCGCGGGCACCACCGAAACCTGCTGCCTGGAAATGGGCGGCTGCGACTCTGGCCAGCCCTATCCGCCACCACGCCAGACACCCCTCAACAAAGCCCGTCAGGACACGGATCCATCGCTGGCTTTCGACATCTCGGCCTACGGTCACCTCGGTTACGAGCAGGCCAAGGGTCCACCGAGTGATGATGGCCCTGTGCAGGATCAGTATCGCGGGACCTGGGAGCTGTGGCGCCCGCCCAATGACGATCCGCGAATCGGCGAGCTGCTGGCCCGCCAGGTCATCATGTTGCTGGATAGCGAAGCGGAGAAGATGGCATGGAATCGCGACTGACCCGGCGCGCAGTGCTGAAAAGCACACTGGCGCTCTCGCCCTTGGTAGTGGCCGGTTGTGCGGCCGTCCCACCACCGGATGACCGCCCCAAGGCCGGCAGCTACCGGCCCCAACGCCGGCCCGTGACGGCCGAAGATCCGGTAGCGCGTTCGCTGGCCTACCACTCCAATACCGCCGACGTGCCGGCCGCGCATCCACTGGCGGCCAATCACGATGTGAGTCAGCGCTGTGGTCTGTGTTTGCACCAGCGCGGCGAGATCGAGCCGGGACAGCTTCGCTGTCCGAGCTTCCCAGGGAGAACGGTCAGCAAACATGGCTGGTGCAGTTTGTGGACTAAGGGCTAGTCAGTGCTCCCGGAATGCGCAATCGGCGTCAGGCCGCACGTTGCCGCCTATCCCGTGACGTCCTCAAAGAACTCTGATGCATGTTGCGGGAGCAGATAAGGGAACAAATCCTTATCGCGTTCCCGGCTGCGATTCATCGTGAAGTCCATGCGCGCATCAACGCTTTCCCAGCGCTCGATCAGAATAAAGTCTGTGCCCTGTTCGCCGTCAATCTCCGGCGCGGGATGCTTGGCGATCTGCTCTGCCGTCATGCGTGATTGAATAGCGGCAAACATTGCGCCAGATTTTGCCTTGAGAATTTTGCGGTCGATGAAGCCCTTTGCTGCGTCGTATTCTGCCTGCTGGCTCAAGTAGAAAGCCTCAACCTTGTCTTCCATGCCGGCTTTAGCGGAGATCTGTACAACAACGGTTTCCATGAGCGGAGTTCCTTAACGTCTATGTTTCGCGCTGGCGATGCCCACGACGGCGCTCAGGCATCTCCGCTAATCATCGGTACCGTATCCAGCACCCAGTTGCCGGATTCGCGCCGCGCCGGACTGGGAATCGCCAGGGCTACATCTCCCTGGTTGGCACGCATCGTCGCGCGGTCAATCTGCCAGCCCTTCTTGCGCCAGCCATTCAGCCGCTTGCGATAGTCAACGATTACCTGGTCTGACGGTGTCATCAGTTCTTTCGTCAGGGTATCTGGGGTGCGCACTGGCCAAAGCTCTTCAAGCACACCGATATCTTCGTGGGCGATGCGGAGATTGATCTCCATGACTTTTTCATCCATGCCCTCATCGAACATGGCGTTGCGCATGTTCAGAAAGTAGATGCGCGTGTGGCCATCATTGACGGGTGCCTCGAAAAAGTACTGGATCATGTTGATGTCTTTGTTGACGAAAATAGACGTCACCAGCCCGTTGGGCCCGTGTGTCCATGAGCCCGCCCTAAGTTCGCCCGTGCGGTTCCGGGTCTTGGCGAGCACCGTCTTCTCAAGCTGGGGGTCTCCAAAGTCGGCCCAGAAGCCGCCACCCCAGTCATTCTCAAACCGTTCGAAGGTTTCTTCCTTGATGGGAGGGAATCCCTGGGAGGGATGCACGAACTGGTTGTGCACGGGATCCAGTCCGTTTTCCACGGAGCGCTCGTAGTAACAGTCCACTTCGAGGATGGCGATTTTGTTTGCCACCCAGGGTTCGGTGCCGTATTCAGGCACCGGAGTAACCGAAGGCCGCTCGGCTTCCGGCAGGTCACCGAGAAAGGCAAACACGATGCCGTAATGTTCCTGTACGGGGTAGCTGTCTACCTTGGCGCGCGCGGGCGGTTTCTCGTCGGGCTTCTGCGACGGAATCAGCACGCAGCGCCCTTCGCCGTCAAAGCGCCAGCCGTGATAGGGGCACTCGACATTGCCATCCTGCAGCTTGCCCCGGCTAAGCGAGCCGCCGCGATGAATGCAGGTATCGCTAAGCACGAGGGCCTGACCGTCGCCGTCGCGAAAGGCGACGAAACGCAGGCCGAGCAGTTCCACCCGGCGGGGCTCATCTGCGGTGAGCTCTTCTGACAGGCAGACCGGGTACCAGAAATTGATGTACATGCATGACCTCCGTTGGCGGAGTGTATTAACTCCTCGGCACTTGCGGAAGCATCCCGTGGCCACCAGTCTCCCAATACGCGCACCAGTCGCCCTGGTTCCAGCGGGGGGTCAGGTTCCGAATGGATTAGAAGGTCAGCGTAACCCACGCGCTCAGCCGATCGAGGCCGACCGCTAAAGCGCACGCAGCCAGTTGCGCGCTCGCCATGCAGCTATAGGAGTTGGCGGGCGTCCGCTGCGATGAACTCTTGGCCCAAAGTGGCTAAACTCCTACGCAACCAAACGAGCATGGAAAACAGTATGTCCGGCCTGACTCAACTGGAAGAGTCCATCTACAACGAAGGCGAGCGCCTGATACCGGGCGTGACTCACGACTTCAAAGAGGTTCGTCGCCACTACAGCTCGTACTACTTCTGGCGCGATGCAATTCTGATGGACCTCGCGCAGAAAGGCGGCGCCGCAGACGCCGGCCCCATCCGGGTCGTGGATCTGGGTTGTGGGGTAGGCCACGGTTGCGCGTCTCTTAGTGAGATCCCGGGTGTTGAGGTTGTGGGCGTCGACATGTCTGAGGATTCGTTGCGCTACGCCAGGCAGAACTATAATCGGCCCAATATCCAGTGGCTGCAGGCAGATTTGCCAACGTTTATAAGAGAAATGGATCCCTTTGACTATGTGGTGTCGAGAGGGGTGATCGAGCACATAGAAAACGGCATCGAGTTTGTGCACGGGTCCAACTGGAAGCAGCGCCTGATGTTCGATGTGCCCTACGATGAGCCGGCAGGGGTAAATCCGCATCACGTCATCAGTGAGATTCGCGAAGAAACCTTTGAGCCATTCCAGCCGGCGGAGCTCTTTTTTCAGGACCTGGAGGGCGAGATCTTCTCCCAGAATGAGAAGCCGCCGCGTCCAAACATGATCATATGCTGCTGCCGCGCCGAGGATCTGAAGCCATTGAACGCGGGCCTGTCGTTTCCTTACATGCCGGACTGGCAGGCTGTCGGCGGCTATGCCGTGCCCGAAGCCCCGGCCGAACCATCGAGAAAGACGCTGAAGGATCGCCTTTTCCGCTTGTTCGGTCGGTAGCTGGCAAGGCTG
>JANQPY010000012.1 GCA_028285245.1 Gammaproteobacteria bacterium | reverse complement strand
CTTCATCAGGCCGATGTTGCCTTCCTGAATCAGGTCAAGGAATTGCAGGCCGCGGTTGGTGTACTTCTTGGCGATAGAGATGACCAGCCGCAGATTGGCCTCGACCATTTCTTTCTTTGCGCGCCGGGCTTTCGCTTCACCCAGCGACATCTGCCGATTGATCTCTTTGATCTCGGCAATGCTCAGGCCAGTGTCTTCAGTTATCTGCGTTAGCTTGCGCTGGCTGCGATGGATCTCGTCCTTCATGCGAGCCAGGGTGGCGGAGTACTTCCGCTTGGCCCTGATGTGCTTGTCAGCCCAACGCAGGTTGATCTCATTGCGGGGGAAGCTCGCCAGAAAGTCCTTGCGCGGCATGCCAGCCTCGCGCACGCAGATCTGCATGATGCGCCGTTCGCTCTGACGAATGTCGAACACGGTTTCCCGCAGGTTGGCGACCAGCAGATCAAACAGCTTCGGCGCCAGTTTCAGCTCCATGATCTCTGCGGTCAGGCGGTCGCGTGCACGCTGCGTCTTGGCTTCGCCAGTGCCGTCTGTCGCGATCTGCTTCACGACGCGTTTGTGGCGACGGAAGATGGAAGCGAAGCGCCGGTTGGCTTCTTCAGGATCAGGGCCGGTATCGACTTCGTCATCGTCGTCGTCGGATTTGGCGCTGGCGGGCACCACTTCCTCAGGCTCATTCGGATCAACAAAACCGACGAGCACGTCCTGCAGCCGGCCGGTGCCAGCAACAATCGGCTCGTAGGCAATGTGCAAGACTTCGATCGATGGGGGGAAATAGGCCAGCGCGTTCTTAACCTGGTTGAGGCCTTCTTCAATCCGCTTGGCAATGCGGATTTCGCCTTCACGCGTAAGCAACTCGACCGTGCCCATCTCGCGCATGTACATCCGGACTGGATCGGTTGTCCGGCCAAACTCGCTGTCCACCGTAGCCAGAGCAGCGGCGGCTTCTTCAACCGCCTCTTCGTCGTTACTGACCGACGTGCTGTCATTGACGACATGCGCTTCGACATCGGCGGCCTTCTCGTACACCGTGATGCCCATGTCGTTAATCATGTTGACGATGTCTTCGATCTGCTCCGGATCGACAATGTCGTTGGGCAGGTGATCGTTCACCTCGCCATAGGTGAGATAGCCCTGCTCTTTACCGCGGGCAATGAGTACTTTCAGTTGCGACTGCTGGTCGCCAGGCCCGGCCGGGCTGGCTGAATTTTCGGAGCGTGCGGCCACTCGGGTTACCTCAGCTTGCGGACGTAAAAAAACGCGTAATTATACATCAACATGGTGGTGCTTTTGGGGTCTTCAAGGCCCTGCGCAGCGGCTGCTAGGGCTTTGAAAGTTATGGAAAAATTTGCCTCACCGAGCAGATGCAGCGGCCGTCGGGCGCTTACGATCCGGCCCCCGTTGGACTCCGCTTCGCACCGCGAAGTTCATCCCGCTCGGCCTGACTTAGTTCGCCCGCTGCAGCCTTATTCACCAGTTCCTCGTACCGCGTCTGGGCGTGTTCCCCGACGATGCGTGCCAGGCAATCGGCAAACTCGCGTCTGGCAGCGGTTTCATCGAGCAGTGATTCCTCGCTGAGCAGCTTTTCCAGGTGGGGTCCCTCGGTTCGATCCCGGAAACGCTCCAGCAGACCGGCCGACGTAAGCTGCGGATGCTCTGCCACCAGCGCGAGCAACTCGCGGAGCAGCGCGGCACCCTTTTGTTCCGCCGACTCCAGTCCTGCGGGCATCGGAACGTCAGCAACTGGCGGGTGGTTTACCAGTAGCTGAATGGCTTTACGCACCAGGCTGGATTGCGCCGCCCCTGGTTTGGCCTGCGGTCTGGTGCGCCTCGTGGAAGACGGCTCATGCCCCAGGAGTTCGTCCAGTCGGTCTGAGCTAAGCCTGACCTCGGCCGCCAGCCGTTCGGTCAGCAGTTCTCGGTAGACACCTTCTGGTAATCGCGCAACGAGCGGCTTGGCCAATTCGGCAAGGCGTGCTCGTCCATCCATCGATTGGGTATCGGTTTGCCCGCGCAGCACCTGCAGCAGGTAGTCAGACAACGGCAGGGCATCGCCAAGCCGCGCGGCCAGACCGTCGGCGCCTTCTTTGCGCACGAGGCTATCGGGGTCTTCTCCGTCGGGCAGGAACAGGAAGCTGATTTGCCTGCCGTCGCGCATTTCCGCCAGGCTGTTTTCGAGTGCTCGCCAGGCAGCGTCCCGTCCGGCGCGATCGCCGTCGAAACAAAACACAATCCGCGGCGTCGCACGAAAGAGGCGGCGTAAATGATCGGCCGTTGTGGCGGTGCCCAGCGTGGCGACGGCATTGTGAACCCCGTGCTCTGCCAGGCCTGCCACGTCCATATAGCCTTCCACCACGAGTACCTGCTCCAGCTTGCGCGCGCGCTGCCGGGCTTCGTAAAGGCCGTAGAGTTCACGCCCCTTATGAAACACAACGGTTTCGGGAGAGTTCAGGTACTTCGGTTCGCCGTCGTCGATGATGCGCCCACCGAATGCGACCACGCGGCCGCGGGTATCATGAATCGGGAACATAACTCTGGCGCGGAAGCGGTCGTAGTAACCGCCGCTGTCTCGAGCGGCGATAAGGCCTGCGGACAGCAGATGTTTTTGGGACTCATCGGTCTGTCCCATGCGCTTCAGCAGGAAATCCCAGCCGGGCGGTGCGTAGCCAATACGGAGGGCCTTGATCGTTTCCGCCTTCAGGCCACGTTTCTGCAAGTATTGTTGCGCCGACTGACTCTCGCCCAGCGCTTGCTGGTACAGCTTGGCGGCCGCACCCAGGGCTTCGTAAATCGGCGCGGTGGGCGACCGTTGTTCCGCGGGTCCGTCGCGGGGTACCTCCAGTCCGAGTTGCTGGGCCAGTTCTTCGACGGCATCGACGAATGGCAAGCGATCAAACTCCATCAGGAAGCCGAGCGCCGTGCCATGCTCACCACAGCCGAAGCAGTGATAAAACCCTTTGTCGGGACTGACCGTAAACGATGGCGTCTTCTCACCATGGAACGGGCAGCAGGCTTTGTATTCGCGGCCGGCCTTTTTTAGCTGCACGCGCGACCCGATCACCTCAACGATGTCGGCGCGAGCAACAAGTTCGTCGATAAAGTCCTGCGGTATGCGGCCGGCCACGGCTGGATTCTGGCTATTCTTCTTGCTGGCTGTTGTTCTTGTATGAGCCGGCACGACCCAGCGCCGGCATGAGGCCAGTCTAGCAGGCTGCCAGGCAGCCTCTTGATTGTGCGCTTGGGGCGGCTAGCCGCCGGACAGTCGGTTTTTGACGCGTTTGCTGACGGCGCCCATGTCGGCGCGGCCCTGGGCCTGTCCACGAATGGCATTCATCACCTGGCCCATTTGCTTTAGCGACGTCGCGCCGGCCGCGGCAATGGCGGCGTCGATCAACTGATCGAGCTCGGCCTCGCTGAGCGGTTCCGGAAGGTAGGCGCTAAGAATCTCAATTTCCGACAGTTCCTTCGCCTCAAGTTCTGACCGGCCGGCCTCGGCATACTGACCGGCCGCCTCGCGGCGCTGCTTGATCAGTTTCTCGGTAATTTGCAGCACGGCCGCATCATCGAGTTCGCTGCGCTCGTCGACCTCACGCTGTTTGATGGCAGCGGACAGCATGCGCAAAGTCGTCAGCCGCTCGCTTTCGCGGGCGCGCATGGCGGCCTTGATATCTTCCTGGAGTTGGTTCTTCAGCGCCATCGACAGAGCGCCTCCCTAGTCCAAAGAACGGCAGGATCCAGACAGAGTGTCAGGCAAGGGCGAGACGAGCCGTTGCGCAACGAAGTATCGGCCCGGCTGAGCCTTCTTCATGCCTGGCTAATAGAGGCGGCGGCGCCGATTGACTTCTCTGGAGGTCCGCTTGATCTGCCGCTTCACCGCGGCTGCCTTTTTGCGCTTGCGCTCCTGGGTAGGTTTTTCGTAGAACTCGCGACGGCGTACTTCCGTTAGCACGCCGGCCTTTTCGCAGGCGCGCTTGAATCTGCGCAGGGCGGCGTCAAAATTCTCGTTTTCTCGTACGCGAACGCTGGGCACTACTGTTCTTCCTCAGGACGAATTAAGCGACTAAAAAACCGGCAGTTAGCCGGCAGACCCACAAATATATCGGCTCGTATATGGAATTGCAAAGCGTGAAGGCCGGGCCAGTGCTGGGAATCGAGACAAGCTGCGATGAGACCGCCGTGGCTGTCTATGACCCCGGGCGCGGCCTCGTGGCCCATGAGCTGTTCAGCCAGGTGGACCTCCACGCCCGGTACGGGGGCGTTGTGCCTGAGCTGGCTTCCAGAGACCACGGTCAGCGCCTCATCCCACTCGTCGATGCGGCGCTCAAAAGCGCGGAACTTAAGGGTCCGGAGCTCGCTGCAGTCGCCTATACCGCCGGCCCGGGATTGATTGGCGCGCTGTTGGTGGGTGCTACCACTGGCGTGGGGCTGGCCATGGCCTGGGACCTGCCGGCGTTGCCGGTGCACCATATGGAGGCGCATCTGCTGGCGCCGTTGCTCGAGGCAGACGCGCCAGAGTTTCCTTTCCTCGCGCTGCTGGTGTCTGGCGGCCATAGCATGCTGGTAGATGTCGAGGACTTTGGGCGCTATCGAATTCTCGGCGAAACTCAGGACGACGCGGCCGGCGAGGCCTTCGACAAAGTCGCGAAGCTGCTGGGTCTTCCCTATCCCGGCGGACCCGCACTGGCCGCACTCGCCGATCAGGGTGATCCGGCGCGCTTTGACTTGCCGCGCCCCATGCTGAAACGCCCTGGCCTGGACTTCAGCTTCAGTGGCTTAAAGACGGCCGTGATGCTGAAGGTGAAGGAGCTAAGCGACGAGCAGCCGCTGAACGAGCGCGACAAGCGCGACTTGGCGGCAGGTTTCCAGCAGGCGGTAATCGATACGCTGTCCGGCAAGTCCATGCGCGCGCTGGAGTCGACCGGCTACTCCCGACTGGTGGTGGCCGGCGGCGTCGGGGCGAATCGGCAGCTTCGCTCGAGCCTGCGTGAGGCGTTGGAGCGCCGTGGCGGCAGCGTCTACTATCCGCGCATTGAGTTCTGCACGGACAATGCGGCGATGGTGGCCTACACGGGTTATCGGAGTCTGCTGGCGGGCCGTGCTCCCAGCGGAGATGTGCAGGCCCGGCCGCGCTGGCCGCTGGATGAACTTCAGGCGGCGAATACCGGAAACGAATCGCCACGCAGTTGAGCAAAGGCGACTCAGTTAGCGCAGCAGCCATGGACACCATTTTCATCAATGATCTGCGGGTCGAGACCCTGGTAGGCGTATTTAAGTGGGAGCGCGTGGTTCCGCAGACGGTGCACATTGATCTGGAGATGGCCGCCGATGCCCGGGTGGCCGCGGCATCTGATGATCTTGCCGACGCACTCGACTACCACGCCGTCTCAGGCCGCGTGAGGGCCTTCGCGGCGGAGGCTGAGTTTCAGCTCATTGAAACGCTGGCCGAACGGATTGCCGACCTCGTCATGCAGGAGTTCTCCGTGCCGTGGATCAAAGTCACGCTGCATAAGACCTGGGCCGTGACCGGTCATCGCGACGTCGGTATAGCGCTGGAACGCGGACAGCGGTCCGGGTGAAGCGCGCCCCGGTCGATGTGTACTTGGGCGCCGGCAGCAATGCCGAGCCCGTCGCAAATCTAAAGCTGGCCTGTACCGAACTGGCTGCACGCTATGGCGAGCTCAGCCTGTCACCTGTTTACCGCAGTGAGCCGGTCGGTTTTGACGGCGATGACTTTTTGAACCTGGTGATCGTATTTTCGACGCGCGACACGCTGGCATCCGTGCTGCAAACGATTGACCGCATCCATGCGCTGGCCGGGCGTGAGCCGGTTGATTCGGCCGCCGCCGGCGGCCATACGCTGGACCTCGATCTGCTGCTATTCGGTGAGCTCGTGCAGGCAAGCGGCCCGCGTCTGCCGCGTGCGGATATTCTGGAAAGTGCTTACGTGCTGGCGCCATTAGCCGCGCTGGCGCCGGCGCTACGTCATCCTGAAACCGGACAAACCATGCGCGAGCTCTGGGCCGCGTTTGACCAGGCAGCGCACCCCCTGACTCAGGTGAGTTCTGGGGACAGTTTACTTATCTCTCAGAACAGATAAGTAAACTGTCCCCAGAACTCGAGCTACCAGCCGATGCTGCGGCCGCCGTCCACGGCGATGATCTGGCCGGTCACATAGTGCGCGTCGCGCAGCAGGTACAGCGCACAGCCGGCAATATCCTCAGCCTCGCCCTCGCGGCCCAGGGGCACCTGGCGCAGCACACTCGCCCTGGCCTCTTCTGACCAGCCCTGTTCCGGCCAGATGATCGCGCCGGGCGCCACGCCGTTCACGCGAACTTCCGGCGCCAGATCGCGCGCCAGGGTGCGCGTGAGCATGGCGAGGCCGGCCTTGGCTGGACCGTAGACCGTGTGATGGCGCAGCGGCCGGTTGGCATGAATGTCGACGATGTTGACGATCCGCCCGCGCGCCTTGCGCAGGTGGGGCAGCGCGGCCTGCGTGAGAAACAGTGGCGCCTTGAGATTAGTGCCCATCAGGTCGTCCCAGTGAGCTTCCGTGACTTCGCCTAAGGGCGTGGCGTAGAAACTCGACGCGTTGTTGACCAGCATGTCGAGCCGCCCGCTTTGCTCGATGATGCTATCAATGATCCCGCCCAGCGCCGCGGTGTCGAGCAGATCGCCCTGTACGGTGATCGCCGAGTTCGCGCGCAGCCCGTTGAGCTCTGCCGCGAGGGTTTCCGCAGCTTCACTGGAGCCGCGATAGTGCAGTGCCACGTTGGCCCCGGCCTGATGCAGCGTGCGCGCGATACAGGCGCCGATACGAATGGCGGCACCGGTAATCAGAGCCCATTGATCATGCAAGCCTGCGTTGTTCTGCTCACTGGCCATGAAAGTCAGCTGACGATGATGCGCGCCGGATGAATAGGGGCCGTGTACGATACTCGCAAGCCCAAGTCTTTTCATCATGCCGCAACCCACCAGCCTGCCCCCGCCGGCAACAGCAGCCGCCGAACAGAGCCGGCGCCTGGAAGACGTCTTGCGTGCGCGCGTCGAGGCGAATAACAACTGGCTCGACTTTGCGGACTTCATGCAGGCAGCGCTGTACGAGCCGGGACTCGGCTACTACAGCAGCGGCACGCAAAAGTTCGGGCCGGCCGGCGACTTCATCACTGCGCCTGAACTGACACCGCTGTTCGCCGAATGCCTGGCAGCGGCGATCGCACCAGCGCTCTCGCAGCTGCCGGAGGCAACTTTCACAGAGTTTGGTGCCGGCAGCGGTGCGCTTACCGCCGCACTATTGCCGGCGTTAGATCGCCTGCAGGCCTTGCCCGCCGCTTATCAGATCGTCGAGGTCAGCGCTGATTTGCGCGCCCGTCAGCGGGCCGCGCTCGCACTGTTGCCGGCAGACCTGCGCGCCCGGGTTGTCTGGCTGGACGGCTGGCCCGCGGGCTCTCAGCGCGGCGTTGTTTTCGCCAACGAAGTGATGGATGCCTTGCCGGTCAGCCGTTTCGAGCTGGTAGCCGGCGAGCCGCAGGCGCTCGGGGTTGCTGCCAGTTCCGCTGGATTTGGCTGGGCACTCGGTGATCGCCTCCAGCCGGAGGCCGTCGCCCACTTGCCTGTGGCGGGCTTGCCCGACGGTTATCGATCGGAATTGTGCCCCCGGTTGCCTGCCTGGCTGAACACACTCGCTGACGGTTTAGAGCAGGGGCTGATGATTCTCGCCGATTACGGCATGTCGGCAGCCGAGTACTTCCATCCTCAGCGGACCAATGGCACGCTGACTTGCCACTATCGGCACCATCGCCACGACGATCCGTTTCTATGGCCAGGGCTGCAGGACGTGTCTGCCTGGGTCAATTTTTCCGCCGCCGCCCGCGCGCTTGTGGATGGCCCGTTTAAGCTGGCCGGCTACACCACTCAGGCGCACTTTCTGCTGGCTAACGGACTCGAGCAGTTCTTCAGCGCAGGGTCTTCTGCCGGCGAGATGGTTGCCGCCGAAACTCAGGCTCGCCGGGCGGCCGCGCTGCGTCAGCTGCTGCTGCCCGGCGAGATGGGCGAGCACATCAAGTTCCTGGTCGCGGCTCGCGATATGGGTGAGCTGGTACCGCCGTTGGGACGCGATTTCTTGAACCGCTTGTAAGCACAGCACAACGCTTTGGGGTAGGGTGCTCCGGGCGTTTACTTAGGGCCGTAGTCGTGGACTGGTTTCAGGCTGTCATTCTCGCGCTGGTGCAGGGCGTGACCGAGTTTCTGCCCATCTCCAGTTCGGCGCATCTCATCCTGGTGCCCCAGGTTACCGGCTGGGAGGATCAGGGACTCGCCTTCGATGTGGCCGTGCACTTCGGCACGTTATGCGCTGTGGTGTTTTACTTTCGTGCGGACATCTGGCGCATCGCTACCGCCTGGTTAGGTTCGCTGCGCCCGGGCGCTGGAATAAACGGTGACGCACGTCTGGGCTGGGCAGTCATTGTCGGGACGGTGCCTGTCGTGCTTGCGGGACTGGTGCTGATGGATTTTGTCGCGGGCACGCTGCGCTCTCCGCTGGTGATCGCGCTGAGCACGGCGATCTTCGGACTCGCGTTGTGGTGGGCCGACCGGCGTCAACATGCCGTGCGTCCGCTGCAGTCGATCACGTTGAAAATGGCGTTGCTGATCGGCCTGGCGCAGGTGGCGGCACTGGTCCCGGGCAGCTCCCGGTCGGGCGTCACGATGACCGCTGGCCTGCTGTTGGGCCTGGATCGTGAGACCGCTGCGCGCTTTTCTTTCCTGCTGGCGATTCCTGCCATTAGTGGGGCCGCCCTGCTGGCGCTGGTTGATCTCTTAGGTGGCACCGAGCCGGTGCCGTGGAGCGCCCTGGGTATTGGTCTGGTGGTAAGCGCCGTCAGTGCCTGGGCCTGCATCCGCATGTTTCTCGCGGCGATTCAGAACATCGGCATGCTGCCGTTCGTCATTTACCGGCTGGTGCTGGCGGCAGTCATCATCTGGGTGCTGGTCTAGCGCGCCAGGCGTTGGGGCCTGGCCCTGCACTCCGTGCCGTGAAGATCACTTTTTCTTCAGCTTTGCCTGCACGTTAGTGATCGCAGCCACGCGGGCCGCGCGCAGCGCTTGACCGAGTGCCGCGCCACTGTGCTCGTTAGCCAGCTCCGCTGCTGTTACGGCGTGCGCGGTCGAGCGGTAGAGTCGCAGCAGGTCTGCGGAGTTTTTGCCGGGGTTGTGATCAGATTGCGCATCGGCATTCCTGTTGATGACCTCGCTGGCAGTCACGAGCTTTTCGAATCGGTCAGCGCGGCGCAGCGCGTCGGTCTGCTCCAGCAGATCTATGACGGCTTCAGGCTCGAGCGCCAGCGGTGAGCGTAGCGTCGCGGAGTGTCTGGCAACGGCCAGTGCCAGATCCCGGTAGCGATTCGGTGCGCCGAGCCGGGCGCACAGCGTTTGCACCTCGTCTCCCAGCGAGTGCAGCAGAGCGGCAAAGCGAATTTCAGTATCGCTGGTGCACAGCGCTGCGTGCGTCAGGGCATCGGCGCCATGCGATAAGGCGTCACCGCCCCGCGGCGCAGCTGCCAGCTCCGGGAACACAATGGCCAGCGCACCGCAGGCGTGCAAAACCTGGAAAAAGACCTCCGGGTTGTCGGTCGCCAAAGCGCGTTCAGTTTCTCGCCAGACGCGCTCTGGAACCAGAGCGGCCGCCTCGCCGTCATTCACCATCTCGCGCAGAAGCTCGGTAGTCGTTGCATCGACCGTAAACCCAAGCCGGTGGAAGCGGGCGGCGAAGCGTGCGAGGCGCAGAATGCGCACGGGGTCTTCACGGAACGCAGGAGATACGTGCCGCAACAGTCGCGACTCAATATCTTGCTGCCCGCCATACGGGTCGACCAGGTGGCCGTCAGCATGCTGCGCAATGGCGTTAATGGTCAGGTCGCGCCGTTTGAGGTCTTCCTCCAGCGTCACGGTCGGGTCCGCGCAGACTTCAAAGCCCGTGTAGCCCGGCGCGGACTTACGTTCCGTGCGCGCGAGTGCGTATTCCTCGTGGGTTTCAGGATGCAGAAACACCGGGAAGTCCTTGCCGACCTGACGGTAGCCCCGCGCCAGCAAAGTCTCTGCGGTGCCGCCCACAACGACCCAGTCGCGTTCACCCGCCGGTTCGCCCAGCAACGCATCGCGCACGGCGCCGCCCACTAGATATGTCTCCATGCGGGTATTCTAGACCGGTGACTCAACCGGCCAGGTACTTCGTCGCGATCGCCCGATTCGCATTCCTTACGGCACTGTCGGGGCTGCTTGGCGGCTGTTACTACTGGCAGGCAGTTGCGGGTCATCAGGCGTTGATGCAGGAGCGCCGGCCGGTGCAGGCGGTGCTCGACGATCCTCGATCGACTGAGGATGTCGTTACCCGGCTTGTGCTCAGCCAGCAGCTGCTCGACTTCGCGCATCGTGAGCTCAAGCTGCCGGACAATGGCAGCTATCGGCATTTTGTTGATCTTGGACGACCGGCGGTGGTGTGGAATGTGGTTGCCACGCCTGAGTTCAGCCTTACTCCGCGGCGCTGGTGTTATCCGGTGGTCGGCTGTGTCACCTACCGAGGGTATTTCAAGCGCGCAGCGGCTACGCGCTACGCTGCCGGGCTCCGAGCGCGCGGCGACGATGTGTTTGTTGGGGGTGCAGCTGCGTACTCCACGCTGGGCCGGTTTCGCGATCCGTTGCTAAGCACAATGCTGGGCTCTTCCGACACCCGGCTGGCGAGTTTGCTGTTTCATGAGCTGACGCATCATCGCTTGTACGTACAAGGCGATGCGGCATTCAGCGAAGCCCTGGCTGGAACCATTGAGCGGGCCGGCGTAAGAAGGTGGCTGAACAGCCGCGGTGACCTCACGGCGCTGTGTCAGTACGAACAGTGGCTGAGTCGCCGGGGCGAGGTTATTGAGCTGCTGGCTGCGGGGCGCCGCGGACTCAACGCTGTTTATGCGGCTAGCGCTGATGCACCCGCGGTGGATCGTTGGGCCGCGAAGCAGGCGGCGCTGTCGCGGTTACGCGAGCGCTACCGGCTGCTGCGTGCCGATTGGCAGGGGCCGCCTCACTTCGACGGCTGGTTCGATAGCCGGCTGAACAATGCCCGGCTGATCGCCCTGGCCACTTACGACGCGCTGGGACCCGCACTGGACGCGCTGCTGGCGGAAGCGGGCGGAGATTTTGACGCGTTCTTCGCGCGTGCGGATGCGTTAGCGGAATTGCCACCGGCAGACAGGGCAGCTGCGTTGCGGGCTATTCCCGTGACTACTGGACAGCCAGCTCCTGCAGCGGGTTGTTCGGGATAAGTTCGGCAAGCTAGTGGGCGCGCGTGCCCAGCGCCGCGGGGAGATTGGGTGCCAGCGGACGGGGTTGCAAGCCCAGCTCGGCAAACCCATCGCGGGTGCAAACGCTCGGCACCGTGAGCGACCGGTAGTTGTCCATGGAGAACGGTTTACCCGGCAGTAGCTCCATCGCGCGGGCCTGCAGGCGGGCAAGCCAGTCGGGGAGGCCAATCACCGCGCGCCGGTGGCCGCTGGCTGCACCGATCATCCTGACCAGCGCGCGCAGGCTGTAAACATCCGGCCCACATAGCTGGTAGCAGCGGTCATGAGTTTCTGCATGCGTCAGCGCGAGGTCGATCGCCGCGACGACATCATCGACATGCACTGGGGCGAACTGTGCCTGCGGCCGGGCCAACGGAAAGCACAGGGGTATAAGCCGCAGCAGCTTAGCGAAGCGGTTCACAAACCCGTCGCCCGGGCCAAACAAAACAGAGGGCTGCAAGATGGTCCAGTCGATCCGGCTGGAGGTTGCCATGAGCAGTTCCTCAGCTTCGCCCTTGGTGCGCAGGTAGTGGCTGGCACCGTAGCGCGCGTCTGCCTGGAGCGCGCTGACCTGCACGACCCGCTGCACGGACTCGGCGGCGCAGCTTTCCAGCAAGGTGCGCATCAACTCTACATGGGCGCGGGCAAAGCCGCGGCCGTCGTCGCCTGCTTCGTTGAGAATGCCAATGAGATTGACGACAGCGTCGCAGCCGCGCAAACACGCGGCGAGCGCTCCGGCGTCATGTACGTCGGTGCCGATCAGGCGCACGTTAGGCAGCACCCGCAGGGCGCGTGCTGCCAGAGGATCACGGGCCGGCACCCGCAGCTGATGTCCCTGAGCGGCCAGATGCGCGACGAGGCGCCTGCCAACAAAGCCGGTGCCGCCGAGGACCGCGATGCGCCGCGGTCCCGGGCGGTCGAATATCACCGTGCCCGGCGCCATCGCCGCGAAGGGCTAACGAATTCTGACCAGCAGGGGCCGCCCGTTGCGGCGAATGCTTAGATAGAAGAGCCGTTTGTCAGCGGCCATCCGCTTGAGCTCGCCAAGATCCCGCAGGCGTACGTTATTGAGGGCGACAATGATGTCCTCCGTCTGCAGACCCGCCAGCTCTGCGCGACTGCCGGGCTCCAGGCTCTGCACAATCACGCCGCCGTTGCCGAGCCCGCGGATGTCATCGGTGTAGTCCGCGAGCTCTGCTCCATCGAGACCTGGATGAATGTCGGTAGCTGCCATCTCCGCCGGCCGCGCGTCCTCGGCCAGCGTCGCGGTTACCGTGCGCGACTTGCCCGCACGAATGAGGTCGACACGAACTTTCTCACCTGTGCGGCGCAGCCCGATCGCGGTTCTGAGCTCATTCGCTCCACTAATGGTTTCGCCGTCTACCTTGACAATGACATCGCCGACTTCAATGCCGGCTGCCTCTGCAGCGGAGTTGGGCACGACCTGCTGCACCAGCGCACCCTCAACGTTGTCATCGAGTCCGAAGGCTTCTGCTGCCTCGGCGTTGAAGTCCGTGATCTGCACGCCCAGCAGGCCACGCTTGACCTCACCAAACTCGATGAGCTGCGCCATGATCGACTTGGCAATGTTGACCGGGATCGCGAAACCGATACCGATATTGCCGCCGCTGTTGCTGAAGATTGCCGAGTTCACGCCAATCAGCTCGCCCGCAAGATTGACGAGCGCGCCGCCGGAGTTTCCGGGGTTAATCGAAGCGTCAGTCTGAATAAAATCTTCGTAACCGTCGCGGTTAATGCCTTGACGACCCAGCGCGCTGACTATGCCGGATGTGACTGTGTGCTCCAGCCCGAACGGATTGCCTATGGCGAGCACAAAATCACCGACCTCGACTGCATCGGAATCGCCCAGCGCCATGGAGGTCAGGTTCTCAGGATCCTTCACCTGGATTACTGCGATGTCGGTGCCTGGATCGGACCCGATAATCTTTGCTTCCAGCGAGCGGCCGTCGTCCAGGCCAATCTCAATCTCATCCGCGTTCTCGATCACGTGATGATTCGTCACGATGTAACCCTTGCCGGCATCGAAGATGACGCCTGAACCTGCACTGCTCACTTCGCGTTGCTGCTGCTGTGGGGGCACGTTGAAGAAGCGGCGAAAGAACGGATCGTTGAGCAGCGGATTGTTGGGCGCATCGACAGTGCCGCGCGTGGCGATATTGACGACCGCCGGGGACGTCGTCTTTACGAGTGGCGCGAGGCTGGGTAGCGGCTGACCGCTGATTTCGGCCGGCAGAGCGGCGGGTGCGGCAGCAGCAATGAACAGGCTCGCGAGACCCGCCACCAAGGCGGAGAGGATTCGATGCGTCATGCGTTGGGGTTCCTGAGGAAAAGAGGCGTGGGTTGGCGATTCTAGCGGGTTTCGGCCGTTGTTCTAGCTGCGCGGTGGCACGGCCAGATCGTGAATAACCTGTGGATAAGTAGCTGGAATCCTGCGTATATCCTCCGTATAAGTAGACACAATATGTTGTGTTTGAGGCTCACAGCCGCTTACCCGCACAGTGAACGGGCCAGTTCTCGCGGAAGCCGTGTAGAATGGTGTAAGTATTTGATATTAAAACACTAAAAACCCAACAAGATAGGCGCGAAAAACCTTGACAGACGCATTGTGGAGACATAATCTAGCTACCGTCGCCACAACATCTTGTGTCGGCATATTATCACCGCAACGCCGCATCGGCCCCAGCTACCGAGGGAATAGCTGTGTCCGCGGAATTCGTGTCGGTGCTAGGGGGCCATACCGGGAACGGGTGACCGCGTATTGACGGTACAGCGCAGTCTGCACCACAGCGCAATGGGGTTTTTGTCGCAATGAAAAATGCAGTCCAGGTAAGTCAGCGGAAGACTTCAGCCATCGAATTTCAGGCAGCGTCGATGGATATCTGGGACAAGAAGTATCGGCTCAAGGCGAAGACGGGCGACGTCATCGACGAGACCATGGACGATACTTACAAGCGCATCGCCCATGCGCTGGCTGAGGTCGAGGCCCCCGCAGATCGCGACCATTGGCATGAGGAATTTGTCTGGGCCCTGCGACGCGGCGCCATTCCTGCCGGGCGCATTGTCTCTAATGCTGGCGCCCAGGCACACAAACCGGCTACATCCACAATCAATTGCACCGTGTCGGGCAACATTGCCGACTCCATGCACGACATTCTCGATAAAGTGCATGAGGCCGGTCTCACGCTTAAAGCCGGCTGCGGCATCGGCTATGAGTTCTCCACGCTGAGACCCAAGGGCGCTTATGTGTCCGGTGCTGGCGCGCTCACGTCCGGGCCCATGTCGTTCATGGATATCTACGATCGGATGTGTTTCACGGTGTCGTCAGCCGGTGGGCGCCGCGGCGCGCAAATGGGAACTTTCGATGTCGGCCATCCTGACGTGCTCGACTTTATTCGCGCCAAGCGCGAGGACGGGCGGCTGCGGCAGTTCAATCTGTCGCTGTTGGTGACGGACGACTTCATCGAGGCGGTGCGCAAAGACCGTGAATGGCCACTGTCGTTCCCCGTGTCGCGCAAAGAGGTTGAGGCCGGTGACATTGACCTGTCCGATACGGACAAGATTCTATGGCGGGAATGGCCGGTGGACGATGGCTATGTCGTCGACGAGGAGGGCCGCACTGCCTGCCTGATTTACCGACGGATTCGTGCCACCCGGCTGTGGGACATGATCATGTCCTCCACCTACGACTACGCGGAACCTGGTTTCGTGCTGATCGATCGCGTCAACGAGCTGAACAACAACTGGTTTGACGAAAACATTCGCGCCACCAATCCCTGTGTGACAGCTGACACCTGGGTGCAAACCGCCGCCGGACCACGGCAGGTTGGGGACCTGGTAGGCACAGGCTTTGAGGCGGTTGTAGACGGCCGGATATGGCCGTCCACGGACGCCGGTTTTTTCAAGACCGCGACGAAGGCAGTGGTGCGGGTGGTCACTGCGGGTGGTTTTGGTCTGCGCCTCACAGCCGATCATTTACTGCGCCGCGTGACCCGGTTTGAGGGCGAAGACACCGTGACGGAATGGTGCGCGGCAGGCGAATTGAACGCCGGCGACCGCTTGCTGTTAAACGATCATCGCGCGCATTGCGAATGGGCTGGGCAACACGAGGAATGGGGCGAGGCGCCCGGTTATCTGGCGGGCCTGCTGCGCGCTGGTGAGAGCTGGCGGGCGGATCGCGATCAGTCGATGATCGGACTCCAGCGCGCGTCGGTCGCGGCTAACTCGTCTTACGGGCCGATGCCGGAGGCTACGGACGCCGTGATGGCCGCCGCGGCAGAAGCCGCAGCCGCGCTTGGTGGCGGTGCGGTGTCGCCCTGGCAGCGGCGTCAGGATCAGGAGGAATACCTGTTGCCGGCCCCGCGGCTTAACGCGCTGCTCGATGAGCTCGGTCTCGATCCGGATCAATCTGTTATTGGACCGGGCATAGAGTCGGCTTCAAGCGAGTTCTACCGCGGCTATCTGCGCGCCAGTTTCGACCTTCGTGGCGAACTGATTGAATCGGCCGAGGCTGGGCCGGGTATTCGCTACACCGACTGTCTGGAATCTGAGCTTGCCACTATGCAACGCATGTTGCTGAGACTGGGCATTGTGGCCCGGCGCAGCGGCCAGCGTAGTTCGGCAGTTTCCGGTGCCTGCCTGTGGATTAGTGGCGCGAGCCTGAATGGTTTTCATCGCCTGATTGGCTTTACCGATGAGTTTAAGTCAGCCGCACTCAAGCGGGCGCTTGTTCATCCCGCCGTTGCACGGGCTGGCGAGCGGTTTGTAGCACGTGTGAAATCAGTGGAGCCGGCGGGCAGCGAGCCGGTCTACGACTGCCAGATTCCGGGCATCAACAGTTTTGATGCGAATGGTCTGCACGCCCATAACTGCGGCGAGCAGCCGCTGCCGCCCTACGGCTCCTGCCTGTTGGGTTCCGTGAATCTCACCAAGTTCGTGCAGGACCCGTTTACTGACCGGGCCAGCTTTGACTGGGAAGAATTCCGCAAGGTTGTGAAGGTGTTCAGCCGGATGCTCGATAACGTGGTCGAGATTAACGGGCTGCCGCTGGAGGGGCAGCGCCGCGAAATTTTCCGCAAGCGCCGCCACGGTATGGGTTTCTTAGGATTAGGTTCGACCGTCACGATGCTGCGCATGTCGTACGGCGACAGCGAATCAGTCGCATTTACCGAGCGGGTTTCCCGGGAACTGGCATTGGCCGGTTGGGAAACTGCGCTGGACCTGGCCCAGGAGAAAGGGCCGGCGCCAATCATGCTGGAAGAGTTTCAGGTGACGCCGGAGATGCTGCGCAAGCGGCCCGAGATGGCCCAGGAAGGCTGGCAGGTGGGTGACAAGATTCCCGGGCGGGTGCTGCATGCCCGTTACAGCCGCTATATGCAGCGGCTTGCCACGGTCGCACCGGAGTTGGTTAAAGAACTCGAGCGAACCGGGGCGCGATATACCCATCACAGCTCTATTGCACCGACCGGTACGATTTCACTATCGCTGGCGAACAACGCCAGCAACGGGATTGAACCCAGCTTCGCGCATCACTACTTCCGTAACGTGATCCGGGAAGGCCGCAAGTCCAAGGAAAAGGTCGACGTGTTTTCTTTTGAGCTGTTGGCTTATCGGAGTCTGGTGGATGCTCAGGCCATGCCCGCTGGCGAAGACAGCGAGCAGACGCTGCCGGACTATTTTGTAACGGCTGACGACATCACACCGACTCAGCACGTGGATATTCAGGCGGCTGCGCAGACCTGGGTTGATTCATCCATATCCAAGACAGCGAATGTGCCCACGGATTTTGCGTACGAACCCTTCAAAGATATCTATCTCTACGCGCATGAGCAGGGCCTCAAAGGCTGCACTACATTCCGGTTTAATCCGGAAGCCTTCCAGGGCGTGCTGGTTAAGGAGAAAGATCTGAAGAACACCACCTACACCTTTGTGCTGGAAGACGGCACGGAAGTGCAGGCGAAAGGTGACGAGGAAATTGAATACGACGGTGAACTGCACACCGCGGCTAACCTGTTCGACGCGCTAAAAGAAGGTTATTACGGCAAGTTTTAAGTCGCGGCACTGCCGCTTCTGCAAGGACAAGAGACAGGACGAGAACCATCATGGCGGAACTGAAAATTAGTAAAAGGATCGTCGACTACCGGGTTGATACCGGTGGTGAAGCGGCGGCGCCGGAGAACAAGCCTTTGCCGGTGCTCGAGACCAGCGCGGATGGCAAAGTTGTACGTATGCACGAGAAGCTTGAGCGGCCGGAAATGCTCCGCGGCTCAACATACAAAGTGAAAACGCCGGTCTCCGATCACGCGATGTATGTGACGATTAACGACCTGATTCTGAATCCCGACACTGAGTTCGAGACCCGCCGGCCTTTCGAGATCTTCATCAACTCGAAGAATCTCGATCACTATCAGTGGATCGTGGCGCTGACGCGCATCATGTCGGCGGTTTTTCGTAAGGGTGGCGATGTCACCTTTATCGTCGATGAGCTCAAAGCGGTGTTCGATCCACGCGGCGGCTACTGGCAGCCCGGCGGCAATTTCATGCCGTCTATCATTGCCGAACTCGGGCACATTGTGGAGAAGCATCTGCAGTTCATTGGCTTGCTGCCCAAGGACACGCTGGATGAGCATCAGAAGGAACTGATTGCAGCGAAGCGGCGCGAGTTCGAAGAACAGTCCAGGCAAGCCGATGCGTTCGCCAAGAACGAGTTCCCCGAGGGGGCGCAGCTCTGTGGTAAATGCAATGTGGCCGCAGCAGTACTTATGGACGGCTGCATGACCTGTCTGAATTGCGGCGAGTCGAAGTGCGGCTGACCTGTCTCTGAGCCAGCCGCCGTTGCGGCAGCTGCCAGCGGAATAACGCCTGCGTGCTAACATCCCGCCACTTTCGGCGATGATGGCATTTGCATGAGTCTCACGGTTCCTGATCTCGCCGCCGTAAAAGTACTTGTGGTCGGGGATCTGATGCTCGACCAGTACTGGTTCGGGCCAACCTCCAGAATCTCTCCTGAAGCACCCGTGCCGGTTGTTCAGGTTACCGGCCATGAACGGCGCGCTGGCGGCGCGGCTAACGTGGCCGTCAATCTCTCCAGTCTCGGGGTGGAGACTCAGGTTTCCGGCTTGATCGGCGACGACGAGAATGGTCGGCTGCTGGTCGATTTGCTTGAGGCTGCCAACATTCAGTGTCAGCCACTCAAGGCTGCCACCCGGCCCACCATTACCAAGCTGCGCGTGCTGAGCCGCAATCAGCAGCTCATCCGACTGGACACAGAAGATTTTTTCGCGCCCGATGATGCCGCGCCGCTGGCGGCCCGGTTCGACACGATGCTGGACGGGCAGGGCAGCTGCGTGATTTCAGATTACGGCAAGGGCACTGTCGCAGATGCTCAGGCGCTGATTGCGGCGTGCCGTCAGCGCCAGGTGCCGGTGCTGGTCGATCCGAAAGGCACGGACTTTGAGAAATACCGCGGTGCCACGCTCCTGACGCCCAATCGCGCCGAGTTTGAAGCAGTCGCAGGGCAGGCGCAGGACGATGACGATCTGGTTAGTCGAGCCAGGCAGCTGCGCGGCGAGCTGGAGCTGGAAGCCCTGATCGTCACGTTAAGCGAACGCGGCATGCTGGTCGTCTCCGAAACAGAGACCGTTTTGCAGCCGGCCCGGACGCGTGAGGTATTCGATGTCACGGGTGCGGGCGATACCGTGATTGCAACGCTGGCGGCGGGTATTGCGGCAGGTCAGGATGTCGTGACTGCCGCCGCCCTGGCGAACCTTGCAGCAGGTCTGGTAGTGCGGAAGATCGGCGTGGCGACCGTAACACCTGCGGAATTGCGGCTCGCGTTACATCAATCGGGCCAGGGCGGGCGCGGCCTGTTGAGCAGGCCAGAAGCCGCTCGGGTAGCCGATGAAAGCCGTGCCCGTGGGGAACGCCTGGTAATGACTAACGGTTGCTTCGACATTCTGCATACGGGTCACGTGACGTACCTGGAAGAGGCCAAGGCGCGCGGCGACCGACTACTGGTTGCAGTGAATGACGATGCGTCAGTGACTCGGCTTAAGGGTGCCGGCCGGCCGATCAATACGCTGGAGGATCGCATGGCGGTATTGGCGGGCCTGGCCTCGGTCGACTGGGTTGTGCCGTTTTCCGAAGACACACCCGCAGACTTGATTGCCGAAGTGTTGCCCGACGTGCTGGTTAAAGGCGGGGACTATCGGCCTGAGGAGATCGCTGGTGGCCGCGCCGTGCTCGAAAACGGTGGCACCGTTGAGGTGCTGAGCTTTCGGGAGGGCCGTTCTACTACCGGCATCCTGGCTGCAATTCGCCAGCTGAGCTAACAAAACTCTCAGCCGGTCCGCTACTTCGTTGTGAACCCGCTTGATGTGTTAAAACTGAGGCTTACGTATCGGCACACACGCTGTGTTTGGTTGCCGTTGCGCTGCCCACGTTACCCTCGCCTGAGAATTCCTGAACAGCCTGCCCGGCGCATCGTCGTGACGAGTTTGTGATGCGCTTCATCTACGCGCTGCTCACCTACTTGTTGCTTCCCGCCTTTCTTGTGCACCTGTTGTGGCGTAGCCGGCTCAACCCAGAGTACCGCCAGCGTATTGGCGAACGGTTTGGGTTCGGTATGCCGCGGCTCAACCGGGACAGTATCTGGATCCATGCGGTTTCTGTTGGGGAGGTGCAGGCGGCCGCCGCGCTGATTCGCGAGCTGCAGGCCCGCCATCCGGATACGCCGCTTGTGGTGACGACGATGACGCCCACCGGTTCTGCGCGCGTGCTGGAGCTGTTTGGCGAGCGTGTAGCGCACAGCTATCTGCCCTACGATGCAGTCAGCTCGGTAAGACGCTTTCTCGACTGGTCGCGGCCACAGCTCGCGATCATCATGGAGACCGAGCTGTGGCCAAACCTTTACAACGAATGCGGCAGCCGGAACATACCGCTCGTGCTCGCCAGCGCCCGGGTCTCGCCGCGCTCGGTGCGTGGCTATCGGCGGCTGGTTTCGTTGTTTAAGGAAACCTTGTCTCACGGCATCGTCATCGCGGCGCAAACTTCGGCGGATGCCGAACGCTTCCGCTCGTTGGGTGCGAGTTCCGAACGGACGCACGTCACCGGCAATATCAAGTTTGATTTTGAGTTACCTGCCGATACGACGGCGCTGGGCAGCGAGCTGCGGTCAGCGCATGCACCCGATCGTCCGGTCTGGATCGCAGCCAGCACGCACGAAGGCGAGGAGGCGCAAGTGCTCGCTGCGCACGAACTGGTGCTGCAGCGGCAACCCGACGCGTTGCTATTGCTTGTGCCGCGCCACCCCGAGCGGTTTGAGGCTGTTGCCGATGAGATTGGGGCTACCGGCATGCCCTATGTCACGCGCAGCAGCGGTGTCGTTTGTGCTGCTGACACAAAGGTGTTTCTCGGTGACAGCATGGGCGAATTGACGACCCTTTATGCCGCCGCCGATGTGGCCTTTGTTGGCGGCAGCCTGGTAGCAATCGGTGGCCACAATCTGTTGGAGCCAGCCGCGCTATCGATACCGGTCGTCGCAGGTCCGCACAACTTTAATGCCGCAGATATCGCGGAGCTATTTAGCGAAAGTGGGGCGGTGGAGCTGGTCAGCGATGCAGAGTCGCTGGCCGCGAGTGTACTTCGCTTGCTGAATGACCCGGACGAGCGGGCCAGAAGAGGCTCGGCCGGTCAGCGGGTGGTGGCCGGGAACCGCGGCGCGCTCAAGCGTTTATTGAAAATGCTTCAGCCGCTGTTGCCAGCCTCTGCATCCGGTTGAGCGACTTCGGTCAACCAGCCGTTGACTTCAACAAGATCTGCCTCGCTGAGCGTGCCAGCTGCCTGCTTCAGCAACAGCACATTAATAATGTAGTCATAGCGGCTGCGCGCATAGTTAGTTTCGGCGAGAAACAGCGCGCGGCGTGCGTCCAGCACGTCCACCGTCGTTCGCGTGCCGACCTCAAATCCGGCCTCGGTGGCCTGTAATGCCGTGCGGGCAGACTCCAGCGCCTGCTTGAGTGCCTTTACGCGTGAAATCTCCGAAATCACCCCGAGATAAGCGTCGCGAGTTTCGCGTTCCGTTTCGCGAACCACCCGTTCGAGAGTCTCCCGCGCAGCACGTGAGCGGTAAGCCGCCTGTTTAACTCGCGACTTTGTCGCGCCCCCTGCAAACAGCGGAACGGCGAACTGTACGGATAGCGTTGTATCGCTAATATCGCGTCCAGTGGGAGCCGTGTTCAACACACCCATCATATCCGGGGTCGTACTCGAGCCAGTAACGTCTTGTTCCGTGTAGGTTGCGACTAGATCAACTGTTGGAAGATGTCCGCTGCGGGCAATATCGACCTCACGCTTCGCGATCTCCGCACCCAGCTCGGCTGACAGCAGCTCAGGATTCTGCATCTTGGCTTGCTCGACCCATTCGCTTTCGATTTCCGGCACCGGTGCCAGCAGGGGAAATCCGACCCTGGGGGTGGCGAGCTCCTCGGTGTACTGCCCGGTTACCTCGCGCAGCAGCTCGCGCTGGTTGGCAAGGCTGCGCTTGGCCACGATTTCGGCAGCGACCGCCTCATCGAAGCCTGCCTGTGCCTCCTGCACGTCAGTGATGGCGATCAAACCCACCTCGAAGCGCTTTTGTGCCTGCTCGAGTTGCCGCCCGATCGCTTCCTTTGCGGCTTGCTCTGACGCGAGCGTGTCCTGGGCAGCGAGCACATTGAAGTACGCGGTTGCCACTCGGGTGATCAAATCCTGTTCAGCCGCTGCATAGTCTACCTCGGCTTGCGCGACTTCCCGGCTGGCCTTCTTCAGTTCCGCGAACTGATCCCAGCGAAACAACGTCTGTCGTAGCGTGACATCCCAGGACCAGCCGTCCTCCTCGTCGTCAAAAGTTCGGAGTGCTGTCTCTGCACGGAACTGAGTGGTAATAACGCCGTCGCTTTCGCTGTCGCGGAAATTAGCATTGGCATCGAGCTGCGGCAGCAGGGCACCGATAGCCTGGGGTTGGCCCTCCCGTGTCGCCAGCCGGTTCGCTTCTGCCTCTCTCAGCAGGGGATCGCTGCGCAGCGCCTGCTGGTAAATTTCCAGCAGATCTTCGCTGTTCGCGGCGCCGGGCAGTGCGATGGTCGCCGCCAGCATGATCAGGGGCAGATGCTTTCCCATGGTTAACTCTTTACGTGTTATTGGCTTGATATGAAGGAGCGATACAGCCGGGGGCCGACGGCATGCAAACGATGCTATACCAGAGACGTTGCGCTTTGCATCCGGCTTCTTGTGAGTCGTTCAGAAGCTGAACGCCGGCGCTTGCCGGGCATTGATGAGCGGTGCCACTGACGTCTCGAACAGCCGCTGCCGGTCGTATTGGCTGTCATCCAGGCGCGCCACCCGCCAGGCCTCCATGAGCGCATCATCGCCGACGATGACAAACAGACGGCCGCCCGGCTTCAACCACCTCTCAAACCGCGGTTCCCAGACCGGCACTGATCCGGTCACGGCGATCACGTCGAACCTGCCCTCCCGACGCGCATAGACGTCTTCGGTCAAAACTCGGGCATTGCTTATTGCCAACGCCGACAGGCGCCGCATCGCGGACTTAGCAAGGTCTGCGTGGATCTCGACTGACTCGACGTGTTGGCTGAGCCGCGCGAGGCAGGCAGTGAGATAGCCACTGCCGGTACCTACTTCCAAAGCCTGCTCATGCGATTGTGGGCTCAGCGCCGCAAGCAGCTGGCCAACCAAAGTTGGCGCGAGCATCTGCTGGCCATACTCAAGCGGAATAGAGGTGTCGGCGTAGGCAACGCTCGTAAGGCTTTCTGGTACGAACTTACCACGCGGCAGACTACCCATTGCCTGAAGTATTCGCTCGTCAAGTACCTCGCTGCAGCGCAGTTGCTGGCTCAGCATTTGCTGCCGCGCTTGCGCGGCCTTCGATGAACGTGTCTCGAGCAAGGCCTGATCCTGTGAAGCTGCACCGAATGGAGTCCGGCGCTCAGCGGATTATGGTGAATGCTTCCGATCGCCACAATGCTGTGGGCTATGCTGTGAAACCTGTAAACGCCGCCTTCACAAAGGTAGGCCCGGCGCCTCAGCGTCAGCGGTTTTGCCGCGTTTTGGGGCCCAAGTTAAGGTCAGCGTCTACAGGCGAAAGTCCAACGTGCCGACTGGCAGCGCGAGTGTCGCCGGTACCCCTGAGTGTGAGAGCGGTTTTACGTGCTGCCCATGAGCGAAGCCTGGCTAGCAATCCTCCTGGCGGCCCTGGCGGCGGGACTCGCGGTCGGCTGTCTGACGCTTTGGCGCAGCCGCCAGCGCTACCTCGATCAGGTCGCAGACCTCGATCGCGCTATCCACGATGCAGCTGAGAACACCAGCTTTGGTGAGCGCGTAAGCCCCAGGGGCCCGACAGAAATTGTGGGCCTGGGCAGCAGCGTGAACCAGCTCCTCGACGCGCTGAACGACCGGGATCTGCAGCTTCGCCACCGCGAGGGGCTGTTTCATGAGCTCGCGGATACGCTGCCGGATGTCGTTCTCGTGCACCGAGAACAGGTGGTTTTTGCCAACAAAGCGGCCGGCGAACTGGTGGGGCTCAATCCCGAAAAGCTGGCCGGCCGGCAGCTCAGCGATCTAATCCGGCCTGCCTTTAGGGCGATGACCCGCAAGATGATTGCCGACCGGCTTGGCGACGTCACGGAGCCTTCCCGCCTTGAGGTTCAGCTGATCAACGGCGGCGACCGCAGCATGTGGGTCGAGTTGAACAGCACGGTAATGCAGTATCACGGTCAGCGCGCGATCTTGAGCGTCGCGCGGGATATCGGTTATCGCAAGAGTATCGAAGCGACACTCGGCCGCAGCAAACAACAGGCACAGTTCACACTCGAGTCAATTGGCGAGGGCGTTATCACCACAGACACCGATGGCGTAATCGACTACATGAACGCGGCTGCCGAGCAGCTCACGGGTACCAGCCGGGACGCCGCCAGCGGCAAGCGGTTAGCTGACATCATCAGTCTTGTCGATGAAGCCGATCGTCGCGATCTGGGCGACCCAGTGAGCCGGAGCCTGGCTGACCGGCGCCGCACAAACGTCGGCCGCCGGGCACTACTGGTCTCGGGCGACGGTGAGCGGGAAATGTCCATCGAACTGACCGCATCACCGATTACCGGCCCGGACGGGGAGAACGCGGGCGCGGTCGTCATCATGCACGATGTCACCGAGATTCGCGGTCTTACGCAGAAGATGAGCTACCAGGCTACACACGATGCGCTGACCGGTCTGGTGAACCGGCGTGAGTTTGAGCGACGGCTGGAAGAATCGCTGCGGGCTGTGCGTAGCGACGGCAACTCCCACGTGCTCTGCTACCTGGATCTTGATCGATTCAAGGCGGTGAACGATACCTGCGGACATTTGGCCGGCGATAACCTGCTGCGCGAGATTGCGGCGAAACTCAAGGATAAAGTGCGCGAGTCCGATTCCGTGGCCAGGCTGGGGGGTGACGAGTTTGCGTTGCTGCTGGTGCGCTGCCCGCTGGACAAAGCACGCCAGATTGCCGATGACGTGTGCGCCGCGGTGCGTGAGCATCGTTTTGTCTGGCAGGACAAGATTTTCACCGTCGGTGTAAGCATCGGTCTGGTTGAGGTGGGGCCGGAAGGAACGTCTATCAAGGATCTGCTGGCGGCCGCGGATTCCGCCTGCTACGTCGCCAAGCAGCAAGGCCGTGGTCAGGTGCATGTGTACTCAGCCAGGGATGAGGTCGCGGCGCGGCAGCGCGGCGAGATCCATTGGCTGGGTCAGCTGCAGACCGCACTAAAGGAAGATCGCTTCGCGCTCTTCGCGCAGCCGATTCTTGCAGCCAGCGGTTCCGCCCGTAACGGGCCGGCGGCGGAGGTGTTACTCCGTCTGCATGACGACACCGGCGCGGTGGTCCCGCCCAAACAATTCCTGCGCGCCGCGGAACGCTATCACCTAATGGGCAGGATCGATCGCTGGGTCGTACGGACAACGCTCGCCGCGATTGGTCAGGGGCTGATCCGACTTCCGGACGAACGAAGTTGCAGTATCAATCTATCCGCGCAGACGCTGGGTGACGATGAGTTTCTCGAATATGTCGTGGAATGTCTGGATCGCAGCGGCGTGAGTCCCGCACAGATCTGTTTCGAGATCAGCGAGCAGTCGGTGCTCGCAGATGTGCCGCATGCACGTCGTTTCGTCGGCGTGTTACATGGCATGGGCTGCCAGTTTGGCCTGGACGATTTTGGTAGCGGCGTCGGCTCGCTTTCGAGCCTGCGCGAACTGTCTATCGACTACCTGAAGATTGACGGCGCCTACACGCACGATCTTAAGCGGGATGGTGTAAACCAGCAGGTAGTTGCCGCGATTACGGGACTGGCGCGGACCATGGGGTTTCAGGTGGTCGCCGAGCAGGTTGAGCAACAGGCCGATTTCGATGCGCTCCGCGAGCTCAACGTCGACTTTATTCAGGGCTACTTTGTGAACCGGCCGGCCCCGCTGGGCGCCCAGGACACGCGCTCCGGTGCGGCGTAAAAAAAGCCCCGCGTTGCGGGGCTTTTTTTAATCGCAGGGACAGCCTGCTTAATGCGAGAGCCGCATGCTGCATGTCTCGAATTAAGCAGGCTGTCCCTGGGATCGCATTAACCCAGCAGGATGCCGCCGTACTGGACGAAGAACGGCGCGAACACCAGGCTGAGGATAGCTGACAGCTTAATCAGGATGTTCAGCGACGGTCCCGAAGTGTCTTTCAGCGGATCACCGACTGTGTCACCCACGACTGCGGCCTTGTGCTCCTCGGAGCCCTTGCCGCCATGGTTGCCGGCCTCAATGAACTTCTTGGCATTGTCCCAGGCACCGCCGGAGTTGGAAGCGCTGATCGCCAGCACGCCGCCAGCCACCAGCGAGCCCGCCAGCACGCCGGCCACTGAGGAGACGCCGAACATGAAGCCTGCCAGGATCGGCGTACCCATGATCAAAATCCCCGGTGCGATCATCTCGCGGAGGGCCGCCTTGGTGGAAATGTCTACACACTTTTCGTAATCCGGCTGACCCGTGCCTTCCATGATTCCTGGGATGTCGCGGAACTGGCGGCGCACTTCTTCAATCATGTCAAAGGCGGCCTTACCGACTGACTTCATCGTCATGGCGGTGAACAGGAATGGCAACACGGCGCCGATAAACAGGCTCGTGTAGACCACAGGGTCCAGCAGATCCACGCTGACCGGATCACGACCGGCGTTGTCCAGCAGTCCGTTCGCGGCGGTGATGAAGGCCGCGAACAGGGCCAGTGAGGTCAGGATGGCCGCGCCGATGGCGAAGCCCTTGCCAATGGCCGCCGTCGTATTGCCGGCGGAGTCCAGGATGTCGGTGCGACGCCGAACTTCGCTTTCCAGGCCCACCATCTCGGCGATGCCGCCGGCGTTATCCGCAACGGGGCCGTAGGCATCGATCATCAGTGCGATGACCAGCGTGCCCAGCATGCCGAGCGAAGCGATGGCCACGCCGTACATGCCGGCCAGGCTCCAGGAGATGGCAATAGCAATGGCGATACAGATGTAGGGCAGTACGGTGGATTTGTAACCCAGCGCCAGGCCGTAAATGATGTTGGTCGCCACGCCGGTTTCGGTGGACTTGGCGACTTCTTTCACCGGCCCGTAGTTTTCCGATGTGTAGTAGCCGGTGAGCAGGCCGACCGCCAGGCCGGCGATCAGACCAGCGAAGAAACACCAGTACACGCCCATCTGGGTATACGTCTCACCGTTGAGGACGAACTCCTCCGGTATCAGCAACATAGTGAAAAACAGCATGGCGATGGCCATCAGCGCGCTGGAGTAAATCAGCAGCTTCATTAGTGCCGGCGCCACGTCCTCTTCCTTTTCCACCTTCACCATCAGCTTGGTCAGTAGGCTGATTGGAATGCCCACGGCGCTGATGAGAATCGGGTAGAGCAGGGCATTGGGGTCACCCGCGAAGGCGATTGCCGAGATGACCATGGCTGCGCAAGTCGACTCCGCACAGGAGCCAAACAGATCAGCGCCCATGCCCGCCACGTCGCCGACGTTGTCGCCGACGTTGTCAGCGATCACGGCGGGGTTGCGCGGGTCATCTTCCGGGATGCCCTGTTCGACTTTGCCCACCAGGTCGGCGCCGACATCAGCCGCCTTGGTAAAGATGCCGCCGCCCACCCGGGCGAACAGCGCGATGGTGGAGCCACCCAGCCCGAAACCAGCGATGACCTCCATCAGCACATACTTGTTGTGCTCACCGATGTCGGCCAGTGCCCAGTTCATGAACAGATAAATCACCACCAGGCCCAGCACGGCCAGGCCCACCAGGGCGAAGCCCATGACCGCGCCGGAATTGATAGCCACCTTGAAGGCCTCACCGATGTCCTGCTTGGCAGAAACCGTGGTGCGGGCATTGCCCTGGGTCGCAACTTTCATGCCGATGTAGCCGGAGGCCACCGAAATGAACGCACCGAACAGGAAGGCAATAGCCGTGTACCAGCCGCTGACGCGGCCCGTTACCTCGGAGTGGCCCACGTCGTAGACGTTGTAGTTGATCAGCAGGCCAATCACCACGGCGAAGGCGAGCATGAACAGAAACAGCACCCGGTACTCGGCTTTCAGGAACGCCATGGCGCCCTTGGCGATCGCGCCGTGGATGAAGGTGAGCCGCTCGGCATTGTCACCTTCCAGGCCCATCGTCAGCGGCACGCTGGTGACTTTCTTCATGTAATAGAAGGCAATGGCCACGCCCAGCACACCCAGTACCGTGCTGACCCAAATTGTGATTCCCGACATTTAGTTATCTCTCCCGAAAGGTCTTTAACTGCTCGCGACCAGGCCGGCACCCAGGGCTTTTCCAACAGGCGGTGTTGCCGGACATGCTTGTCTACTCCCGACAGGCAGATGTTTCCGGGCGCGGGGCAGTCCCGGAATAAGATACTGAATTAGTTATAGTTTCCGCCGGCTGGCGGAACCCCCACCGCGAAACGCGGGGGATCATAGCACAAAGCCGTCTCTAGCCCGGTCGAAAGGCCTTGAGCTTCTTTGCTACCGGCACACCCTTCAGGCGTATGTAAGCTGGAAGCCCGCGCTTGAAGGGCGGGTAGTCTTCGCCGCCGATCAGCGGCTCCAGGTAACGGCGGCAGGCTGTGGTGATGCCGTACCCGTCTTTGGTGATAAATCGCTTGGGCATCATTTTCTCGCGATTTGCGATTCGCGAAAGCGGTGCGCTGCCCACAGTCCAGCGGTAGGGTTTGTCGCTCTTGCGGTCAATCGTGACCATGACTGAGTTCTCGCCTGCCAGCGCGAGCTCAACCGCTGCGCGGCCGACGGCGTAAGCTTGTTCAACGTCCACCGCAGACGCGAGGTGACGGGCGGCCCGCTGCAAATAATCGGCGATGGCGTAGTGAAACTTAAAGCCCAGTTCGTCACGCACCATGGCGGCGATAATCGGGGCGGTTCCGCCCAGCTGTTTGTGTCCGAAAGCATCCGTCGTGCCCGCGTCGGCGAGAAACCGCCCGTCCCGATACCTGGCTCCTTCGCTCACCACAACCACGCAGTATCCATGGTCCTTTACGCACTGTCGCACGCGCTTTAGAAAGTCGCGTTTGTTGAATGGCACTTCGGGAAACAGAATCAGGTGTGGGGCTTCGCTGCGGTCAGCACCGGCGAGTCCTGCGGCGGCGGCGATCCACCCCGCGTGCCGGCCCATCACTTCCAGGATAAAGACCTTCGTTGAAGTTTCGGCCATCGACTCGACATCCAGGGCGGCTTCGCGTGTCGATGTCGCAATATACTTCGCCACCGAGCCAAAGCCGGGGCAGTTGTCGGTGATGGGCAGATCGTTATCCACGGTCTTTGGCACGTGGATTGCGTGCACCGGGAAGCCCATTTTTCTCGATAGCTGCGACACCTTGTAACAGGTGTCGGCCGAGTCGCCGCCGCCGTTATAGAAAAAATAGCTGATGTTGTGTGCCTTGAATACTTCGATCAGCCGTTCGTACTCTGCCCGGTTCTCATCCAGACCCTTCAGCTTGAAGCGGGCCGAGCCGAAAGCCCCGCCCGGCGTGTTGCGCAAGCCGGCGATAGTCGTGGCCGTTTCGCGGTTCGTATCAATTAGATCTTCGTGCAGCGCGCCCAGGATGCCGTTGCGTCCGGCGTAGACGTGGCCAATGCGGTCGCGGTGTTCACGCGCGGCTTCGATGACTCCACAGGCCGAGGCGTTAATTACGGCGGTGACTCCGCCCGACTGAGCGTAGAAGGCATTGGGCTTTGCCATGTATTTTCTCCCGCCGCATCGGCGCTGATTCGGGCCGGGAACATAGCACAGTCAAGCGGCAGGTTTGACGTACTCAGCCGCCAGCGTTAGCGTAGCTGCCGCTTAACTGAAATCACGGCGGATAAGTCATGCGTGTTGTCTTTATGGGCGCCCCCGGTTCCGGCAAGGGTACTCAGGCGCAACGTTTGGTTGCTGAGCATGGGGTGGTGCAGATATCGACCGGAGACTTACTCCGCGCGGCGGTAGCCGCGGGCAGTCCGCTGGGTCAGCAGGCCAAGGTTGCCATGGACGCCGGGTCGCTGGTTTCAGATGACATTGTGCTGGGCATGATCCGGGAGCGGCTGCAGGCCGGCGATACAGACGAGGGCTTCATACTTGATGGTTTCCCCCGCAACCTTGAACAGGCCCATGGTCTGCAGTCTTTGTTGGACGAGCTGAAGTTGCCATTGGACGCGGTATGCCTCATCGACGTCGACTTCGACATCCTGATGAAGCGGCTAACCGGTCGTCGAACCTGCTCCAAAACAGGCAAGCTGCTGAACGTTTATTTTTCGTCTCAGGAAGAACTTGATGCCTGCGCGCAGGCCGGCGGTGAACTGATTCAACGCGCGGACGACAATGAGGAAACGATCGGTAATCGCCTGCAAGTCTATCGCCAGCAAACCGAGCCCTTGGTCGAGTACTACGCCGGCCGCGGTTTACTCAAGACAGTAGACGGTGAGGGCGACATCGAAGCGGTTTACGCGCGCATGGAGCAGGCCCTCGGCGTTTGAGCCCTAACTCTTGCGGCAATCCCGCAGCTGAGTCGTCAGGGGGATCCGGGCAGGGCTGCAAGCAGGCTCTCGCCGATCAACTGTTGGCGCCATCCGGACGTCACTCGCTGCTCCCGGTCGCCGCGCAGCAATCCGGTTAGCTCTTTCCGCGTAGCCAGCAACTCTGGGGCAATCGACAGTTCGGCCGCAGTTTCCCTGACAAGCGTTGCCAGCCGCTTTAGCAGATTCGCGTCGGGCGGTTCGGGCCGGGTCTGTTGGCGATAGCGCTCTGGGTTTTCGCTGGCCGATTCATTCGCCGCATTGATGACGTCCAGCAGATTAGTGCCCTGGCGCCTGATGACTGCCGGCGGTAGTTCGGCGATTTCGCTCAGTTCTGCGGTACCGGGCGGATTCCGATGGGCAAGATTGAGCAGTGCCTTGTCTGCAAGCACCCACTGCCGCGGCCGGTTAATGTGGGCGGCCCGATGCTCTCGCCATTCCGCCAGGGCCCTGGCTCGCGCGCCAATCGGTGCGGGCAGGTAAGCGATCGCGCCGAGCCGCTGCCATGCGCTCGCCGGATCGATTGCGTAGCGGCTGCTGTCGAGCAGGCGGGCGCTGTCTTCTTCCGCCCACGCCATGCGTCCCAACTCTTGCAGCCGCTCTTTAAGCAGGCTCTGAATCTCATAGAGGTAGATGACGTCGTCGGCCGCGTACTGAAGCTGTTGGGTGGAAAGTGGACGGCGCGCCCAGTCGGTGCGGGTGGCAGCTTTGGGCAGGGTTATGCCCAGCAAGTCCTCGACCAGATGGCCGTAGCCGATTTGCGCCTGATACCCGAGCAGACCGGCAGCGATCTGTGTGTCAAACAGCCGGTTTGGCAGGACGCCAAGATTAAGCTGCAGCGCCTCCAGATCCTGACTTGCGGCATGAAATAGTTTCTCATTGTCTGCCTCACTGATCAGGCTAACCAGAGCCGCGCGCTCGAAGTCTGCCAGCATGTCGATGAGCGCGACCTGCTTGCCGTCGCCGATTTGAATCAGACACAGTTCCGGACGATAGGTATTGGTGCGATTAAATTCCGTGTCGAGTGCCAGCACGTCGGCGTCGGCGAGCTCGTTCTCAAGTCGGTTGACACACGCGGTGTCCGTCAGCGGAGTGTTTGGAGCCCGGGCTGGCATAAGCGCGGAGTGTAGAGGATCATGTCGCCAGGCTGCCATTGTGCCTACCGAAATCGCCAGGAATACATGCTGGAGCTATGCAAAGCATTCGCAGGGATCGCGACGCGTCGATTGGGTCCGGAAGACCTTCCCGCCTCAGCTTTCCTGATCGCGCTTGTCGCTGTTGCCTACCTGGTGACTCAGCTGCCAAGCGCACTCATGCTTTTCGGTCAGAGCTTCGACGCGTTAAGAATCATGGCGATCGACCTTGGCCTGATCGCGGTGGCTTTCTGGCTGCTGCTAGCCATAGGCAACCGTCGGGCCCGGTATGCGCAAACGCTTGCAGCAGCGCTTGGTACCCGGGCGCTGATTGGCGTCATGATCTTGCCGCTGCTCGCTTGGCGTGGCGGGTCTGGAGAGCCCATGGCCAGCTCCCCGTTGCCGGGCGCGTTTCTGTTGGCGCTGCTATTGTGGTCATTTGTGATTGACGGTCACATCATTTCCCGCGCGCTGTCCAAGCCTTTTCTTCTGGGTGTGGTTATCGCGATCGGCTTGTTTTTTCTGCAGCGCGAAGTGCTGTTTGGTCTGGTGCCGGTGCCTGCCTGATGCACGTTCATATTCTTGGTATCTGCGGGACTTTCATGGCGGGCGTGGCGGCACTCGCCAAGGCTGCCGGGCACCAGGTCACCGGCTCAGACCGTGCTGTTTATCCGCCGATGAGTGATCAGCTCGCTGCGTTGGGCATCGACATAGTCGAGGGTTATGACGCCGGGCAGCTCAGCCCGACACCGGACGTCGTCGTGGTCGGTAACGTCATGAGCCGCGGCATGCCGGTCATTGAGGCACTGCTCAACAGTCGTATCCCCTACGCCTCAGGGCCTGAGTGGCTGGCGCGTGAGATCCTGGGGCCGCAGCGCGTCCTCGCGGTAACTGGCACCCACGGTAAGACCACAACAAGCAGCCTGCTGGCCTGGATTCTTGATCAGGCGGGCCTGGAACCCGGATTTCTGATTGGCGGGCTGCCCGTAGATTTTGCGACTTCTGCACGGCTCGGCGGCGGTTCGGTCTTCGTAATCGAAGCCGACGAATACGACACGGCATTCTTCGACAAACAGGCCAAGTTTTTGCATTACGCCCCGGACGTAGTGGTCATTAACAACCTGGAATTCGATCACGCCGATATCTATGCCGATCTTGCGGCTATCCAGTGGCAGTTCCACCAGCTTATCCGGCGCTTGCCTGGCGCCGGGCATCTGTTTACGCGAGGTGGGGACGCCAACATCGACTCATTGTTGGCCAAAGGCTGCTGGACTCCCGTCGTTAGCTACGCCAGTGATCCGCGGGCAGCGGTCGAGTGGACCGGTTCGACTCAGGGTGATGACTTTGTTGTCGCCCGGCATGGCACGGAGTGTGGCCGTGTTGAATGGTCTCTACGTGGGGATCACAACGCCGAGAATGCGATCGCAGCGCTGCTGGCTGCGGGTGCTGTGGGCGTCGAACTCGATACAGCGCTTGCAGCGATTGGTTCATTCGGGGGAGTTCGCCGCCGTCTCGAACTACGCGGCGAGTTTGGTGGCGTAATGCTCTACGACGATTTTGCGCATCATCCTACTGCCATCCGGCGGACCTTGGACGCCATCCGCAATGCGGGCGGCCGCGCGGGAGGCGACGCGCGGATACTCATTGTGCTGGAGCCTCGGTCGAACACCATGCGGATGGGGGTGCACAAGGACGCGCTGGCCGGCTCGCTGCGGGGCGCCGATGCCGCCTGGGTGTATGCGCCGGGCGACCTCGACTGGGATCTGGCGGGCAGCCTTGCCGACAGCGTTGCGACGGTGCATACGAGCACCACCGAGATCGTCGCAGAGGTGGCTGCGTACGCACGTCCTGGTGATCATGTCATCGTCATGAGTAACGGTGGGTTCGACGGGATTCACACGCGGTTGGCGTCGTCGCTGGCGGCGACTGCCCAATGAGTCGGCGACCTATCCCTGGCGTGTATAGTTTCGGCACTTGCAGATTCTAAGGAGCGCTTGCTTGCCGGACGAATCCCTTCCGTTGTTTCCATTGCGCACGGTGTTGTTTCCGGATGGACCGCTGCCACTGAGAATATTTGAGGCACGCTATCTCGACATGATCAGCGCCTGCATGAAGAATGAATCGTCGTTCGGTGTGGTACTGATCGAAGCGGGTTCGGAGTCAGGAGATGCACGTCTGGTGCAGGTTGGCACACGCGCTCACGTAACGGACTGGTATCAGGGTAGCGACGGCATTCTCGGGATTACTGCGATGGGCTCAACGAGCTTTCGCATAACCGAAGTGCAACAGCAATCAGACGGTCTCTATATTGGCAACGTAGAGGACATTGAATCGCTGCCAGAGACGCCGCTGCCCGAGGAGTTCCGTCCGATGGCGGCCCTGCTGGAGGCCATCATCAGCGATCTGGGCAAGCTCTATGAGCCCCTGCCCAAACGCTATGACGATGCCGCCTGGGTGGGCGCCCGGTTCGCCGAGATTTTGCCGATGGACTTGGAGCAAAAGCAGGGTTGTCTGGAAATGCGCGACCCGCTGGAGCGGCTTGAGTTCATGCGCCCGCTGCTGCGTTCGATCCGTCAGGAAACGCCACAGTAACGCTATGCCGGAAGCGCCCGCATTTCGCTCCTATATGTGCCTGATCTGCGGGCATGTGTATTCCGAAGAGCACGGCGCGCCGGAGTCGGGCATCGCGCCTGGCACGCGTTGGGAAGATGTCCCGCTGTCGTGGCGCTGCCCAGACTGTGGCGCTGGCAAGGAGGACTTTGAACTGGTTGTTGACGGGAGTTAAGCCGCAGCCGGCGATGCCTGCCGTCGGCTGGCTCGCGGCGCTGCGCGTCAGGCGTCCCTCAGGCAATCGCGGGAACCGCGCATTTTGCGTTAGCGCAGAACTTGCCGGCTGTCGTAGCCGGCGTCCTTTAGCATCGCCAGAACGCTATCGTCACCAACCAGATGCAGCGCACCGACGACGATCAGGTAGTCGTCTGGCTGATTGACAAGGTCGGCGATGCTTGCTGTCCAGCTGCGGTTTCTGGCCACCAGAATCTTGTCATAGAGTTCTTTCTGGCTGGCCATGCTGGTCAAAAGATCGTCCTCGAGTTGGCGTGCATCACCGCGTCGCCATGCATCCACGATGTCATCCAGGTTGTCCTGAATCTCAATCGCCTCGTCCACCGTTACTTCCAGAAATTCCTGCTGCGCATCAGGCGACAGACTGTCGAGAAAACCGAGCTGGGTTTGTAAGGTCTCGAGGCCTCTGATCTGTTTGCCATCCGCGCCGGCCCAGCGAGTAAGCCGCGCTTCAATGCCCTGGTCTCCCGTGAATCCAAGCTGCGCGAGGCGCAGCTGGGTCACCATGAGGGCGGCGTACCAGGGTTCGAATTGACGGAAGTTGTCGAGTTCAATATCGACGCGCGCGGCGGCGCGCCTCGCCTTGCCATACGTGGCCTTGCCGACGATGGTGGGCAGGTCGCGCCCGTCTGGATCCACAGCCAGCCGCAGCAGCACGGACTGGGCCTGGAGCGGATTCAGGTCGTCCATGTCCAGCTCCATAACCAGGATCTCAGCGTCCCGGTACGCATCGCGCACCGCGTCTGGCAGCTCTGCGTCGCCGGCGCGCAAAAAGTGCACCGAGCCCAATAGCCTGATGCTGTTACTTGTGCCCTTAAGCTCCCACAGGGGTGCGGCCAGTGAGCCGGACGCGGCCAGCATCAGGCAAGTCAGCACCGTCAGTCTGCGCATCATTTCATTGCTCCAGCCATGCCACCTGCGTATCAAGATTGCCGTTGGCGTGCAGGTCAATCCAGCGATAGCCCGGCGGCTGCGTGTCGACAGCGAAGCGGTCGCTGTTCGGTAGAAACTGCATGCAGGTAGACGGCGTGCTGAGCAGGCGCAATTCGCCGCGCCGCCGGTCCGATGCCTGATGCACGTGGCCCCAAACGAGCGCTCGCGCCCGCGGGCAGCCGGTGATGATTTCCATGAATGCGTCAGCATTGCGCAGGCCTACGCCATCCAGCCAGGCACTGCCCATCGGCACGGGCTGATGATGCAGACAAACCATGAAGTATTCCGGTGTCGAATCTGCCAGCACGTGGCTTAACCGTTCCAGCTCGGTGTCGCTTACTCGGCCACCGTCGTCACCCTGGTGAAAGCTGCTTAGCAATGCGACTGTCCATGGCCCGGCGGTGAATTCTCCGCCCACCTGAAACGGCTGGGTGCCCAGAGTCTCCGCCATGATTCCCGGCGCATCGTGGTTGCCCGGCAGGCAGTAAACGGGCAGGTCGAACCCGCCCAGAATTTCGCGCAGTCGCTCATAGCCGGCTCGGGTCTCGTCCTGCACGAGATCGCCGGTCGCCAGAATGGCTTCGGGCTGATCGTCGTGTGCCATGGCCTGCTCGATTACGGCCAGCAGCGTGTCATGCGTGTTGACGCCGCGCATGCGCGCATCGGGAGACGCATGCAAATGGGTATCCGTCAGGTGAAGTAATCGCAGTACGCGTTGCGTCACGGCAAGCGGCAACTAGTGTCAACAACAACCGCGCAAACTATAGCGCATGCCCCTGGTACCAACCGGAACGGTGTCTCACGAGGCAGACGATTTGGCGGGCCGCCCGACGCCAGATCGTGCCCGAAGTACAAGGGCGCAGCCCGGCGAAGCCTTCCGTCGGAGGGCCCGCCGCGCAGCGCTTTAGTTCTCCTCCGGGCTCCCCGGCGCACGCCCTTTTGCCGCGTGGCCGAGTCTGGTGGGGGAGATCCGGTTGTCGAATCGACTAATGGTGCCGCTAGTAGCGATAGTGATCGGGCTTGTAGGGCCCTTCCACGGGGATGTTCAGATAGTCGGATTGCTTGTCCGACAGACGTGTTAGCTGAGCGCCGAGCTTCTTGAGATGCAGCCGGGCAACTTTCTCATCCAGATGCTTGGGCAGGATGTGCACGTCGTTGTCGTAGCCGTCGGGGTTCTGCCACAGCTCAACCTGGGCCATCACCTGGTTAGTGAATGAGTTGGACATCACGAAGCTGGGATGACCGGTCGCGCAGCCCAGATTCACTAGCCGTCCTTCGGCCAGCAATATGATTCGCTTGCCATCAGGGAAGATGACGTGATCTACCTGTTCCTTGATGTTCTCCCAGCCATACTGTTTAAGGCTCGCTACATCGATCTCGTTGTCGAAGTGGCCGATGTTGCAGACAATGGACTGATCTTTCATCGCCGCCATGTGGTTGTGGTCGATGACGTGGAAGTTGCCGGTTGCTGTCACGAAGATATCGGCCTGACTGGCGGCTTCCTCCATCGTTACCACTCGATAGCCTTCCATCGTGGCCTGCAGCGCGCAGATCGGATCAATCTCCGTCACCCAAACGGTGGCGCCCAAGCCGCGCAGAGACTGCGCGCAACCCTTGCCGACATCGCCGTAGCCGCACACGACGGCAATCTTGCCGGCGATCATCACGTCAGTGGCACGCTTGATGCCGTCCACCAGTGATTCGCGACATCCGTAGAGATTGTCGAACTTCGACTTCGTCACCGAATCGTTCACATTGATGGCTGGGAAGGGCAGCTGGCCGTCTTTCTTCATTTGATAGAGCCGGGCTACGCCTGTCGTGGTCTCCTCGGTCACGCCGCCGATGGCGTCGCGCAGCCGGCTATAAAATCCCGGACTGGAGTCGAGGCGCTTGCGGATAGCAGCGAACAGTGCCACTTCTTCTTCACTATCCGGATTGTCCAGCACGGATGCATCCTGCTCCGCCTTGGCGCCTAGAATCACCAGCAGGGTGGCATCGCCCCCGTCGTCGAGAATTCGGTTGGGCGTTCCGCCGTCATGCCACTCAAGAATGCGATGCGTGAATTCCCAGTACTCATCGAGCGATTCGCCCTTGTAGGCAAACACAGGCACACCGGCGGCCGCAATCGCGGCGGCGGCGTGATCTTGAGTAGAGAAGATGTTGCACGACGCCCAGCGCACCTCAGCGCCCAACTCGACCAGCGTTTCGATCAATACAGCCGTTTGAATGGTCATGTGCAAAGAGCCAGCAATGCGCGCGCCGGCCAGCGGTTTCTTGCCGGCGTATTCCTGCCTTACGGCCATCAGGCCCGGCATTTCCGTCTCGGCAATCGCAATCTCCTTGCGTCCCCATTCGGCCAGGGCCATATCGGCGACTTTGAAATCAGCCCGTATCGCTTCTGCTGCGTTGCTACTCATGATTCTTTCTCGCTTCCTGCTGTTTTGGGTTGCCAGGCCTGATCGCCGATAGATCTAAGGATTCGGCGGAGACTCTCTGGCAGATGTTCGTTGAATGGCTCTCGTGGCTTTGTCGGGCCTCGATCAGGCGGCAGCTGCGCCCCGCAGATCATCGGCTCGGTCGGTCCGCTCCCAGCTCAGATTCAGGTCTTCGCGGCCAAAATGCCCGTAAGCTGCTGTCGGCCGGTACATGGGCTGCAGCAGGTTGAGCATCTCGCGAATGCCATAAGGCGTTAAGTCGAAGACTTCGCGGATGTGCTGGACGAGCCGGTCTTCGCTGATCGTGCCGGTGCCAAACGTATCGACCGAGATTGACGTGGGTTCTGCCACGCCAATGGCGTAAGAAATTTGCACTTCGCAGCGCCTGGCAAGGCCAGCGGCGACGACATTCTTGGCGACATAACGCCCCGCGTAGGCCGCCGACCGGTCAACCTTGGACGGGTCCTTGCCCGAAAAAGCGCCACCGCCATGCCGCGCCATGCCGCCGTAGGTATCCACGATAATCTTGCGGCCTGTCAGACCGCAGTCGCCCATTGGCCCGCCGATCTCAAAGCGTCCGGTCGGATTGATGTGGTACGCCGTCTTGTTGCTTAGCCACTCGGCGGGAAGCACGGGCTTGATGATGGTCTCCATGACTGCGTCATGAATCTGCTGATTGCTGACGTCCGCATCGTGTTGCGTCGATAACACCACGGCATCGATGCCAACGGGCCGCTCATTTTCGTACACCAGTGTCACCTGGCTCTTGGCGTCGGGTCGCAGCCACGGCAGCTGACCTGACTTGCGGACTTCTGCCTGGCGGCGCACCAGGCGATGCGCATAGGTGATGGGAGCCGGCATCAATACGTCCGTTTCGTCAGCCGCGTAGCCGAACATCATGCCCTGATCGCCGGCGCCCTGAGCACGTTCGCTGTCGCGGTCAACGCCCTGGCGGATGTCCGCCGACTGCGGGCCGAGGGCGTTGATGACGCCGCAGGTGCTGGCGTCGAAGCCCATGGCTGAATCCGTGTAGCCGATATCGCGCACAACGTCGCGCACCAGCTCATCCAGATCGAAGAACACCTCCCGCGCGGTGGTGTTTACCTCGCCTGCCAGCATTACGTAGCCGGTCTTGATAAGGGTTTCGGCCGCCACTTTTGCGCGAGGATCAAGGCTAAGGATGGCATCGAGAACGGCGTCAGAAATTTGATCCGCCATCTTGTCGGGGTGACCCTCAGAGACGGATTCGGATGTAAACAGGGAGGTGGTGGCCATAGCGTGCAAGTCGTTGTTTACCGGTAAACTCCTCATTATAGCCTGCCAACCGCCTGGCGTCGGTGCTTTTGTTGCGACGTATTCGCTAAAACGCGACAATGCGCGCCCTTTTTTCCACAAGAACCGGGCGGCTATGTACCGCCGCATGCCATGGCCAGTCACCCCAGAGCCGCTCTAGATCGTCCTTCCCGCCGCACGCTGGCCAATGCGATTCGCGCCCTCGCCATGGACGCGGTCCAGGCAGCTCGCTCCGGACACCCTGGCGCGCCAATGGGCATGGCCGACATCGCCGAGGTGCTGTGGAACGATTACTTGCGACATAACCCGGCCAATCCGCGCTGGCCCGATCGGGACCGCTTCGTGCTCTCGAACGGCCACGGTTCGATGCTGCTCTACGCGCTCGCGCACCTCAGCGGCTACCCGCTGACGATCGAGGAGCTCAAAAACTTCCGGCAGATGGGCGCCCGCACGGCCGGACATCCGGAGCTGGACCTCGATATCGGTGTTGAGACCACCACCGGCCCGCTCGGCCAGGGCATCACGAACGCTGTTGGCATGGCGCTCGCGGAGCAGCTGTTGGGCGAATACTTCAACCGCCCGGGTCATCGCATTGTTGAACACCGCACCTATGTCTTCTTGGGCGACGGCTGTCTGATGGAAGGCATTTCTCACGAGGCCTGCTCGCTGGCTGGGACGCTGAAGCTCGGCAAGCTCATATGCTTTTACGATGACAACGGCATTTCGATAGACGGCGAGGTTGCCGGCTGGTTTGCTGACGACACGCCAGCTCGGTTCAACGGTTACGGGTGGCATGTGATACCGGACGTGGATGGCCATGATCCGGAGGCGCTCAGAGCTGCTGTGGACGCGAGCCTTGACGATCCGCGCCCGTCCCTGATCTGTTGCAAAACCGTCATTGGTTTTGGCGCGCCCAACCTGCAGGGGACAGCAGCGACCCATGGCTCGCCGCTCGGCGACGCAGAGGTGGCCGCCACGCGCGATGCTATTGGCTGGACAAGTCCTCCATTCGCAGTGCCTGATGAAGTGGCTCACGCGTGGGATGCAAGGTCAGCCGGCGCGGCCCGCGAGCAGGAATGGCAAGCGCGCTTTGCCGCCTATGCTGAGGCACACCCAGGGCTGGCAGAAGAGTTCACCCGCCGGATGAACGGCGATCTTCCGGCGAACTGGGCGCAGACGGCAGCGGCTGCGCTCGCGGAAATCGCCGCTGAACAGCCAACAGAGGCCACGCGCAAATCTTCACTGCGTGCTCTCAATGCCCTGGCTCCGGGTCTGCCCGAGCTGGTGGGTGGCTCAGCTGATCTGACCGGCTCAAACTGCACGAAGCACAGCGAATCGACTCCCGTGACGCCAGATTCGCCGGGCGGTAACTATGTGTACTTCGGCGTGCGCGAATTCGGCATGGCCGCCATGTGCAATGGTCTTGCGCTACACGGCGGGCTGATTCCCTATGGCGGAACCTTCCTGACGTTCTCGGATTACTCGCGTAACGCGTTGCGCATGGCTGCCCTCATGCGGGTCCAGAACATCGCGGTGTTCACGCATGACTCGATCGGCTTGGGCGAAGACGGTCCGACGCATCAGCCTGTTGAGCATCTGGCCAGCCTGCAGCTCATTCCCAATATGCGTGTTTGGCGTCCCTGCGATGCCGCCGAAACCCTTGTCGCTTGGGGGGATGCAATAGAGCGACGGGACGGCCCCACCTGTCTGTTGCTCACACGGCAAGGGCTCCCAGCTCAGGCTCGTGGTGACGACCAGCTCGCCAATATCCGGCGGGGAGGCTACGTCCTGCAGGACGCCAAGGCGCCCGAGCTGGTGCTGATTGCGACCGGGTCTGAAGTCCAGTTAGCCATCGACGCCGCGGAGCAATTGACCAAAGCGGGTCGGGCGGTGCGCGTCGTGTCGATGCCCTGTGTCAGCCTGTTCAAAGCACAGGACGCGGCATACCGGGATGCGGTGCTGCCGCCTTCGCTAACGCGCCGGCTGGCGGTGGAGGCCGGCGCCACGCAGCTCTGGCATGAGCTTGTGGGTCCGGGCGGCCGCATCATCGGTATCGACCGCTTCGGCGAGTCTGCACCTGCCCCGGAATTGTTTGCGCACTTCGGCTTTACTGTTGACAACGTAGTTAATGTCGCCAATGAGATGCTGGCGAACAGCTAATGCTCTTAGGCAAAGAGTGTCGTTAAGGAGAACATCATGCCCGTGAAGATTGCCATCAACGGCTACGGCCGGATCGGCCGCAATGTCCTGCGCGCCTTATACGAAGGCGGACGCACCAACGAGCTGGAGGTGGTCGCGGTTAATGACCTCGGCGATGCAGAGACGAATGCGCATCTGACCCGCTACGACACTGCACACGGTCCGTTCCCGGGTGAGGTGGGGGTCGCCGGCGACGCGCTGGTCGTGAATGGCGACAAGATCAAAGTCTTCGCGGAACGCGATCCTGCCCAGCTGCCCTGGGGGGAACTGGGAGTAGACGTGGTGCTGGAGTGCACCGGGTTTTTTGCGAGCCGCGACAAGTCTGCCGCCCACTTGAAGGCGGGCGCCAGGAAAGTGGTCATCTCGGCGCCTGCGGGTAAGGATCTGCCGACGATTGTCTACGGTGTCAATCACAGCCAGCTCACCGCGAACGACGACATCATTTCGAATGCGTCCTGCACCACCAACTGCCTGGCGCCGCTGGTGAAACCGCTGCACGAGGCTCTTGGGCTTGAGGCGGGCATCATGACCACGATTCACGCCTACACAAACGACCAGGTGCTTACGGACGTGTTTCACAAGGATCTGCGTCGCGCTCGTTCCGCCACACAGTCGATGATTCCGACTAAGACGGGCGCTGCTGCTGCGGTGGGTTTGGTATTGCCGGAGCTGAACGGCAAGCTCGATGGCTTCTCAGTGCGCGTTCCAACCATCAACGTGTCGCTGGTGGATTTAAGCTTTACTGCTGGCCGGGACACCAGTATCGAAGAGATTAACGAGCTGATGCGCACCGCAAGTAGTGGACCGCTCAATGGCGTGCTCGGATACAGTGATGGGCCACTGGTGTCAGTGGATTTCAATCACAATCCTCTGTCCTCGGTGTACGACGCCACGATGACCAAGGTAATTGGTGGCAAGCTCGTCAAGGTTTGCTCGTGGTACGACAACGAGTGGGGTTTTTCGAATCGCATGCTCGACACAACGCTGGCGCTAAGCAACGCGGCTTAAGCAGAAGCGGGGTTCACCATGACAGTGCTCGGCATGGCGGACGTAGAGCTCGCCGGAAAGCGCGTGCTGATCCGCCAGGATCTCAATGTGCCGCTCGCCGATGGAGAGGTATCCAGCGACACGCGGATCCGCGCGGCGTTACCGACTCTGAGGATGGCGCTCGCCAGGGGCGCTGCGGTTGCTGTGCTGTCCCATCTGGGCCGCCCCAAAGAGGGTCACCCGGAACAGCAGTTCTCGCTTGCACCCGTGGCGGCGCATTTGTCCGGGCTGCTGGGGCAAGAGGTTCGGCTGCTTGACGACTGGCTGGACGGGTTTGCAGTGGAGCCCGGACAGGTTGTTTTGTGCGAGAACGTGCGGTTCAACGTCGGCGAGAAGGCCGATGACGAGGCATTGTCCCGGCGCATGGCTGCGCTGTGCGATGTGTTCGTGATGGATGCCTTCGGCGCTGCGCATCGGGCGCAGGCCAGCACGCATGGCATTGCGCGATTCGCCCCGGTGGCCTGTGCCGGACCGCTGCTTGCTGCGGAGCTCGACGCGTTGGGTAAGGCGTTGGCTGATCCGGTTCGCCCTGTGCTGGCTATCGTCGGCGGCTCTAAGGTTTCGACGAAGCTGACGGTGCTGGAGAGCCTTGCAGACAAGGTAGACCAGCTCATCGTTGGTGGAGGAATTGCCAATACGTTTCTCGCGGCCGCCGGGCATCCCGTTGGCCAGTCGCTCTACGAGCCGGATCTGGTGTCAGCCGCGGCCGCCCTGAGAGAGGGTCCGGGCGCTGAGGTGCCATTGCCGGAAGACGTCGTCGTCGCGCTGGAAGTCAGTCCATCCTCACCCGCCTATGAGCGCACTGCGGACGCGGTTGAGGCTGACGAGATGATTGTTGATGTCGGTCCGAAGACTGCGGCGCACTACGCCCAGCTCGTCAAAGCTGCGGGCACCATCGTTTGGAATGGCCCGGTTGGCGTGTTCGAGATTGATCAGTTCGGACGCGGGACGCAGCGGTTGGCGCAGGCGGTCGCCGATAGCAGCGCGTTCAGTATCGCCGGTGGCGGCGACACGCTGGCTGCGCTGGAGAAGTATGGCCTGTCAGACCAGGTGAGCTACATCTCTACGGGCGGCGGTGCGTTTCTTGAGTTTCTTGAGGGCAAGACCCTGCCGGCGGTCGCCGCCCTGCAGGCACGCGCTTCAGGCTAATTGATTCCGGGCTGAATAGCCCCGGGTAAACGGACGCTGGCTCCCTTCATGGTGCTGGGCTACCCTCGCGCCAGCCATTCCGACTCTGAACGCAAGCCTATGCGCCGCACAAAAATCATTGCCACCCTGGGCCCGGCCACCGATGAGCCCGGCGTGCTCGAAGGACTGATCGGCGCGGGCCTCGATGTGGCTCGCCTGAATCTGTCGCATGGCAGCTGGGATGACCACGAGCAACGCATGCAGCGCGTGCGGGACTCCGCGGAGAAAGCAGGACGGCACGTAGCGCTGCTGGCCGACCTGCAGGGTCCAAAAATTCGCATCCATCGCTTCCGCGAAGGCACGGTCGAACTAACGGAAGGCCAGGAGTTTGTGCTCGACCCGGCGCTCGGCGTCGAGGATGGCACCCATGACGGCGTCGGCATCGCCTATGAGAATCTGGCGGCGGACTTGTCGCCCGGCGATGTGCTGTTGCTTGACGACGGGCAGATCGTCCTGTCGGTCGGCGCCATCGCCGGTGACCGGGTGGTCTGCACCGTTTCCGTGGGTGGCCGGTTGGGCAACAACAAGGGCATCAATCTGCAGGGCGGCGGCCTCTCAGCGGGGGCGCTGACGGACAAGGATTTTGATGACATCCGCCATGCGGCCTCCCTGGGGATTGACTGGCTGGCTGTTTCATTTGTGCGCGGCGCCGCGGATATTCATCAGGCACGGGAGTGTTTGCGCGAAGCCGGCGGTGATGCAGCTCTGGTCGCAAAGATCGAACGCGTCGAGGCCGTCAACAATCTCGATGAAATTATTGAGGCTGCCGACGCTGTGATGGTGGCGCGCGGCGACCTTGGCGTTGAAATGGGCTACGCCGGATTGACCGGTCTGCAGAAGCGCATCATTCGGGAGACGCGTCATCGTCACAAAGTTTCCATCACGGCGACGCAGATGATGGAGTCGATGATTAGCAATCCTGTGCCGACGCGTGCCGAGGCTTCAGACGTCGCCAATGCAGTGATGGATGGCACCGATGCCGTAATGCTGTCCGCTGAAACTGCCGCCGGCCGTTATCCCGTCAAGGCAGTGGCCGCTATGGCAGAGGTCTGCTGCGGGGCGGAGACCTACCACCGTACTGCGGCGCCGATGAGCCGGCATCGCATGGATGACCGCTTTGGACGGGTTGATGAGGCGATCGCCATGGCGTCGATGTACACGGCCAATCACCTCAACGTTGAAGCGATTATTGCATTGACCGAATCGGGGTCAACAGCGCTGTGGATGTCCCGTATCCGCTCCGACATTCCCATCTTCGCCTTGTCGCGGCATGGGGGGACGCTCCGGCGCGTCGCGTTATATCGCGGCGTGTATCCCGTGCCGTTCGACGTTGTGCACACCGATTTGAAAGTCTTGTACCAATCAGTGTTCGACGTCCTCAAAGAGTTGAATCATCTGGCAGCCGGCGACCTGGTCATATTTACCAAGGGCGATCTGGACGGCATCTCGGGCGGCACTAACGCAATGAAGATCCTGCGAGTGACCGAGGCGTGAAGCTATCGGTATACTGCACGCCTCGCCAACGGCTGACCGGCTGTCATCTCGGCCCTCGGGGTATGCTGACTTAAGGTCTTGCTCTCTCCATCGAAGTCCGGGGGTAGGGCCACCGGACCGGCACTCACGCGTTTGTTAGCGCAGAAGACTTGCTGCGCGGCGGTAAAGATATGAGTAAGGAAAATCCCAATCTCCTGCAGCGCATCATGAAGACGGCTTCCAAAATCGAAGCGCATGAGCTGAGGGCCGTTCTGCTGTCGTTCTGTTTCGTCTTCATCATCATGGCCGCCTACTACATTCTGCGGCCCGTACGTGACGCGATGGCCAGCGACTGGACTGACACTGAGGTCAGCTTTCTCTGGAATATTAATTTCTTCATTAGCTGCATCGTGGTCGCGATGTACGGAATCGCGGTTTCTCGAATTAGCTTCCGTTGGCTTGTGCCCAGTGTCTATGCGTTCTTCGCGCTGAGCTTCGTTGCCTTTTACCTTGGCGTTGCCGGGTTGCCTGCCGCAGACCGCACCCTGATAGACAAGACGTTTTACGTTTGGGTCAGCATTTTTAGCCTGTTCCACATTTCCGTCTTCTGGAGCTTTATGTCGGATATGTGGACAAAGGAGCAGTCGGGGCGGCTGTTCGCCTTTATCGCGGCGGGAGCGAGCGCCGGCGGGTTGGCCGGCCCCCTGTTACCAGCCGCGTTCGCAACCGCTCTCGGCAGCGACACGCTGATGCTGATCGCGGCGGCCATGCTGGTGTTTACGATTCCGCTGGTGCTCTACCTGGAACGTTTGAAGGTGGTCGATCTAGGTAACGAACATGTGCACGCGGACCTCTCGCAGGCGCGTATCGGCGGCAACCCGTTTGCCGGCTTCAAGTTATTCCTGACCAACCCCTACCTGTTGGGCATCGGCGCGTTCATCCTGCTGTACACGGCAATCGGATCTTTCGTCTACTTTGAGCAGAAGAATCTGCTGGCGGTGTACGATCGCGACACCCGTGGCCAGATCCTGGCGCAGGTTGATCTGGTTGTTAATGCGCTGACCTTCATGATCGCGATGTTCGCAACCAGCCGGATCGTCTCAAAGCTCGGCATGCCCCTGACGCTTGCCCTGGTGCCGATATTTATTGCTGCGGGTCTGCTTATCCTGGCGTTCGCGCCGATTCTTACAGTCGTACTCGCGCTGCAGGTTGCCAGGCGAGCCGGCAACTATGGGATCACGCGGCCGGCGCGGGAAATGCTGTTTACCGGGGTGGATCGCGAAACGCGCTTTAAGGCAAAACCGGTAATCGATGTGCCGGTTTACCGCGGTGGCGATGCCATCAGCGGCATGGCGTTTGCTGGTCTGACCGACGGGCTGGGACTCGGGCTCGGCGCAATGGCTGCCGTTGGCGCTGCTATCGCTGCCGTCTGGGCCGCTGTAGGCGTCTTGCTTGGCCGCGCCTTTGGGCGCACTACCGCGCAGGACGGATTGGGCGACACTGCCGAGCCCGCCCGCAGCTAGTCAGATCCGTAGCAGGCGATTGGCCCTTCGGCAATTAGCTGGCGGGCTCAGCGTCACCGGTCGACATCATCATCTTGAGGTCGGCCAGCACCTCTTCGGTGTGGGTCTCCGGATTCACCTTTTCGTAATGCTTGGCAACCGTGCCGTCCGGCGCTATCAGGAATGATTCGCGCCTGGCCATCGAGAAGTTGCCGATCTTTCTGAGCACGCCGTAACTTTCTGCGGTGCTGCCCTCTGCGTCTGATAGCAAAGTAAACGGCAAGCTGTATTTTTCCGCGAACTGAGCGTGAGACTCGACATCATCGAGGCTAACGCCGACGACCACGGCACCGATTTCATCGAAGGCAAAAATATTGTCGCGAAACGCGCACGCCTCGGTTGTGCATCCGGGTGTGTCGTTCTTCGGGTAGAAGTAAAGGGCGACCCACCGTCCAGCGTATTGGGAGAGTGTGTGCCAGTCGCCGCGCTGATCCTGCAACTTAAACCCAGGTGCCGCAGTGCCGGCTTCGGGTTGGGCGCCGGAGGCGGGCATTGCCAGTGACAGCAGTAGCATTACTGTTGCGAGCCGAGCGAATCTGATTGGCATACTGAATCTCCGGTTTATTGCGCCTCAGGATACCGCAGGAGCCAGCCCATCGCGGCGCGGTCTTGCCAGGCAGTATCACTTCTGGTCCGGCGGGCGGCCAGCCGGTAACATTTCGCGCCCATGAGCGATGCAATTCAGCAGGGGGGTGCTGAGGTAGAGGCGCCCAAGATTGGCCTGGTACTGCCAGGTGGCGGCGCGCGCTGCGCGTATCAGGTCGGCGTGCTCAAGGGCATCGCGGAGTTACTGCCGCGGCGGCGCCCGAATCCGTTTCCAATCATCAGCGGTACCTCTGCGGGTGCGATCAATGCGGTGGTCCTTGCCACTCGTGCGCGGCTGTTCCGGCGGGCTGTCGCCGACATGGAAGGCGTGTGGGGCAACTTTCGTACGGACCAGGTATTTCGCAGCGATTCAGGCACCATGATCAAGACCGGCCTGCGCTGGCTGGCTGCGCTTACCTTCGGTGGTCTGGGCGAGGGCAATCCACGGTCGCTACTCGATAACGCCCCACTGCGTGAACTGCTGCGCCGAAATATCGATTTCGACGCGATTCAGCAGTCGATCGACAGCGGTCAGCTCGATGCCGTGGCGGTGACCGCTGCTGGCTACGACTCAGCGCGATCCATCTCCTTCTATCAGGGCCAGCCGGGTCATGAGGCCTGGCAGCGGGTCCGCCGCCGCGGGCAGCCAGCCAGTCTCGGTGTGCAGCATCTGATGGCCAGCGTAGCTGCGCCGATGGTGTTCCCTCCGGTGCTGATTGATCGTGAGTACTTTGGCGACGGCGCAATGCGTCAGGCAACACCGCTGTCGCCGGCCGTTCGGCTTGGCGCGGAGCGCTTGCTCGTGATCGGCGTACGCAACGAAGAACAGGATCCAGTGCGGGACCGCGACGACGTGGTACCGCACCCGAGTTTCGGCCGCATCGCCGGCTACATGCTCGACGCGTTGTTGATGGACGGCCTGTCGGCTGATTTGGAGCGCCTTACCCGCATAAATCTGATGCTCAACGAATTGCCTGGCCGTTCGGTCAGCGGTGAGTTCGGCAGCTTAAGGTTTATTGATGCGCTGATCATTATGCCTAGCCGCGACATCCGGGAAATTGCGCTTCGGCACCTGGAAGAAATGCCGCGCGCTGTGCGCGTTCTATTGCGGGGTCTTGGAGCCGCCAACTACGGTGGGCGGCAGCTGCTGAGCTACCTGCTGTTCGAGGCGGGGTATACGCGAGAACTGATTCAGCTCGGGTACGACGACGCGATGCGCCGGCGCGATGACCTGATGGACTTCATGGCAGGTACGCCGCTGAGTGGCCCGACGGGCATTCAGGGCTGGAACGACCTGAGCAATGAGTATTCGCAGCGGCTGCGCACGTTGAACATTGCTGACGTTGAGTCCGGGGGAGAGTGACTTTATTTGGAGGCCGCGGCCCGGCGAAACCTTCCGTCGGATGGCTCCCTGCGGTCCGCTCTATTTCTCCTACAGGCTTCCCCGAACCACGTCCTCTGGGGTGGTTACCATGAACGGGTTCGGGGTCAGACCCCGATACTAAGTTGGCAAAGACGCTAGGTTAGAAACAGCGCGCCGAGGCCGAGGAAAGCGATAAAGCCGACAACGTCGGTAACGGTAGTGAGGACTACAGAGCCTGCCAGCGCGGGATCGATGTTTAGGCGTCGCATGACCAGCGGTATCGCAAAGCCCGCCAGCGCGGCGACGAGGAGGTTGATGGTGATGGCCGCGGCAATGATGGCGCCAACTTGCCACGTGCCGAAGAAGGCCATGGTGACAATCGCGACAACGACTGCCCAAACCACGCCGTTGAGCAGTCCAACGGCTACCTCCTTGATCATGAGCCAACGGGCGTTGGAGTCTTGAACACGGCCCATCGCCAGACCACGAATCATTAGCGTGAGGGTTTGGCTGCCGGCGATACCGCCCATGCTGGCGACCACTGGCATCAGAACAGCCAGGACCACAACCTTCTCCAGCGTGTCTTCGAAGATGCTGACCACAGCAGCGGCCAGAAAGGCGGTAGCGAGATTGACGCCTAGCCAAATCGCGCGTCGACGCGCGCTGATCACGACCGGCGCGAACATGTCGTCGTCCTCGTCTAGTCCGGCCATGCTTAAAATATCGTGATCCGCGCGCTCCTCGATGACGTCAACGACATCGTCAATCGTGATCTGGCCGATCAGCAAGCCCTCGGCGTCGACGACCGGTGCGGACACCAGGTCCCGATTTCTGAACTCCCGGGCGACGTCCTCGGCCGACTCATCGAAGGGGATCGAAATGGTTTCGGTGTCCATCGTGCCGGCCACGCTGGCCGCCGGGTCACGGCTGACAAGTCGCGCCAGATGCAAGGCACCAAGGTATTTCCCCTTACGATCGACCACGAAGACTGCATCGGTCTTGTCGGAGATTTCCCCGAGTACTCTCAGGTAGCGCAGCACGACTTCCAGGCTGACGTCGGGCCGCACGGAAATGGTGTTGGGGTCCATCAGTCCGCCGGCGCTGTCTTCCGGATAGGCCAGCACGCTTTCCAGCCGGACCTTGTCCTGGTCCGACAAAGAACGAATGACCTGCTGGGTGACGGCCTCCGGTAACTCGGCGACAAAGTCGGCCAGATCGTCGAGGTCCATGCCTTCGGTTGCGGCAACGACTTCGGCATCATCCATGGCGTCGATGAGCCGCGCGCGGACCTCTTCGTTGAGCTCGAGAAGAACGTCACCCTCGTCGTCGTCCTCTACCAGGTCCCAGACCAGCAGACGTTCGGTGGGCGGTAGTGATTCCAGGAGGTCGGCGATCTCTGCCGGGTGCAGCGACCGCACCAGGGAGCCCATTTGGCGCAGCGTGCCGCGTTGCGCTGCATCTCTCAGCCGGCCAAGTGTTAGCTGACCGCCGGTGGCTGTTTCCGAGATGTTTTGACCGTCAGCCACCAGCCAGCTCGTCGCCGGCCAGCTCGGTGTGCCGGGTTAGCACCTGGCCATAGTGCTTCTGCAGCTGCGGGGCAATTTTTTCGATCATATAGACCGATCGGTGACGCCCGCCTGTGCACCCCAGCGCGATGGTGAGGTAGTTGCGATTGAAATCCACATACTCAGGTATCCAGCGCAACAGAAACTCGAGAATATCTTTGTACATGCGCTGCACAATCTCGCTCGCGTCGAGGTACGCTGCTACCTGCGCGTCGCGCCCGGTGAGCGGTCTCAACGCGGTGTCCCAGTAGGGATTTGGCAGGCAGCGCAGATCGAAGACGAAGTCGGCGTCGGCCGGTATCCCGTGTTTGAAGCCAAACGATTCCAGCAAGATGGAAAGTGCGGCTTCGCTTTGCCCACCCACGCGCTGACGAATCGCGTCGCGTAGCTCATAGACACTGGTACGCGTAGTGTCTACGACTAGCTCTGCACAGTCGATGATCGGGCCGAGCAGCTGGCGCTCACGCTCGATGGCGTCACGCAGGCTTTGGCCTTCTTCGCTAAGGGGATGCTTGCGGCGTGTTTCCGCGTAGCGCTTCAGCAGAATGGCATCGTCGGCCTGCAGGAAAATGATCTCGCACCGGATGCCGCGCTTTCTGAGGCCGGTGACCAGACCCGGAAGCGAGTCCAGGTCGCGTGCACTATTGCGAGCATCAACGCCTACGGCGAGATTGGCATACAGCGGATCGCCGGTCTCAACAATGGCTGATACGGTCTGGTCCAGCAGCGCTGCCGGCACGTTGTCGATACAGTAGAAGTCCAGGTCCTCGAGCAGGTGCAGGGCAACGCTTTTGCCCGACCCTGAGAGTCCGCTGACGATTACCAGCCGCATAGCGAATCATGCGCCTGCCGGAAGCGCGCCTGAAGCACTGGAGTTTTCATGCGCGCAGCTTACTCGAGGTTGCGTTTGTTCGCGTCGCGCGCGTGGTGGTCTGTAAGCTTTTCTTTGTGCTTCTTGATCTGGCGGTCCAGTTTGTCGACCAGGCCGTCCACCGCGGCGTACATATCGGCCTCTATAGAGTCGGCGAATAGCGTGCCGCCGGACACATGCACGGTGGCTTCGGCTTTATGTTCCAGTTTTTCTACGGTAAGAATGCAGTGGACGTCCGTCACATGATCGAAATGGCGTTCGAGCCGCTGAAGCTTTTCGTTCACATAGGCACGCATCGAGTCGGTTACATCGACATGATGTCCAGTCAGATTCAATTGCATGGTCTGTCTCCTCTGCTGCCTTGGCGTTGGTTGCTCAGCGCACTGATTGTTGTTTGCGTTCGCTCGATGGCGGTATCCGTAGGGCCTCCCGGTATTTTGCCACTGTTCGGCGAGCGACGGTGCTGCCTTCATCTTTTAGTAGCTGCGCGATTCGACTATCACTCAACGGCTTAGCCGGGTTTTCCTGGCCGATCAGGCGCCGGATCCGCGCTTTGATCGCCGTGGAGGACTGCTCGGATCCATCTGTTCCGGTCAACTGACTGGAGAAGAAGTACCGAAAAGGCACGACCCCGCGCGGCGTGTGCATGTACTTGTTCGCGGTCACGCGCGAAATAGTTGACTCGTGCATGCCAACGGACTCGGCGACATCCTTCAGAATCATTGGCTTCATGGCTTCTTCGCCGTGCTCAAGAAACTCGGTCTGACGTTCTACAACACACAGCGCTACTTTCATCAGCGTGTCATCCCGAATTTCCAGGCTGCGCACCAGAAACCGCGCCTCCTGTAGCTGATGGCGCAGAGTCTCGTGTTGAGTTCCCCTGAGCATATCCGCATAGGCCTGGTTTACCCGCAGGCGCGGGGCGCCCGAGCGATTTACTTCCACCAGCCAACGACCGTCCTGCTTGCGTACATACACGTCGGGGATTACGTACTCGGAGTTGGCTGGTGCGATTGCCGCGCCCGGTCTGGGATGACAGCCACGCACCAGGCCCAGCGCGATCTCTAAATCAGCCTCGCTGACTTCGAGTTCTATGCGCAGTGAGGAATATTTCTGGGCTGCGACCTGATCCAGATGATTGGCTGCGATCCGCAGGGCGAGTTCGCGGCCGGGTGTATCGTCGTCAAGCTGGCGCAGCTGAATCGCGATGCACTCAGCGAGGCTGCGGGCTGCGACGCCGGCTGGGTCCAGCGTTTGCAGGCGAGGCAGGGTGGCTTCCACCTCTGCCAGCGTGAAACCGGCATCCGCTGGCAATGCGCGGCAAATCTCCTCCAGGGATTCGGTCAGATAGCCATCTTCGTTAAGCGCATCCACAACTGCCGTGCCAATGGTCGCTTCGCGTGGAGTGAAGTGATCCATTTCCAGCTGCCACAGCAGGTGCTCCCGCAAAGTCTCGTCGCTTCGATCTGCGATTTCCGGACGGCGGTTGTCGTCAGCCCAAAGATCGCCTGATCGATTGTTATCCCGCACATCCCAGGGACCGGTGTCGTCGCTTTCAGCGGCTGCTGCAACGGGTGCCTCAGGTTCCGGGGCGGCGAGTTCCGGTTCTTCAGGCGAATCCGCGCCTTCCTCCAGCTCCAGCATCAGGTTCTCTGCCAGCGCCTCCTCAAGCTGCGTATTGAGCTCAAGTACGGGCAATTGCAGCAGCCGCAGCGCCTGCTGCAGCTGTGGCGTCATGACCAGCTGTTGGCTGACTCTAAGCTGCAGAGAGGGTTTCATGCCGGCCATGACTGTTCGCCGCTAGAGCCTGAAGCCCTCGCCCAGGTAAACCTCGCGAACCCGCTGGTTGCTCAGGATTTCGTCAGGTGTGCCCTGCGCGATCATCGAGCCCTCGCTCAATATGTACGCGCGCTCGCAAATACCGAGCGTCTCTCGTACGTTGTGATCGGTGATCAAAACGCCGATACCTCTTGAGGCGAGATGCTTAACGATTCGCTGGATATCCAGGACGGAGATTGGATCGACGCCAGCGAACGGTTCATCCAGCAGCACGAACCGGGGCTCGGCAGCCAGCGCGCGGGCTATTTCGACGCGCCGGCGTTCGCCGCCGGACAGGCTGAGCCCCAGGCTGTTGCGAACATGCCCCACGTGCAGCTCCTCGAGAAGCTCCTCAAGCAGGCGCTCCCTGTCGGCGCGTGCGAGCTCTTCGCGGGTCTGCAGGATCGCCATGATATTTTTTTCGACGGACAGCTTCCGAAACACGGAGGCTTCCTGAGGCAGGTAGCCGATGCCCAGCTTCGCGCGGCGGTGCATCGGCAGGCTGGTAACGTCCTGGTCATCAAGCGTTATGCGCCCGGAGTCGGCGGGCACAAGGCCAACGATCATGTAAAAGGCGGTGGTTTTTCCAGCCCCGTTCGGTCCCAACAGTCCGACGACTTCGCCACTGCGGATTTGCAGCGAAATATCCTGAACGACTTCCCGCTGACGAAAACGTTTGGCGAGACTGACCGCTGACAGCTCGCTCACGGGAGCTCTAGCTCGGGTTCGGATGTTGGCAGGATCGTCATCTTGACAGGGTCATCACCATTCGCGTCTGCGCTGATGACTTCGCGCTCAAGGTCATAAACAATCCGCGGACCGGTCACCTCGTTGGTACCATCGCTGACCCGGGCATCTCCGAGCATCCGAATGCGCTGCTCTCCCAGCACGTACTCAATCGTTTCCGCCTGGCCCTCCGTCAACTCGTCGGCGGCCTCGCGCCGCTGCTCAAAACGGGCCGGGCCTCCATTCATCACCGCCACTTCGATGCGGTAGTCGGAAAACGTGACCTCGGCCTGGTCGCACCAGGCTGTCGTCGACGCATCGGTGATGACCACATCGCCGGAAAAGTTCCAGACCGTGTCTTCGAAATCCAGTCTTTGCGCGCGGGCCGCCTGTGCAGAGATAGCAATCGCGCCTTGTTGAATCTTCAGCTGAGTGAACTTCAGCTGATCAGCCCGGCGATCGAATTCTGAGGTCTCGGCATCCAGCTTGATGGGCAAAGTGCCGTCTACGCCCACACCGAATTCCTGCGCGGCAGCGTTGTCCCCAAGCAGGCCGAGCAGCAGTGCGCTAATCAGGAGTAAAGATGCCATTCACGTTCGCAAGCAGCTGAAAACGGTCTTCGCGCAGAAAAACCCGCATACCGCGCGCCTTGACCCAGCTGTCACCGTACTCGATATCGACCTGCCGATCCGTGAAGGCGACACCGGTATCCGGGTCAATCTCAAGGTAATCGGTCCGAATCACTGTCGGCACACGGGTGCCGTTGCGCGTGGTTGCAACAACATTCCCAAGCAATTCGATGATTTTACCATCCGCCGGCATGCGCCCCACGGTCGCCTGGAGATGCCAGGGAACATTGTCGGCGGGGTCGTACCGCACCGATACCGTCTGCAGTTCCACTGCACCGTCTGCCAGCCGCTGGACAGCTTCGCTGGCCTGCAGCCGCACCTGCACGGCGCCATCTTCGCCGATGCTCACCAGCTCAGCGTCTTCAAGGTAGTAGCCCGGCTGCAGCCGGGGCAGGCCGGCGCTGTCTTGCGGCCCATCAGATAGCTGACGCACGAGGCCGCCGCTCGCGACTGCGGCCACAACCAGCAGGGATATGCGCAGGCCGCGGGCAGACAGCAGCCCGCTCAGCGCGACGCCTCCCGTCGTGCACGCAGCAGCAGATCGCAGACTTCGCGCACAGCGCCATAGCCCCCCGGATTACGGGTTTGCCAGTGCGCGCCGGCAAGTGTTGACGAATGCGCATCTGCTACCGCAAATGCCAGACCAGCCTGCTGCATCAGCTCAAGGTCAGGCGTGTCATCGCCGATACAGGCAACGCGTTCCGCGGACGTGATACTCAAGCGGGTCAGTAGCTCATCCCAGGCGGCGCGCTTGTTCTCGTGACCCAGGAAGTAGTGCTCGACACCCAGCTCGCCGAAGCGTGCCGCGGCGGCGGCCGATTGGCGGCCTGAGATTGCGGCGACGACAACGCCACCAGCCATTAGCGCTTTGATGCCCTGCCCATCGCGAACGTGGAAGGTCTTGGTTTCCCGGCCGGCAGCGTCGATATAAAGACGGCCGTCTGTCAGGACGCCGTCAACGTCGAGCACCAGCAACTCGATGTCTGCTGCGCGACGCAGCAGCGTGGGATTTTCAGGATCCAAAACCGGTACGTCGGCCATCGCTACATGACTCCGGCGCGCAAGAGATCGTGAATGTGCAGAGCTCCGGTGAGTTCGCCCTGCGCGCCGACCACCAGCAGTGCGGTTATTTTTTCCTGCTCGAGAATGCGCACCGCGGTGGCCGCCAGCTCGTCGGCGGCGATGGTGCGGCAATTGCGGGTCATCACTTCCTGCATTGTGGTTTTTTCCACGTCGGGATTGGTATCGAGCGTGCGGCGCAGGTCGCCGTCTGTGAATATGCCAGCGAGATTGCCGGCAGCATCCACCACGGCTGTGATGCCGAGCCCCTTGCGGCTCATTTCCAACAGTCCATCCCTGAGCGCAGCGCCCTCTGGCACGCTGGGCAGTTCATCGCCGCTATGCATCAGGTCAGAGACTCGCAGCAGCAGTCGGCGGCCCAGCGAACCGCCGGGATGCGCCAGCGCAAAGTCCTCGCGCGTGAAGCCTCGCGACTCAAGCAACGCGACCGCCAGGGCATCGCCCATGGCCAGCGCGGCGGTGGTGCTGGCCGTAGGCGCAAGATTAAGCGGGCAGGCTTCCTCGGCAACTGCCGTGTTGAGCACCACGCGAGAGGCTTTACCGAGTGTCGATGCCGGGTTGCCAGTCATCGTGATCAGCGGCAACCCAAGCCGCTTGAGCAATGGCAGGAGCGTGACAATCTCCGCTGTCTCGCCGGAATTGGAGATCGCCAGCACCAGGTCCTTGCCTGTAATCATGCCCAGGTCGCCGTGGCTGGCTTCCCCCGGGTGCACAAAAAACGCGGGCGTGCCGGTGCTCGCAAGCGTCGCGGCCAGCTTGCCGCCGATATGGCCAGACTTGCCCATGCCGGTAACGATCACGCGCCCCACGCAATCCATACAGAGCCGGCAGGCGGCTGCAAAACTGTCATCGAGTGTTTGCGCCAGTCCCTCGATGGCACTTGCTTCAATGCGCAGCACGCGCAGCGCCTGTTGTTTAAGCGTGTCGTCGTCCAATGACCGGGACTCTCTATGTATAAGGCATACGCTGTGCGCTGCGGTTGCAGGTAGGCGGCTGTATGTGATGCGTTTCAGCCGCCACCCAGCAGGATAAAGAGCTGATAGGCAAGAAAGCCCACTAACAGAAACAGACCCGCCGCCCGTCCGACTCGAATCGTGCCTGACTGATTGTACGCGATGAAAAAGAATGCGACCGTAAAGCTAAGCATGATGGGCAGGTGGATGGTAACTGCCGTGGGGTCCAGTTGAATGGGGCTAATGACGGCGGCTACGCCAATCACCGCGAGCAGGTTGAATGCGTTGGAGCCGATGACGTTGCCCAGTGCCAGTCCGTGTTCGCCTTTGCGGGCACTGACGATGGAAACCGCCAGTTCGGGCAGGCTCGTGCCGATGGCCAGCACCGTCAGTCCAATAATCAGTTCGCTAATGCCCAGCGCGACGGCGAGAAACTCAGCGCCCCAGACCAGCGCGTTGGAGCCGGCGAGCAGCGCGATCAGTCCCATGACTATCAGCGCTGCGGCTTTGCCGGTGCCGATGCTCGTGTCCAGTTCCGCCGCGTACTCGGCTTCCAGGGGATCCCGGCCGCTGGTGCTAAGTCCGAGGCGGGCAATCCAGACGCCAAAAGCTGCCAGCCCCAGCAGCAGCAGGGTGCCGTCTAGCCGGCTCAAAAGTTGATCCGCAAACAGAATAACGGGCACGAGGCTGACGCCCACCATGGCGGGCAGCTGGCGGCGCAGCGTCGTTGAGCGGATCTCGAGCGGCGACACGATGGCGGCGCAGGCAACCACGAGGCCGATATTGGCGATGTTGGAGCCCAGCGCATTACCCACCGCAAGGCCGGGCGCGCCCGCCAGTGCTGCCGTAGCGGACACCAGTACCTCGGGGAGCGACGTCGCGAAGCCGACGACCGTCAGGCCAATGAGCATCGGTGAGACGCCGAGGTTGCGGGCGGTTGCACCGGCGCCGGCGACCATTCTTTCAGCTCCCCAAACGAGAGCGATTAGTCCGCCTACGACGGCAAGCAGTGCCATTAACATGCCGCGCATTATAATGTTCAGCCTGTTGATGCGTTGCCATCAGATAAGGTTGCCGTGGAACCCAAGGAAATCGCCCAACTGATCGAAGCTCACCTCCCCGAGTGCACCGCGGAGGTGTGCAGCGACGATCTGACTCACTACGAGGCCACAGTCGTTAGTCCGGTTTTCGAATCGAAGCGGGCCCTGCAGCGGCACCAGTTGATTTACGGGGCGCTGGGGGAGCGAATGGGCCGCGAAATCCACGCGCTGTCGATTCAGGCGTTCACGCCAGCCGAGTGGTCAGCGCGGCAGCGCTGACCGGCGCGCCAACAAGATTAGACATGGAAAAGCTGGCCATCAGGGGTGGCGCCCGTCTCGACGGCGAAATCCGGATATCCGGGGCGAAGAATGCCACCCTGCCAATACTCGCCGCCGCACTGCTAACTGATGGGCGGGTTACCGTCGGCAATGTGCCCCATCTGAACGACGTCACCACCACTATCGCCTTGTTGGGACGTATGGGCGTCGAAGTGACCATGCATGACGGGTGGAAAGTTGAGGTAAATCCCACATCGCTGAATGAATGCTATGCGCCTTACGAGCTCGTCAAGACCATGCGCGCATCGATTCTTGTCCTTGGGCCCCTGGTGGCAAAGTACGGCAGGGCCGAGGTCTCGTTGCCAGGCGGCTGTGCCATCGGGGCACGACCGGTTGATCTGCATGTTGCGGGTCTGCGCGCGCTGGGCGCGGAGGTTGAGATCAGTGACGGCTACATTCGCGCCCGGGCCAAACGGCTCAGGGGCGCGCGGCTCTTTCTGGATACGGTGACTGTTACCGGCACTGAGAATCTGATGATGGCCGCTAGCCTGGCTGAAGGCGAGACGGTCATTGAGAACGCAGCCCGTGAGCCTGAGGTCGTGGACCTCGCAGAGTTTCTGCAGCGCATGGGCGCCAAAATCTCCGGCGCTGGCAGCGACCGCATCGTTATTCAAGGGGTCGATAGTCTCGGCAGCGCGTCCCATGATGTTCAGCCAGACCGCATTGAAGCCGGAACGTTTCTGGTGGCCGCTGCCATAACCGGCGGGCGCGTGCGCTTGCGCGCCGTGCAGCCGGCCGATCTTGAATCGGCCTTGTTGAAGCTAGGCGAGGCTGGCGCCAGAGTCAGCACTGGCGACGACTGGATTGAACTCGACATGGAGGGCCGGCGCCCGCTTGCTGTCGATATCAGCACGGCGCCCTATCCTGGCTTTCCGACCGATCTGCAGGCGCAATTCATGGCGTTAAATACGATCGCCGAGGGCGTGGCGACGATGTCCGAAAACGTTTTCGAGAATCGTTTCATGCACGTACCTGAGCTACAGCGCATGGGCGCGCGTATTCGACTTGAGGGGCATACCGCGGTAGTCACGGGTGTGTCGCAACTGCGCTCTGCACCGGTCATGGCGACAGACCTCAGGGCCTCTGCCGGGCTGGTGCTGGCGGGCCTGGTGGCGCAGGGCGAGACGGTAGTCGACCGCATCTATCATATCGACCGCGGTTACGAGTGCATTGAGGAAAAGCTCCAGCAGATGGGCGCCTCGATTCGTCGTCTGGCGTAGCGCGCGCGGTCGTGATCGCCGCGCAAAAACGGGGTTTGACGGCCGCCGCGGTCAGCACAAATCGCGGACCCCGTGTATAATTCGCGCGGTTTTTCGCCGGACGAGCCGGCTATTCCCAGACGAATCAAGCTGCATCTAGCCGGAGGGTGGTCGGGTGCCGCCAAGGGTTGTGGAGAGTATTAATGAGTGAAGCGGGGCTTAATCGGCGCCACCTGCTGACCGTTGCGACCAGTGTTGCAGGCGCCGTTGGCGTCGGCTTTGCTGCCGTGCCTTTCCTGGCTTCATGGAAACCCAGCGCCAGGGCCCAGGCGCTTGGTGCCCCAGTCGAGGTTGATATCAGTAAGCTGGACGCCGGCGTGATGGTACGCGTCAAGTGGCGTGGCAAGCCGGTTTGGATCCTGCGGCGTGATGCCGGCATGCTTGAGGCCTTGCCCGCGGTCGTCAGCGAGCTCAGCGATCCGGATTCCGACAAGTCGGAGCAGCCGGATTACGCCAAGAACGCCACGCGCTCGATTCGTCCCGAAGTGCTTGTTGTTATCGGTAACTGCACCCACCTTGGCTGCGCGCCTATTGAACGCTTTGACGTGGGCGCGGAGGATCTCGGCGGAGACTGGCCGGGCGGCTTCTTTTGTCCCTGCCACGGCTCGAAGTTCGATCTGGCCGGCCGGGTCTACGCCGGCGTGCCGGCACCGACCAACCTGCCGATACCACCTCATCGCTTCATCGGCGATAACCTGATTTTGATCGGTGACGACACCGGAGTCAGCGCATGAATGCTGCACGAGCTGAGGCCGTGGGAGGCGGACGCGGTACCCGTTTCCTGAACTGGATTGACGCGCGCTTCCCCTTCAGCAAATTGATGCGGGAGCACGTCACCGAGTATTACGCGTCTAAGAATTTCAATTTCTGGTACGTGTTCGGCGTGTTGTCGATGGTCGTGCTGGTTATTCAGCTCGTGACCGGCATCTTCCTGACCATGAGCTACAAGCCCTCGGCGGCTGAGGCCTTCGCGTCAGTTGAGTACATCATGCGCGATGTGGAGTGGGGCTGGCTGATACGGTACATGCATTCCACGGGCGCATCGGCCTTCTTCATCGTCGTCTACCTGCATATGTTTCGGGGGATGATGTATGGCTCGTATAAGCCCCCGCGGGAGCTCTTGTGGATCATCGGCATGCTGATCTACGTAGCGCTGATGGCCGAGGCCTTTATGGGGTACCTGTTGCCCTGGGGGCAGATGTCGTATTGGGGTGCGCAGGTCATCATTTCGCTGTTCGGTGCCGTGCCGGTGGTCGGTGATGCGCTGGTCGAATGGATTCGGGGTGACTACTTCATCTCCGACATCACGCTCAACCGGTTTTTTGCCCTGCATGTGATCGCCGTGCCGCTCGCGCTCGTGATGCTGGTTGTGGTCCACATCATGGCGCTGCACGAGACCGGCTCTAACAACCCGGATGGGATTGAGATCAAGCAGCACAAGGGACCGGATGGGGTGCCTTTGGATGGCGTTGCCTTCCATCCCTATCACACATCCAAAGACCTGGTCGCGATCATCGTGTTTCTCGCGGCATTTTCTCTGGTGGTGTTTTTCGCGCCCGAGATGGGCGGCTTCTTTCTGGAGCATGCCAATTTTGAGCCGGCCAACGCTCTGAAGACACCTGAACTCATCGCGCCGGTGTGGTACTTCACGCCGTTCTACGCGATTCTGCGGGCAGTCCCGAGCAAGGGTGGTGGTGCGCTGCTCATGGCTTTGGCAATCGTGTTTCTGTTCCTGCTGCCGTGGCTGGACCGCTGCAAGGTTCGGTCGATCCGCTACCGGGGCTGGATCTTCAAGTTTGCCCTCGGCGCTTTTGCAATCAGTTTCGTTGCACTGGGCTACCTGGGGCTACAGAAACCGACCGCGGGTGTGGAGTTGGGGTCTCGCATCTTCACGTTCGTCTACTTCGCATTCTTTATCTTCATGCCGATTTACACGCGGCTGGAGAAAACCAAGCCGGTGCCAGAGCGCGTCGTTTTTGATGGTGGGCACTGATATGCAGCCATCGGCCCGCCTGCTTAGCTTGATTGGAGCACTTTTGTTGCTAGCCGCTCAGCCGGCCATGACCGCCGGCGGTGGTTATCCGCTGGATTCAGCGAACAACGATGTCGGCAACATCGCCTCGCTGCAACGGGGCGCGCGCAATTTCGTGAACTATTGCCTGGGCTGCCATTCGGCGCAGTACGTCCGGTACAACCGGCTCGCCAGTGATCTGTCGATTTCCGAAGATCAGTTGGTGAACAATCTTATGTTCGCCGCTGAGAAGCCGCACGAAACGATGCAGATCGCGATGCCCGCTGAGGATGCGGCCGTCTGGTTTGGGCAGCCACCACCTGATCTGACCCTGGTATCCCGCTCTCGCGGTACGGATTTTCTCTACACCTTCCTGCGCACGTTCTACGTTGACGATTCCAAGCCGACGGGTGTCAACAACCTGGTTCTGGAAGGTGCTTCGATGCCGCACGTGCTGTGGGAGCTGCAGGGCCTTCAGCGCAAGGTTGTGACGAAAGATGAAGAGGACCGGGAGGTGGTGAGCCTGGAGCCAGTCACTGCAGGAACCTTAAGTCCGGAGGAGTATGACGCGTTCGTTCGCGACCTGGTCAACTTCCTGGACTACACCGGAGAGCCTATGCAGCTGGAACGCCAGCGATTGGGTTTCTGGGTGCTGCTGTTCCTGTTGGTGTTCGGACTGTTCGCCTATCTGCTCAAAGTCGAGATCTGGAAAGACGTCAAGTAGGCCAGCCGGGCAGCGCTTCGCCGCCGCCACCTCAGGACGTGCAGCCGGCCGGAACTTAACGCATACGAATAACGAAAGCCGCCGTGGCTGAGGTTTCACAACCAATGACGCTTTACTCTAGTCCCACCTGCTTCTTCAGTCATCGCACCCGCCTGGTGTTGTCTGAGAAGAACATCAACATGGATATCGTCAGTGTGCAGGGACCGGACCTGCCTGAGGACCTGCTTGACCTTAATCCGTACCACACCGTGCCGACGCTGGTTGATCGCGATCTGGTGCTATATGACTCGCGCGTCATCATTGAGTATCTCGATGAGCGCTTTCCTCATCCGCCGCTCATGCCGGTGGACCCGGTCACTCGCGCGCAGTTCCGATTAGCTCTTTATCGCATAGAGCGTGACTGGTATGGCGTGGCAGACGAGCTGGAGCAGGCTGAAGACAGCAAGCAGGCGACGCGCCTTAAGAAGATGCTGAAGGAAAGCATTCTGGCCAGCGCTGACGTGTTCGCAGTGAAGCGCTTTTTCCTGAGCGACGAGTTCTCGCTGGTGGACTGCAGCCTTGCACCAATCCTTTGGCGTCTGCGCAGCTACGGTATCGAGCTTGGCGCGGGCGGCACAGCGGTTCAGAAGTACATGGATGACGTGTTCTCGCGGCACTCCTTCCAGGAGAGCCTGACTGAACTTGAGCATGAGATGAACCAGTAGCCTCTCGGCAAGTCCCCATGACCACTGAGAGTATCCCCCAGCAACCCTACCTGCTGCGTGCTTTGCACGAGTGGATCACCGACAACGGGCACACGCCCTATTTGATTGTCGATGCGACAGCGGATCAGGTGCTGGTGCCGTCAGAGCATGTGCAGGATGGCAAGATCACGCTGAACGTCAGCTACGCTGCGGTGCGGGGCCTCGAAATGAGCAACGAACTGGTTGGTTTCGAGGCACGGTTCTCCGGCACGCCTTACGCTGTGCAGGTTCCCATGGCAGCGGTGCGCGGAATCTATGCCCGCGAAACAGGCCGCGGCATGATTTTCCCGGTGGAGGAGGCCGAGACCTCATCTTCATCCGCCGATGCGAAGCCAGGCAAAAGCAACGACGATCGGCCTCCGCCGGGCGACCGCAGTCACCTGAAAGTCATCAAGTAGCCCCACGACGTGCGGCGATGGGCACAGTCGCCGACTGTTCTTGAGTTGTGCCTTCGGCGTCCCAGGTAGTTTGTCGAGAGCGCCTTCCTGGCAGGTGTGGGCGGCGGCAGCCTGGAGGAGAATCAAAGGGGACCGTAGGGAGCCATTCGACGGAAGACGGCGCCGGGCCGCGCCCTCACTTCGGCCGCCCACCACTGCCTGTCGGGATGAAGGGGCACTTTGCGCTAAGTCCGTTGCCGTTGGCCGCCGGAACAGGTTGCGAATGCTAACCAAACAGCGTGTGGTCTATGCCGTCGCAAAGGCAGTGAATGATCAACAGATGCACCTCTTGAATGCGTGCCGTGCGTTGGTCGGGAACTCTCAGCTCAATGTCTTCCCCCGCGAGCTTGCCGGCAATGCTGCCGCCATCGCGGCCGGTTAACGCCAGCACGCTCGCCGATTTGCGATGTGCGGCGTCAATGGCGGCAACAACGTTTGGGGAGTTGCCCGAGGTCGAGATCGCCAACAGCCAGTCGCCCGGCCGCGCCAGTGCCTCAACTTGTTTCGCAAAGATCTGTTCATAGGCGTAATCGTTTGCGATAGCGGTGAGCGTTGAACTGTCCGTGGTTAGCGCTACGGCCGGCAGTCCCGGCCGCTCCATCTCGAACCGATTGAGCAGCTCCGCAGAAAAGTGCTGAGCATCGCCAGCGGAGCCGCCGTTCCCGCAACTCAGGATCTTTGCCCCGTCCTTAAGTGCGCTGCTCAGGCGTTCTACGGCGATGGCAAGTTGTGGCGCCAGCTGCACCGATTGCTGTTTGGCCGCAATGCTTTCGGCGAAATGCGCCTGGATCCGATCTGTACTGCTCATGCTGATTGGCGTTCCTCTGAGATATCCACCCGCGCTAGCAAGTGCTCTCGATCTGGCCATCGCCAGCGTTGAAGGCCGCCGGCCACCACCGGAGTTTTACCCGGTCCAGCGGCCCTGACAAGACCACGACGTCGAAGCGCAGCGCATAGCTGCGAAACTCACGATGCCGCTGCATGAAGTGCTGCGTGGATTGAATGATCCGCCGCTGTTTGCCGCGGTCTACTGTCAAGGCGGGTGACCAGCCGGGAGACTCGCGGTACCGAACTTCAACAACGACCAGCAGGAGCTGCGTGCGCATCACCAGGTCGATTTCTCCGCCGCGCCAGCGATAGTTGCGAGCGACCAGCTCAAGCCCTCGCTGGCACAGATAGGCGCAGGCAATCTCCTCCGCTCGAGACCCTGCCTTAAGGTGACCTGAGGGTCGAGAATCTATTGCTGCGCGCCTCGCGAGATGGCAATCGGGGTGCCAGCATTGATGCTACGGCGAGAACGGCACCTCTTCCTCAAGAGCGACCGGCCGGCCACGCGTGATCTGCGCCCAGCGCAGGCGTCGATGCAGCCGCCCGTCGGACCCAAGAAAAAGCCGGCCGGTAACGCCCTCGAGCTCTTCGCCCCGCGATGCTCTGCCGGCCGCAAGTTCCGGCAACAGCCGGTACGCGTCGAAACCCATGGCGTACAGTCGCGTGAGAGCCCCGGCTTCACGAGGCCAGCGTTCGCGCAGTGTTGCCTGCACGCGCCGGGTTTCCGGGTCGGGCGCCACCAGCCATGGCATATCGGCAAGCAGCAGCCCGTTGAGGTCGCTGTTATTGGATGAGCCCTGCTGAAAGACGGACGAGGTTGCATAAGTCGGGATATCGCCGGCGTAGTAGAAGCGCAGCTGCGGGCGGATGAGCTTTCCGGCTTTGGGTGACGCGGCCAGAAAGATTAGATCAACGTCTTGGCGGCGGCGCGGTTCAAAACTCAAACTCACGCCGAGATTTGCAGCCAGCCGGTCCCGCCGGGCCTCGCTTTCCCGGATGAGCAAAACGTTTTGCAGCCCGCCAGAGAAATCGGGTGACGTGGGGTCGAAGAAGCGGTAGTCGAGCAGCCGGCCGCCAAGGCTCTGATAATGCTCGCTGAAGCTGTTGAGTAAGCGCCGTCCCCAGGCGCTGTTCGGCACCAGCGCGATGGCACGCGTCTGTCCTTTGCTGACCGCGTGTTCGGCAATCTGAACTGCTTCATCTTCCGGGGCCAGAGCAAACTGATACCAGTTACGTGGCGCCTGGGTATCCTCTGTCAGATAGTTCAGCGCCAGTGCCGGGGGGCCATTTAGCTGCGCTGACGCAAGCGTTTGCAGAGAGTCCTTCAGCAGTGGGCCGACCAGAAAATCTGCGCCGTCCGCGCGGGCTGCTTGCGCTGCTGCCAGCACCCCACCGGCGCCAGCAGTGTCGTAGACGCGCAGCTGCGGCCGGGCAACCGACGGCGGGCTTGAGTAGAAGGCCGCGAGCAGGCCATCACGAATGGCGCTTCCCGAAGCCGCATACGTGCCCGTCAGCGGTACCAGCAAAGCGACGCGCTGTGGCATGGATAAATCGGCACCAAACTCGGTGAGCAGCTCCGGCAATAGCGCCTTGTTGGCCGGATGGGTCGGGTACTGCTGCTGCCAGGCGGTGAGGCCGGCACTCAATCCGATGCCGGCAGAGCCGCGCGTCGCTGCCAGGTATCCGAGCTGCAGCCAGCCGTCTATAAGTGCATCGGTAGCGCCGGCAGTTTGCGGTAACTCCGCTGCCCAGACGCCGGGGCCGAAACGCCGATAGCCGTCCCAGAGCATGCGCTGGTTGCTCGCGATATCCGCGCGATTCGCCAGCCATACCTCTCGTTCCACATAGGCCTGGGTAGCGCCCTGCATATCTCCCAACCGGAACAGCGCTTCACCACGTAGGCGCAGTAGTTCGGCCGCGGCTACTGCATTGTCTGTCTCGGGCGCCGCCGACAGCACTGCCAGAGTGCGCTCGGGTTCATTGCGAGCGATCGACAGTGCTGCGGCTACCTGCGACCAGCCAAGCAGATTCACATCCGCCACCGGGTCATTCAGGCTATCCAGAATTACCTGGGCCCCGCCAATCTGACCACTCAGCTGCCGCTGACGGGCGGCCAGGATCAGGTAGCGCTCGCGCAGCGGTTCATCAGATTCGCCGGCCAGCTGCAGGTAAGCCTCGGCTGCTGCCTGATGCCGGCCTTTGCTGGCGAGGTCCGCTGCGACGCGGGCCTCAGGTAGTCGGCTGCCGGGAAAGTCGTCTTGCTGCAGCGGTGCGCAGGCCGCCAGGAGCCAGCCGGCAAAGGCCAGCGCGGCAACGCGTCCCGATGCCCGCCGCAGGCAACGTAAACTCGCGGTGCTGGGCCAGGCAGCTTCGAGACTGAAATGCGTCATGAGAGGGGAACTTTAGTGTCGGCAGCGGGAGTGCTTTATGTTGTGGCGACCCCAATCGGCAACTTGGCCGACCTGACGGATCGGGCCCGCGAAGTACTGGGTGCAGCAGATTTGATTGCCGCCGAGGATACTCGCCGCACCCGGCAATTGCTAACGCATCTGGGCATTAGCAAACGTCTGGTATCAGTGCATGAGCACAATGAGTCGGCCCGCGCCGAAGCGCTGCTGCAGCAGCTCAACGACGGTCAGAGTATCGCGCTGGTGAGCGACGCCGGGACGCCTCTGATCAGCGATCCCGGCTTTCGGTTGGTCGCTGCGGCCCGGGCAGCCGGACTGTCCGTGGTGCCGGTACCCGGCGCAAGCGCGGCGGTTGCTGCGCTCTCGGTAGCCGGCCTGCCGAGCGACCGCTTTCGGTTTGAAGGGTTTCTGCCAGCACGTCCTGCGGCCAGAGCGCGGCGCATTCAGAGCCTGGCGACGGCGGCTGAAACGCTCGTGTTTTACGTGTCCATACATCGCGCGGCCGATGATATTGAGGCCCTCATCGAGGGCCTGGGCGGTGCCCGGCGAGCTGCGCTTTTCCGGGAGCTCACCAAGCAGCATGAAACCAGCTACCACGGTTCATTGACCGAAGTGCTGCGTGGTCTGGTGGCTGATCCAGGCGGCAGTAAAGGTGAGCTCACGCTGGTGGTGGAGGGCTGCCGCGAAGCCCCGGAAGTCGATGCGGCAGAGCTGCAACGCATCTTCAGACTGCTGGCTGAGCAGCTGCCGCCGAGTCAGGCTGCCGCGCTGGCCGCGCGCATCACGGGCGCGAAGCGCTCGGCCGCCTACGCGCTGGCAAAGTTGCCGGACCAGCGCTGAACTCTTAAGGTGCGCCTGGGAGTCGGCCAGGCAGTCGCCGGCCCTGGGCTCCGGGCCCAGGGCGGGAGGAAAGTCCGGGCTCCAGCGAGACAGGGTGCCAGGTAACGCCTGGGGGGCGCGAGCCCACGGAAAGTGCCACAGAAAACAAACCGCCAGCCCGTTGCGGGCCGGTAAGGGTGAAAAGGTGCGGTAAGAGCGCACCGCGCGGGTGGCAACATGCCGCGGCACGGTAAACCCCACCCGGAGCAAGACCAAATAGGGGAGCAGGCGGCTTGTCCGCACCGGCGTCCGCCCGGGCTCCCGGGTAGGTTGCTGGAGGCCCGCGGTGACGCGGGTCCTAGATGAATGACTGCCCTCGACAGAACCCGGCTTACCGGCCGACTCCTTACTTTTTCCAGGCGGCATAGCCGGGTCGGAGCCCGCCGAATTCCGCCCGGCCCCGCGTGGGGTTGCGCAGATTTGCGCAAATTGCCTGGCCGCCCCACGCGCCGCATCCCTGGTTACGTTTCAAGCCTCGTTCTGAGGTTGTTTTTCTAAGCCGCTGATTTCTGAAATTACGTGCCTTCTCAGGGCTGGCCAGAAAGTCTGGCAATCGAGGATAAGTGGCTGTGAATAAAGCATTAAATCGGATTTTTAGTTGACGTAATCCGGACCCCTACCTATAGTGTCGCTTCGTGGTAAATCGTGGGAAGGAATGGGCTAAATTGTCCATCAGGGCATGTTTCGTGGGGCCAACAAAATCACCCTCGACGCCAAGGGGAGGGTCTCGATCCCGGTTCGCTATCGCGACCGGATCGCGGGACTGTGCGATGGCTTGTTGGTTTGTACCGTGGATCAAGACCGCTGCCTTCTTCTTTACCCGATGCCTGAGTGGGAAGAGATTGAGCGCAAGCTCATGCGTCTGTCCAGTTTCCAGCCGAAGGTTCGCCGCCTGCAGCGCCTGATGGTGGGGTATGCCTCGGAAATGGAAATGGATGGGCATGGCCGCGTCCTGATTCCGCGAGAGCTGCGCGAATTTGCCGGACTTGAGCGTGCCGCAATCCTTTTCGGGCAGGGCAATAAGTTTGAGTTGTGGGACGAAGCGCAGTGGCAGGTAAGGCAGGATCAGTGGTTGTCTGCTGCCGAGGAGGACGGGCTCGGGTTGCCCGCCGACCTCGAATCTCTGTCGCTCTAGTCGCGCCCTCGTGTGCGTGGTTGTTGACTGAATAAACACATCCTCGGGTGGGTCGGGGAGTGCCAGGGTGGAGCAGCATGTTCCCGTACTTCGGGACAAAGTCATGGAGCAGCTGGTCGTGCGTGCGGACGGCCGGTATCTCGATTGCACGTTCGGTCGCGGTGGGCATAGCCGGGCTTTGCTCGCGCGCCTGTCTGCAGCCGGGCGCGTGCTCGCGCTTGATCGGGATCCTGCAGCGGTTGCTGCCGGTCAGCGGCTCGCGGCTGAAGATGAGCGGCTCACCGTGCAGCACGGCCGCTTCGGGCAGCTTGAATCGCACATTGCTGCGCTCGGTCTGGATGGTTTCGACGGCGTTCTCATGGACCTCGGTGTGTCTTCGCCACAGCTTGATGACCCGGCACGCGGCTTCAGTTTCCTGCGGGACGGGTCTTTGGACATGCGCATGGATCCGGAGCGGGGCGTTAGTGCGGCCGAATGGTTGGCGACCGCGGACCAGGTTGAGATTGCACGGGTGCTGAGGCGTCTGGGCGAGGAACCGGCGGCTGCGCAAATCGCCCGGGCGATTGTGGAGCGCAGAGAACTGAGGGCGATTGAGACGACGGGTGAGCTGGCCGGGTTGATCGACGCCAGCGTGCGCAAGAAGAAACCGGGCCGGCATGCCGCTACAAAGAGTTTTCAGGCGATTCGGATGCACATAAACAGCGAGCTTGACGAGCTAAAGAGCGGCCTTGCGCAAAGCGCTGAACTGCTTACCTCAGGTGGCCGGCTTTGCGTAATCAGTTTTCACTCGCTGGAAGATCGCCTGGTCAAGCGCTTCCTCCGTGACCGGTCGCGCGTCGATCCGGCGCTGGCTGATTTGCCAGAGATTCCCGAGCATCTCCGCCCTGATTTTCGGCTGCCCGCACCGGCGATTCGCCCGGACGCGAGTGAAATCGAAGCGAACCCAAGGGCGCGCAGCGCGATCCTGCGGACCGGGGAGCGGCTCTGATGGCCTCTAACAGATTAATTTTCGCTGGTCTTGGCCTGGCGATTCTTGTCACCGCGATTGCAGCCGTTTACGCCAAGCATGAGTCGCGCAAGTTGTTCGGAGAGTTGCAGGTTGAGCTGAGCGAGCGCGATGAACTCTACGTGGAGTGGGGGCAGCTGCAGATTGAGCACAGCACCTGGTCTGCACATGCGCGGGTGGAACGCCTTGCCCGGGAACAAATGGGCCTGATCGATCCCTCGCCGGAGAGCACGAGGCTGTTCGCCAGTGAGTAAGCGCACCAAGAAGAAACCACTGGCCATCCGCTGCTTTGAGGGCCGGCAAAGTCTGGTGTGCATCGTGCTCTTGGCCGGTGCGTTGGTTTTGGGTGCGCGGGCGGTCCAGCTGCAGGTGCTGGATCAGGAGTTCCTGACTGAGCAGGCCGCGGCGCGGCAGCTGCGTGTGGCTAATATCGCGGCACATAGGGGGCCGATCGTTGATCGCAACGGGGAGCCGCTGGCTGTCAGCACGCCGGTAGACAGCGTCTGGGCAAATCCACGCGAGCTGGTGCGCGCACCGGACCGGATTGACGAGCTGGCTGCCCGGCTTGAACTCGACGCCACCGATCTGGCGCGGCGCATCACCCGCCAGGCCGGCAAGGAGTTTATGTATCTGCGCAGACACATGAACCCGGAAGAAGCGGCGCGCGTCACCGAACTGAAGATTCCGGGTGTCGATGTGGTGCGCGAGTACCGCCGCTACTACCCGGCTGCTGAAGTCACCGGCCATCTGCTCGGTTTCACCAATGTCGACGATGAGGGCCAGGAGGGGCTTGAGTTGGCCTACGACAGCTGGCTGGCAGGCCGTCCCGGCCGCAAGAAGGTGTTGAAGGATCGGCTTGGCCGAGTCATCGAAGATGTCGAGTCGATTGAAGCACCCAGTCCGGGGCGCAAACTCGTCTCCTCGGTGGATCTGCGCATCCAGTACCTGGCGTACCGGGAGTTGAAGGCAGCGATACAGGCGCATCGGGCTGCAGCCGGCAGCCTTGTTGTGCTGGATGTTGATACCGGTGAAGTGCTGGCGATGGTGAACCAGCCTGCCTACAACCCCAACGATCGGAGTCAGTTTGCAGCCGAGCGTTATCGCAATCGCGCGATCACCGACATCCTTGAGCCAGGTTCTACGCTCAAGCCTATGATTGTCGCTGCTGCCCTGGAGAGTGGTCAGTATCGCCAGGACAGCCGCATCGACACCAATCCCGGGTTCATTCAGGTCGGTGCCAAGCTTATCGAGGACCGCGACAACATGGGCCGGATTGATCTGGCCACGCTGTTGGCCAAGTCCAGCAACGTTGGCGCAACAAAAGTTGCGCTGACGCTTGAACCTGAGCAGCTCCATCGCGTGCTCGCCCGGTTCGGACTCGGCAGAACCACGGCCAGCGGGTTTCCCGGTGAATCGGCGGGCTTACTCAGCCACCACAGCAACTGGCGCCCAATCAGCCAGGCGACATTGGCTTATGGCTATGGCACATCGATGACAACGCTGCAGCTTGCTAAAGCGTATGCCGTGCTGGCCGCAGGCGGCGTGCAGCGACCTGTCTCATTGCTGCGTGTCGAACAGGGGCCCATTCCCCGCCGAGTTGTAAGCGATGCTACGTCCGCGTCGGTTCTCGGCATGCTGGAAGAGGTTGTGGGCCCTGACGGCACGGGCTCGGCTGCTGCAATCGCCGGCTACGACGTCGCCGGCAAGACGGGCACGGCCCGAAAATTTGCTCGCGGAGGCTACGCAGAAGATCGCTACACGGCGGTATTCGCAGGGATCGCGCCGGTCAGCAGTCCGCGGCTCGCCATCGTGGTTGTGGTCGATGAGCCGAGCACCGGTGAATACTACGGGGGTACGGTTGCTGCACCGGTGTTTTCGTCTGTGGCTGCCGGTGCGCTGCGTATTCTGGCCGTTCCTCGGGACGTCGAGGGTCCTGCCAGCCGGCGCGCCGTCACGACGCTAGCAGCACGCAGACCATGAGCGAGCAGCGCATGCAATCTTTGGTCGAGTTGTTTGACGGTTTGGCGCCCGGCGTTCCCGACCTGGCTGTCAGCGGGGTGGCTACGAACAGCCGACGCGTAAAGTCGGGTGACCTGTTTTTGGCGAGCCAGGGCCTGACCGGCCATGGACTCGACTATCTGGATGAAGCTGTCGCGGCCGGCGCAATTGCAGTCGCTTATGAACCTACCGAGGCGCGTGACGTTGCGCCACCAACCAAGATCCCGGCATTCCCGGTTGCAGACCTGGACAAGAAGATCGGTCGGGTTGCGGACCGCTGGTTTGATGCGCCGTCTGCGTCCCTTGCGGTCACCGGCATTACCGGCACCAATGGCAAGACGACGGTTGCCTGGCTTGTGGCACAGGCGTTGCAGCATGCAGGGTATCCGTCCGGCTACTCCGGCACACTCGGGTTTGGCAGCCCGCCCGATGTAGTGCCATCCCGGCTTACGACGCCTGGCTGCCTCGAACTACATCGGCGTCTGCGAGAACTTGTGGATCAGGGTGTCGAGCACGCCGTTATCGAGGCGTCTTCCCATGGTTTGGCGCAGCGGCGTCTGGACGGCATCCGTATGCGCGTCGCTGTGTTTACCAACCTGAGTCACGATCATCTCGATTACCACGGCAGTTTAGAAAACTACTTTCTTGCCAAGGCCGGCTTGTTCAGCGAGTTTGGCGCGCGCCAAGCGGTTATCAATGTCGGTAACGCCTACGGCCAACGCCTCCTGGGGAGGCTGCCTGCGGGCACGGAGGTCGTGACGGTAGCGCTGATGTCAGGTGAGACGCAGCCGGTGCGCGCGAAACTGCTGGGGCAGCTAACCGCAACTCGCCGGGAAGGTCTGGGGCTGGCACTGCAGGGAGATTTCGGGAGCGCATCGATCGACAGCCCGCTGTGGGGCCGATTCAACGCTGAGAACCTGGTGTTGGCAGCCGGTGCGCTGGTCTCGCACGGCCTCCAGCTTAAAGACGCCGCCCAGGCCCTTGGTGAGGCCATTGCGCCGCCGGGTCGCATGGAGCGGGTAGCGCCGGCGGCCGCGGGGCCAACCGTGCTGGTCGATTTTGCGCACACGCCGGACGCGCTGGATAACGCCCTGAATGCAGTGCGGGAACATTGCGGTGGGCGAGTCTGGTGCGTGTTTGGATGTGGCGGCGAGCGCGACGCGGACAAGCGGCCGCTGATGGGAGAAGTCGCTGCAAGCCTTGCGGACGGCGTGGTGTTGACGGATGACAACCCGCGCGGGGAGTCGCCTGAGGCCATCGTTGCCAACATTCGCTCCGGTATTCCAGCTTCCCGGGACGTTGTGGTTGAGCACGACCGTGCCGCCGCCATTGCATTGGCCATTGACCGTGCAACACCGAGCGACGCAGTACTTATTGCGGGTAAGGGGCATGAAGCTTTTCAGTACAGAGCCGGCCAGCGGCATAGCTTCAGCGACCGCGACATTGCCGCGCGTTGCCTGGGGGAAGCAGCATGACCATGGGCACGCTCTCCATGGTCGCAGAAGCGGTCAACGGTCAGCTGGTTGGCGACAATGCTGAATTCGCCGCGGTCAGCACCGATACGCGCAAACTCGTCACGGGCGAACTGTTTGTTGCTCTGAAGGGCGAGCGCTATGACGCGGGCGAGTTCATTACCGCGGCGGCGGAGAAGGGCGCGGCCGGCGCGATCGTTGAGCAGGTCACGTCCGCTCAACTGCCGCAGATAGGTGTCGAGAATACGCGCCGTGCGCTGGGTGACCTGGCCCGCGACTGGCGCGGGCGCTTTAGCCTGCCGGTGGTTGGCATCACCGGCAGCAACGGTAAGACGACGGTTAAAGAGCTGACTGCGGCGATTCTTCGAGCGGAGTGCGGAGACGCACGCGCGGTGCTGTCTACCGATGGCAATTTCAACAATGATGTTGGACTGCCATTGATGGTTCTGAGACTGCGGCGGTCGCATGACTTCGCGGTGTTCGAGATGGGGGCCAGCGGCCCCGGTGAAATTGGTTACCTGGCGGGCGTCGCAAAACCTTCTGTCAGCGTGATTACCAACGCGGCCAAGGCTCACCTCGAAGGGTTTGGCAGCCTCGACGGCGTGGCGACTGCCAAGGGTGAAATCTACGACGAGCTCGCGCCCGGTGGGACTGCCGTCATCAATCGGGACGATGTGTACTTTTCAACCTGGCGGTCACGTGTTGCGGATCGTCCCGTGATGACGTTCGGGATGCACGCTGACGCGGACTATCGCGCCGAGCGGCTGACTGCACTGCCTGCCGGGCGTATCGGTTGGCAGTTCGAGCTGGTCAGCCCGAGAGGGAGTTCCGTTGTCGAGCTGCCGTTGGCCGGTGAACACAACATCCGCAATGCGCTGGCTGCCGCAGCCGTGGCGATGACTGCCGGGGCTGGATTACCGGCTGTGCGGGACGGTTTAGCCGCGAGCGCCGCGGTGGACGGCCGTTTGTTGCCGCTGACAACGCTATCCGGCGCACGGCTATTCGACGACAGCTATAACGCAAACCCCAACTCGGTGGCGGCAGCGATTGATTTTCTTGCCACCCAGCCTGGCCCGCGCTGGCTGGTGCTCGGCGATATGGCCGAGCTTGGCGACGACGCACCGGCTCTGCATCGCGAAGTGGGTGAGCGTGCGCGAGAAGCCGGCATCAACCGATTGATCTGCGTGGGTGCTATGAGCGCCAGGGCCGCGGAGGCATTTGGTGACGGAGCCTGCGTTTTTGCCAATCGAGACCTGCTGATCGCCGCGGGCGAGTTAGCGCCGCCAGGCGATGCCACTGTGCTGGTGAAGGGTTCGCGCGCAGCAGGTCTGGAGAACGTAGTCAACGCCCTTACCGGGGCCGGTGAGGGCAGCTAAGCGCATGTTGCTTTATCTCGCCGAGTGGCTGGCCACGTTTATCAGCGGTTTTAACGTTTTTTCCTACATCACAATGCGGGCGATCATGAGCGCGCTCACCGCGCTGTTGATTAGCTTCGTATTTGGTCCGGTGATGATCCGGCGGCTGCACATCCGTCAGATCGGCCAGACGGTTCGTGACGATGGACCTGCGACTCATTTACTCAAGGCGGGCACGCCAACTATGGGTGGCGCGCTAATACTGCTGGCAATTGTGCTGAGCACACTGCTGTGGGCGGACTTGAGCAACCACTACGTGTGGATCGTCGTGGGTGTGACGCTGGCTTTTGGCGCAATCGGCTTCGTAGATGACTACCGCAAGCTGATCCTCAAAGACGCCGGTGGCATGCCTGCGAAGACCAAGCTCTTCTGGCAGTCCGTGTCCGCCGCCATTGTTGCTGTGCTGCTGTATCAGCTTGCCGACGCGCCCTACGAGACCGCTCTGCTTATCCCTTACCTGAAAGATGTACTGGTGCCGCTGGGCGTGTTGTTCGTTCCGCTCACGTTTCTGGTCATCGTTGGTTCCAGCAACGCGGTTAATTTGACGGACGGACTTGACGGTCTGGCCATCATGCCGGCCGTGCTGGTCGGTGGGGCGCTGGGCATCTTCGGCTATGCCACGGGCAATGCGATTTACTCGGAGTATCTGGGTATTCCGTTTATCGACGGGGCTGGCGAGATGCTCGTCTTTTGTACATCGCTGGCCGGCGCAGGACTCGGGTTTCTTTGGTTTAACACCTATCCCGCACAAGTATTCATGGGCGATATCGGCGCATTGGCGTTAGGTGCAGCACTGGGTACGGTTGCCGTCATTGTCCGTCAGGAACTCGTGCTCGCGATCATGGGCGGCTTGTTTGTGGTCGAGACGCTGTCGGTGATCATTCAGGTGCTGTCCTTCAAGCTCACGGGGAAGCGCGTGTTTCGCATGGCCCCGCTGCATCATCACTACGAGCTGCAGGGCTGGGCTGAACCGAAGGTAATCGTCCGGTTCTGGATCATCACCGTCATCCTGGTGCTCGTCGGCCTCTCAAGTCTGAAGCTGCGGTAATGGTTGCGGCGATCATGAACGGTAAACGCGACGCAGGGACCGGCTCACTGGGCGGCTTTGCTCCCAACGCACTGGTTGTTGGGATGGGTGCAACGGGCGCAGCCTGCGCGCGTTATTTCGCGGCAGTGGGGCGCAACGCTTGGTTTGTGGACAGCCGCTCAAGTCCGCCTGAGCTTGACGCCATTCATGCGGCCCTGCCAGACGCGCAGACCTTTACCGGTGGCGCTGACATGACGTTTCCGGACTCGGTCACCCAGGTTGTGGTTTCGCCCGGCGTGCCGCTGCAGCAGCCGCTGCTTGAAGAGGCGAGACGCCGGAATCTCCAGATCGTCAGCGATATTGATCTCTTCGTTGCAGAGCGGCGCGCCCCGATGATTGCCGTAACTGGGTCCAACGGTAAGAGCACGGTAACCAGCCTGACCACCGCGGCGCTGGGCGCAGCCGGTTGGCAGGCCCGCGCCGGCGGCAATCTCGGCACGCCTGCGCTGGATCTGCTGGATCCGCGCGCAGAGGTTTACGTCGTCGAACTGTCGAGCTTTCAGCTTGAGCGCAGCGCTGAAATCAACGCGGACGTGGCGGTGATCCTGAATGTGTCGGCCGATCACCTGGATATCCACGGGAGCATGTCGGCTTACCGCCGTGCGAAGGCCCGCGTTTACGCGGGTTGCGGACACGCGGTCGTAAATCGAGATGAGTCGATCCAGGAAGATCTGCCTGGTGTGGCCACTACCGGCTTTACCCTTGGTGAACCCGGGCCGCGCGACTTTGGTCTGCGCGAGCGCGACGGCCACATCTACCTGGCTTGCGGCTCTGCTCTGTTACTGCGTGCAACTGAACTGAAGCTGCGGGGGCGTCACAACCTCGCCAACGCGCTGGCCGCGATTGCGCTCGGCACCGCAGTAGGTGGTGATCTAAATGAGCTCTTAAAGGGGCTGCGCGAGTTCAATGGTCTCCCGCATCGGCTAGAGCTGGTGGTCGAGCTGGAAGGCGTTCAGTGGATCAACGATTCGAAAGCGACGAATGTGGGCGCTGCCATCAGCAGTGTTCAGTCGGTTGATGGTCCACTCGTGCTGATTGCCGGTGGCGATGCCAAGGGTGCCGGGTTCAGTCCGCTGGCCGATGCGCTGGCGCGTCGCGGCGACTGCTCGGTCGTGCTGATCGGCCGCGATCGAGAGCAGATTGCTGTTTCCCTCGGCGATGCCTGCGCTGTGTACCGCGCAAATGATCTGCCCGAGGCCGTAGCGCTGAGCCGCGAACTAGCAGTACCCGGCGGCACGGTGCTATTGGCACCTGCGTGCAGCAGTCTGGACATGTTCTCTGACTATCGCGAGCGCGGTGCAGCCTTCGCGGCTGCGGTTATGGGGCGCGCGCATGAGTAAGCGCCAGGTCAAATCTGCCGCGGTCACAGAAGCGGCGAGGCTAGATGCGGTTCTGCTGACCATCGTTGCGCTGCTGTTGGGCGTGGGCCTGGTGATGCTGACGTCGGCATCCATAGCACTGGCCGAGCGCGGCACGGGTGAGCCGCTGTTTTACCTGCAACGCCAGACGCTCGCTGCTTTGCTGGGTATTGCTGCCGGCGCCGCCGTGCTGCGAATGCCAACGGAGTGGTGGGAGCGGTCCGGTCTCATGCTCGCTTGTCTTGCCTGTGTATTGCTGGCGATGGTGCTGGTACCCGGGCTTGGCCGGGAGGTTAAGGGCAGTACCCGTTGGCTGATGCTTGCCGGACTCAACGTTCAGGTGGCTGAGCCCGCGCGTCTGCTGCTGCTGATGTACCTGGCCGGCTACGCGGTCCGGCACGCCAGCGAACTACGCGACAGCAGCCTGGGATTCGTTAAACCCATGTTGCTGATAGCGTGCTGCTGCCTGTTGCTGCTTGCGCAGCCTGACTTTGGTTCAGCAGTGTTGTTGGCCGCGATTTCGCTGGCCGTGTTGTTTGTTGCGGGCGCACGGCTGCGCGATGTCACACTTTTCGTTGGGCTGTTCGTGGCTGCAGGCGTGGTGCTGGCGATCGCGTCTCCGTATCGCCTGGCCCGCATCACGGGTTTTATGGACCCTTGGGCCGATCAATTTGGTAGTGGCTTTCAGTTAATCCAGTCACTCATCGCGATCGGCAGCGGTGAATGGTTTGGTGCCGGTCTCGGGGCCGGTGTTCAGAAGTTGTTCTATTTGCCCGAAGCGCATACCGATTTCGTATTCGCCGTATTTGCCGAAGAGTTTGGCCTGATTGGCAGCCTGTTGCTGCTGGCACTGTTCGGTGCGCTGGTGTTCCGGGCCATGCAAATCGCCCGCGAGTCTGCGCAGCGCGGGCGTCTTTATCAGGCGTATCTCGCGTTCGGCATCGCTGTTTGGCAGGGCGTGCAGGTGTTCATCAACATCGGCGTCAACATGGGTGTCTTGCCAACCAAAGGTCTGACTTTGCCGTTGGTCAGCTATGGACGCAGCAGCCTTATCGTCACGTTGATTGTGGTAGCGCTGCTGCTGCGGATCGATCAGGAAAACCGTGCGCTGGCGGCACGTGCTCGACCTCGCCGCCGGAGGGCCAGGTAATGGCCGCGCCCGTATTGATCATGGCCGGGGGCACCGGGGGGCATGTCTTCCCTGCATTAGCTGTGGCCCGGGAGTTGCACAGCCGCAATCGGGAAGTGGTTTGGCTCGGGACGCGCGAGGGCATAGAGGCTCGGCTCGTACCTGAGGCCGGCATTCCATTGGAGGCCGTTTCGGTGTCGGGGTTGCGCGGCAAGGGCGCTCTCGTTTGGCTGCTGGCGCCTTGGAAGATTCTGACGGCGTTGTTTGACGCACTGAAGATTCTGCGCCGCCGGCGCCCGTCTGTCGTGCTTGGTATGGGGGGGTTTGCCTCGGGTCCGGGCGGCATCGCCGCCTGGCTGCTGCGGCGCCCCCTGGTGATTCATGAGCAGAACTCCGTAGCGGGTTTGACCAATCGTCTTCTGGCGGGTTTCGCCCGGGAAGTGCTCGAAGCCTTCCCGGGCAGCTTTTCTGCTCGCGTAAAGACAACGGTGGTTGGCAATCCGGTGCGCCCGGAGATTATTGCGCTTGCCGAGCCGGTGAGTCGGCTTTCCGGACGTTCGGGCCGGATGAATCTGCTGGTGCTCGGTGGGAGTCAGGGCGCGCTGGCGCTGAACAAAGTTGTCGCCGAAGCAGTGGCGCTGATGCCGGCTGATTGGCGACCGGCTATCCGCCATCAGGCCGGGGCGCGCACGCTGGCACTGGCGAAGTCGGCCTATGCGAATGCCTCGGTAGAGGCCACCGTCGAGCCGTTCATTCAGGATATGGCAGAGGCCTATGCGTGGGCGGACCTGGTGGTTTGCCGGGCCGGCGCACTCACGGTGGCAGAACTAGCCGCTGCTGGTGTTGCCGCAATCTTTGTACCCTTTCCCGCAGCTGTTGATGATCATCAAACGGCGAACGCCCGCTATCTGGTGGAGCCTGGCGCTGCCGTGATGCTGCCGCAAAGCGAGCTGACGCCGGAGAAGCTGGCCGCGGAACTTGAACAATGCGCCGCCGATCGGCGGCTGCTGATTGATCGGGCAGAGCGCGCACGCGCGCTGGCAAAGCCATCCGCAACCGAAGCAGTAACAAGTCGCTGCCTCGCGCTGGCTGGGGAAGGCTGATGGTTGGTAATCGCATGCGGCGGGTTAACTGCATCCACCTCGTTGGCATCGGTGGCGTCGGCATGGGTGGCATCGCGGAGGTGCTCGTGAGCCTGGGTTACCAGGTGCAGGGGTCTGACCTGAAGGAGTCCGCCGTGACGCGCCGGCTGCGCGGTCTGGGTGTAGATGTCGAGATCGGTCACCGTTACGAAAACTTCGGTGCCGCAGACGTGCTCGTCGTCTCCAGCGCGATCGATCCGGACAACCCGGAAATCATCGCGGCCCGCGAGGGACGCAAGCCGATCGTGCGCCGCGCCGAAATGCTGGCTGAGCTAATGCGGTTTCGGCACGCCATCGCCGTCGCGGGCACACACGGCAAGACGACGGCGACGAGCCTTATTGCCAGCGTGCTGGCAGAAGCGGGCGAAGACCCCACTTTTCTGATCGGCGGTCGGTTGGCAAGTGCCGACAGCAACGGGCAGCTTGGCGCTGGTCGCTATCTCGTGGCTGAAGCCGATGAAAGTGATGCGTCCTTTATTCACCTGCAGCCGATGATGGCAGTTGTCACCAACATAGACGCTGACCACATGGCGACGTATGCCGGTGACCTGGATAAGTTGCATGCGAGCTTCGTCGATTTTCTCCACAACCTGCCGTTCTATGGTTTGGCTGTCCTCTGCAGCGATGATCCGGGTGTCGCCAGTATTTTGCCGGTACTTAAGCGGGCCACGTTAACTTATGGCAAGGAATCCGCAGCTGACATACGCGCACAAGCCATTGTCGCCGATGGCACGCAGACACATTTTGAAGTGGTTCGCCCCGGTCGCGACGAACCGCTTGCCATCACACTAAATCTGCCCGGTGATCACAACGTGCTCAATGCCTTGGCAGCCTGCGCAGTGGCATTCGAGCTGGAGCTTGACGATGCCGCTCTGCAGAAGGCGCTCGCTGAGTTCCAGGGCATTGATCGCCGCCTGCAGCTGCTGGGCGAAGTCCGCACGCAAAAAGGCCAGGTGCTTTTCGTTGACGACTACGGCCATCACCCGACGGAAATCAGTGCGACCCTGCAGGCGGCGCGCGCCGCCTGGCCAGGCCGCCGCATTCTGACCGTCTTTCAGCCGCACCGTTACTCGCGCACGCGAGACCTTCTGGACGACTTCGCCGACGCGCTGTCCGGTGCCGATCGATTGTTTGTTTGCGAGGTCTACCCCGCCGGCGAAGAACCTATCTCCGGGGCAGACTCACGCGCCATTTGTCGCGCCGTACGGACGCGCGCGCAGGTAGAGCCAGTGCTGGTTCCTTCGCTTGACCAGGTGGCTACGCTGCTAGAGCCCGTCCTGGAAGACGGCGACCTGGTGCTAACCCTGGGCGCCGGCAGCATCGGTTCCCTGGCAGCGGAATTGCCCGCGCAGCTCGCGCTGCCGGTCCGTCAGGTGCATCCGTGAACGCGGCCATGGATGAACTCAGCGCAGCCGGCGTGCGCCACCGCGAACCGATGTCCCGACATACGTCCTGGCGTGTTGGCGGACCGGCCGACATTTATTTTCGTCCCGACTCCCGCGAAGCGTTGGCTGAGTTTCTGGCCGGACTGGATCAGTCGCTGCCGGTTCACTGGCTTGGTCTGGGTAGCAACCTTTTGGTTCGCGACGGCGGCTTGCGCGGCGCAGTGATCGTTACCACCGGTGCATTGGGCGGTTTGTCGCACATGGGCGAGGGTCTGGTTGAGGCCGAGGCCGGGGTTACCTGCACGCAGTTGGCCCGCCGCAGTGCCCGCTGGCAGCTCGGGCCAGCCGAGTTCTTCGCCGGGATTCCCGGCACGGTCGGCGGCGCTTTGGCCATGAACGCGGGCGCTTTTGGCGGTGAGACCTGGGATCGGGTGGTCAGTGTCGAGACTATCGATCGGGCTGGGCACATTCGGCGCAGGGACGCGTCGGATTTCGACGTTGGCTACCGCTCGGTCAAATGTCCGGAAGGCGAGTGGTTTCTCGGGGCGCATTTTCAGTTCGAGTCCGTGGATGGCGATGGCCTGGACCGTGTGCGTGCGCTGCTGAAGGAGCGGCAGGATAAACAGCCGCTGGGTCTGCCTAGCTGTGGCTCCGTGTTTCGTAATCCTCCCGATGATCACGCTGCCCGCCTGATCGAAGCAGCCGGCCTGAAGGGTTTGCAGCTTGGTGGCGCACGTGTCTCTGAGAAGCACGCAAACTTCATTATCAACACGGGCGATGCAACCGCGGCGGACATCGAGCAGCTGATTGTGCATATTCGCGCCACCGTCCGGAGCCAGCATGGCGTCGCGCTGGTGCCTGAGGTGCACATCGTTGGCGAACCGGCAGGTGATGCATGAGTCTGGCGAGCGAAACACGTGTGACGGTCACAGACGCAAAGGATTTCGGCCAGGTTGCGGTGCTCATGGGCGGTAACTCAGCCGAGCGTGAAATTTCCCTGCAGTCCGGCGAGGCCGTGCATGCGGCACTGCTGCGGCGCGGGGTTGACGCCGAAGCCGTGGATCCAGGTACCGATCTGGCCGGACAGCTGACCGGCGGCCGGTTCGACCGCGTCTGGATCGCACTACACGGCCGGTTTGGGGAGGACGGGGTCGTCCAGGGATTCTTGCAGGCAATCGACCTGCCGTTTACCGGCAGTGGCGTTGCGGGCAGTGCAATCAGCATGGACAAGCTGCGGACCAAGCAGCTTCTCAGTGGCTGCGGCATACCCAGCCCTGCCTATGCCCAGGTACGCAGCCAGGAAGATCTGCTCATTGTCGCCAATGAACTGGGACTACCGGTAATGATGAAGCCGGCCGCTGAGGGTTCCAGTCTCGGCTTGGCTAAGGTTACAGACAAAAGTGCGTTGCACGATGCCTATGCGGCGGCGGCGGCTTACGCCTGCGACGTGTTTGCCGAGAAGTGGGTTACCGGCCCCGAGTATTCAGCCTCCATTCTGCAGGGCGAAGCCTTGCCGCTGATACGTATCGATACTGACAACTCCTTTTATGACTACGACGCCAAGTACTCCAGCGGGGAGACACGTTACATCTGTCCCTGCGGTCTGCCGCCAGAGGTGGAGCGACGCTACTCGGAGGTGGCGCTGGCCAGCTTCAGAGCCGTAGGTGCGACCGGCTGGGGGCGCGTCGATTTTATGGTCGACGATGCCGATCAGCCGCTGATTCTCGAGGTGAATACCGTACCTGGCATGACCAGCCATAGCCTCGTGCCTATGGCAGCCGCGCAGGCAGGCATCGATTTCGACGAGCTGGTTTGGCGCGTCCTGGAAACCAGCATGGTGGGTGTGCAGTGATCCCTGGCCGCAAGAATCGTCGCCGCAAGAAGGCGCCAAAGTTGCCGACCATCCAGTTCCCCTGGCAGCGAATGGCTGCGGTGGTTGGCGCGGTTGCGGCTGTTGGTGCGGTTTACGTCGCCACGCTCTGGGTCATGAATCGCCCAATAGAAAAGGTGGTTATACGCGGAGCCTTTGAGCGCGTCTCCGCCATGGAGCTCGAAGAGGCGCTGTCATCGCACACCGGCGTGGGCTTCCTGACGGCGGATCTCGACAAGCTACGCGCGGAGGCAACGGCCCTGCCGTGGATTGCTCGAGCCAGCGTTCAGCGCCGCTGGCCGGGCACGATTGAGGTAACGGTGACCGAACAGAAGCCAGCAGCCAGCTGGGGCGACCGTGGCCTGTTGAACATGTCAGGCGAACTATTTGTTGAGACCGCCCGCCGCATACCGGCGGAGTTGCCGCGGCTGGCGGGCCCTGACGGTACCGAGCAGCAGGTTGCCGAACACTACTTTGCGCTGCGCGAAGAACTCGAGCAGCGTGGGTTTTCTGCCGTGGGCCTGGTGCTGGATGAGCGTGGCGCATGGCAGTTCAGCCTGAGCAATGGTATCGACGTGAAGCTGGGGGCCAGCGATATCGACGAGCGCCTGGCCCGTTTTTATGACGCATTGGATCAGCTGATCACCACCCAGCCCGAGCAGGTTGAGTATGTCGACATGCGTTACACGAATGGCTTTGTTATCGGTTGGAAGAGCGGCATGGCCGCAGGCGTAGCCACAGCGGAGGGGCGCGAACCGCGTGTCTAAGAAAGGCGAAAAGGGGCTAATCGTCGGCTTGGATATAGGCACCTCGAAAGTGGTTGCTGTGGTCGGCGAAATTCAGGAGGACGGTGATCTTGAGGTCATCGGCTTCGGTATGCATCCGTCGCGTGGCCTTAAGCGCGGTGTCGTGGTCAATATCGAGTCAACGGTGAACTCGATTCAGCGGGCAGTCGAAGAAGCCGAACTGATGGCCGGCTGCGAGATCAACGCTGTGTTCGCCGGGATTGCCGGGAGTCACGTGCGCAGCTTGAACTCGCACGGCATCGTGGCGATTCGTGACGGGGAGGTTGTGCGCCAGGATGTCGATCGGGTGATCGATGCCGCAAGGGCTGTGGCGATTCCCGCCGACCAGCGAATTCTGCACGTACTGCCCCAGGAGTTCGTGATCGACAAGCAGGAAGGCATCCGCGAACCGGTGGGCATGTCGGGCGTGCGCCTCGAGGCGCGCGTACACATGGTAACGGGCGCGGCCAGCGCCGCCCAGAACATCGTCAAATGCGTCGAGCGATGCGGTCTGCATGTCGATGACATCGTGCTGGAGCAACTGGCGTCCAGCTACGCCGTGCTGACCGAAGACGAAATGGAGCTCGGCGTGTGCCTGGTGGACATTGGCGGTGGCACCACTGATATCGCTGTGTTCAATGGGGGCGCGATTAAGCACACGGCGGTGATTCCTATCGCCGGGGATCAGGTGACCAATGACATCGCAATCTCCATGCGCACGCCGACGCAGTACGCCGAAGACATCAAGATTAAGTACGCCTGTGCGCTGTCGCAGCTGGCAAATCCCGAAGAGACGATCGAGGTTCCCAGCGTCGGCGATCGTCCGCCCAGGCGTCTCGCCCGGCAAACCCTGGCTGAAGTTGTGGAGCCGCGTTACGAGGAGTTGTTCACGCTGATTCGCGACGAACTGCGGCGCAGCGGGTTTGAAGACATGGTGGCGGCTGGCGTCGTGATGACGGGCGGTAGCGCCAAGATGGAAGGGGCGGTGGAACTGGCCGAGGAAGTGTTCCACATGCCCGTACGGCTCGGCATGCCGCAACACGTGCGCGGCCTGGCCGATATCGTCAGAAATCCGATCCACGCAACGGGCGTTGGCCTGTTGCTTTATGCGCGTAGCCGGACCGATAACTTCGCTGATGTGGGGCAATCGCCCGGCGGCCTGAAGAGTGTGTGGGCGCGAATGAAGGCCTGGTTTCAGGGAAATTTTTAGTGGCGAGGTCTCAGCAAAGAGGCCCATGTTGTTGTTGATGCACGGAGGAAGGAACGATGTTTGAACTAATGGATGCGTACAGCCAAAACGCTGTAATCAAAGTCCTGGGAGTTGGTGGTGGCGGCGGCAACGCCGTGAAGCACATGGTGACTACTGGCATAGATGGTGTCGACTTCATCTGCGCGAATACGGATGCGCAGGCGCTGAACAGCGCGAACGTGAGGACGGCGCTGCAGATCGGTTGCAACATCACGAAGGGACTGGGTGCAGGCGCAGACCCCGATGTGGGCCGGGCGGCGGCAATGGAAGATCGTGATCGCATTCTCGAAGTAATCGAGGGCGCGGACATGCTCTTTATTACAGCCGGTTTGGGCGGTGGCACCGGCACTGGGGCAGCACCGGTGGTTGCGCAGGTGGCGCGGGAACTGGGTATTCTCACCGTCGCTGTTGTGACCAAGCCGTTTGGCATGGAGGGCAACAAGCGCCTCCAGGTTGCCGAGCAGGGAATTCACGATCTCGGCAAGTACGTTGATTCGCTCATCACGATTCCCAACGAGAAGCTCCTGTCGGTACTGGGCCCACAGACCACGTTGCTGGACGCGTTCAAGTCGGCCAACGAAGTCCTGCAGGGCGCTGTTCAGGGGATTGCGGAACTCATCACCCGGCCCGGCTTGATCAACGTGGACTTTGCGGATGTTCGCACTGTGATGGCTGAGATGGGCATGGCCATGATGGGGTCAGGCAGTGCTGCCGGCGAAGATCGCGCCAGGGAAGCTGCTGAAGCGGCTATATCCAGCCCGCTTCTCGAGGACATCAACCTGGATGGCGCGCGCGGCATTCTGGTCAACGTGACGGCGGGCCAGGATCTGGCTATCGGTGAGTTCCAGCAGGTTGGCGACACGGTGAAGCAATGCGCATCGGACGACGCTACCGTTGTAGTGGGCACCGTAATCGACCCTGAGATGAGCAACTCGATTCGCGTAACGGTTGTCGCCACGGGACTTGGCCAGCCGATGACGATGGCCAAGACACCGGATATCAAGGTCGTCGAGCCGGCGGTCGCCAAGCCGCAGGCAGAGGGGCCCAACTACCGGGACCTGGAGACGCCACCGCGCATTCGTCAGCGTGCCGCGGGTGACGGACTGGAGCCGCCGGAACAGCAGTCCTACGATTTGCTGGACATTCCGGCCTTCCTGAGACGCCAGGCAGATTAGGAAAAGTCAACAGTATTAGTGCCTTGCAGCAGTTTGGAGGTGTGTGATAGGGTCAGCGCGATCGGGTGTCAGAAGTACGTAGCGGAAGGTTGAGAACCGCTGTGTTCTCAATCACTTAACCACTAAACAGGGAGAGGGAAGGCCAGCTCGTTGGGCGCGTCCGCGCGGACCGTGCCCTGCCGAAAAGGCTTACCGGACTGGGGGCGCATCCCGCCTCTATCCCGCTGGCTGTTGAAGACCGAACTACCCCTATGCTGAAGCAGCGCACGCTGAAAACTGTGATACGCGCCACGGGCGTTGGTCTGCATTCCGGCAAGAAGGTCTATATGACGCTTCGCCCGGCCGCGGCCAACACCGGCATCGTGTTTCGTCGCGTCGATTTGGAGCCGCCGGCGGACGTGCGTGTGAACGCATTCGCCGTGGGCGAGACCATGCTGGGCACGACGCTGGTTGATGGTGACGTGAAGGTGGCAACCGTCGAGCATCTGCTGGCGGCGATGGCCGGTTTGGGTATCGACAACGCCTACATCGACTTAACTGCTGCCGAGGTACCGATCATGGACGGCAGTGCCGCGCCGTTCGTGTTCTTGCTGCAGTCGGCTGGTATCGAGGAGCAGGCCGCGCCGAAGCGCTTCCTGCGCGTGAAGCGCACCGTTCGCGTTGAAGATGACGACAAATGGGCCGAACTAAAGCCGTTTGCTGGCTGCAAGGTTAACTTTCAGATCAAGTTCGATCACCCGGTATTCAGCAATCATCTGCAGCAGGCCAGTATCGACTTCTCCACAACGTCTTTTCTGCGCGAGATTAGCCGGGCCCGTACCTTCGGCTTTCTGCGCGATATAGAAGCGCTGCGTTCGCGTAATCTGACGCTGGGTGGCAGCATGGATAACGCCATCGTGCTGAACGACTACCGGGTATTAAACGAGGATGGTCTGCGCTACGAAGATGAATTCGTGAAGCACAAAATCCTCGACGCGATAGGCGATCTCTACCTCATGGGGCATAGCCTGATTGGTGAGTTCACGGGCTACAAGTCAGGGCATGAGGTGAATAACAAGCTGGTACGCGCCCTGCTATCGGACGAATCTGCCTGGGAAATCGTCAGCTTCGACGACGTCGCGGATTCACCGATTTCTTACACCACCCCCGCACTCGCTCGCTAGCAACCTGCTGGGACAAGCGGCGCACCGCAGCGCGCGGCGTTCGCGGTTTCAGCGAGACATAACGCCAATTCAGACGCCGCTGGCGATATTCGCCGCGACGGACATAAGGGCAAGATTCGCCACGAGGGCGCGCTGCGGCGCAAACTTTCGTCCGATGGCTCCCTTCGGTCCGCTTTTTTCGGACTCCGGTTTCGTCTCCCCGCGCCCTCTGGGAATGGCCCACCCAGGAGGACTTGGCCCGGTCGTCCTAGAGCGGTCCGGCTACCCTAATCCGCACGCGGGTCGCAGAGGGGTGTTGCTCGCGGCATTTCTTCAACAGCTGCTCTGATTCAAAGCGGAGACGGCTCGCCCACTCTGGCCCGTCTGCCATCACCACCAGCTCGCCGCCGGGGCGGAGGTTGCAGCCGGTCAGGTGTGCGGCGCAGTCCGGATCGACCGCCGAGCGCAGAAGGTCGGCCAGATCGAGCTGAGCGGTGGCCCGGCGGGCCAGATCCTGGATTGGGCCAGGGTCTGAACCAACCAGCTCAGACAATGACTTGAAGCCTTTATTTGACATAACTTCTTCGATTTGGCGGGTGAGTTCGGAACCAGTTCCTTGTCATGCCCAGGGCCCTTCGGCATAGTTTATGCGCGCAGTGGTGAAGCTGTCGAAAAGACAGACGTTTCAGGCTCTTGCTAGAGCAATCTGAAGCCCCCGCGCGGAGGAATCTGGCCGCGGTCCGCGGGTACCGCACCAGCTATTGGGATATTCGAGGCGGCTGCCGTATCGGCGGTTGCTCTGTATCTGTGAGACCCGCGAGAAAACGGACGCGTGGCGTCCAGCTGTCTGAGCGAGTAACTGCCGCCCATGAAAATCAGCTCATGAAGATCATCGTTCTGCGCAATGCCGGCAGCGCCCGGCACCTGGCCTTCAACACCAACCCGGTGTTGGCGGTGGGTCTCGGCGTGTTCGCGATATTGATCCTGGGCTTCGCTGGCGGTTTCAAGTTCGCGGGCGGACAAACCAATGGTCCGGCGCTCGCTGAGCTGGCTGCGGCCAGAGCAGAGCTTGAGAGCCAGCGACTCAAAGTCATCGACCTGGAAGACCGCGCCACGGAGAATCTGGATGCCATGGCGTTACGCGTTGGCGAGCTCAACGCCAGCGTCATTCGTCTGAATGCGCTCGGCCGCCGGCTGACCGATATGGCGGATCTGGATGACGGCGAATTCGATTTCAACCAGCCCCCGGCACTCGGTGGTCCTCGCAGTCCGGCCTATGCCTCGGACGTCGGCCGCGCTGCTGATCTGATGTCCAGCATCGCATCGCTTGACGACAATCTGCTTGCTCAGGCCGAGCAGCTCGACGTACTCGAGGGCCTGATGCTCAACCGCAAGCTGCGTGAGCGTGTTTACCCACGCGGACGCCCAGTTAAATCCGGTTACTTATCCAGCGCGTTCGGCAAACGCATCGATCCGTTTACCGGTGAGACGGCTTATCACCGCGGGGTGGATTTCGCGGGCAAGCGTGGCACCGAGATCATTAGCGTTGCGGCGGGCGTGGTCGTTTGGTCTGGAGATCGCTTCGGCTTCGGCAAGATGGTTGAGATCAATCACGGCAACGGCTACGTCACCCGCTATGCGCACAACCAGGAAAATCTTGTGGCCGTCGGCGACCGGGTCAAGTCCGGCCAGACTATCGCCCTGCTGGGCTCCAGCGGGCGGGCCACAGGCCCCAATCTACATTTCGAGGTCCTGCACCTGGGCAGGCCCGTTGATCCGCGCAAGCACATCCAGCACAGCCTCTAGACCAACCCCAATCTCTGCGGCTTCCGTCAAACCTTCGCATGCCCGCGCCATTTTCCACTGGCCCGGGCGGCGGCCATTTGTGCCCGTCACCAGGCATTGGCTCGATTAGCCCCCCAATAAACTCAATGCGCCTTACAATACGGCGCTTTGCGCGCTAGGCGAATTCGGCTCGGCATACTGCCTGCCGCCTGCTTAGGAGAGAGTTGCTTCGTGGCCAATTTCTTTACTTCCCTGTTTGGCAGCCGCAATCAGCGGCTGCTCCGCCAATACGGCAAGTTGGTCAGGAAATCGGGCCAGCTGGAGGAGGAGTTTGGTGCGCTCGCTGACGACAAGCTGTGCGCCAAGACCGAGGAGTTTCGCGGGCGGCTGACCGACGGGGAAACGTTGGACAGCTTGCTGCCGGAGGCTTTCGCTGTCGTCCGCGAAGCGGCCCGGCGCAGCCTGGGCTTGCGGCATTTTGATGAGCAGCTGATTGGCGGGATCGCTCTGCATCAGGGCAAGATCGCTGAGATGCGCACCGGCGAGGGGAAGACCCTCGTGGCGACCTTACCTGCTTATCTGAATGCGCTAACCGGGAACGGCGTACATGTTGTCACAGTGAACGACTATCTGGCGCAGCGCGATGCAGGTTGGATGGGACCCGTTTACGAGTTTCTGGGGCTCACCGTTGGGGTTATCCGCAGTGGCCAGACCCGCGATGAGAAGCGGGCTGCCTACGCCGCGGATATCACCTACGGCACGAACAACGAGTTCGGCTTTGACTATCTGCGCGACAATCTGGTGTTGCACGGTGACGACCAGATGCAGCGCGACCTGAGTTTTGCCATCGTCGATGAAGTCGATTCCATCCTCATTGATGAGGCCCGGACGCCACTAATCATTTCCGGGCCCGCTGACGACAGTTCGGAGCTTTACGCGGAGATCAACCGCTTTGTGCCAATGCTGGAACTCGCCAGAGGCGGTGCGCGCAACGACGATATCAGTGCACGCAAGGTGCAGCTTATCGATCGCGACGGTAAGGCGTTGGGCGAAGTGAGTCTTGATGAGGCTTTGGCGCAGGCCGCTGAAACGGGTGACGACCTGTTGCAGTTGCCGGAGGATGAAGATGGCCAGACCAAATGTCAGATTGTCTATCCGGGCGACTATACCGTTGACGAAAAACAGAAGCAGGCATTTCTGACTGAGTCCGGTCACCAAAAAGTGGAGGGGCTTCTGGCCGAAGCCGGACTGATTGGTGAACAGGAGAGCCTGTACGACGCGGCAAACATTCGTCTCGTTCACCACCTGACTGCCGGCATTCGGGCTCACGCCTTGTATCGGCGGGATGTGGAGTACGTTGTCAATGACGGTGAGATCGTCATCGTCGATGAATTCACGGGGCGGACCATGCCCGGACGCCGCTGGTCTGATGGCCTGCATCAGGCCATTGAGGCGAAAGAGGGCGTGGCGATCAAGGAAGAAAATCAGACCGTCGCCTCAATTACCTTTCAGAACTACTTTCGGATGTACGCCAAGCTGTCCGGGATGACGGGCACGGCTGATACGGAAGCCTTCGAGTTTCAGCAAATTTACGGTCTTGAGGTCGTGGTAATTCCAACCCATCGAGACATGGTTCGCGATGATCAGCCGGACCTTGTCTACCTGACCGAGAATGACAAGTTCGAGGCCATTATCGAGGACATTGTCGATTGCCAGGAGCGCGAGCAGCCGGTACTCGTGGGCACGACATCGATCGAAACATCAGAGCTTCTCGCGTCGATCCTCAAGAAACGCAAGATTCCGCACCAGGTGCTCAACGCGAAGCAGCACGAGCGCGAGGCCCAGATCATTGCCGAGGCCGGCCGCCCCGGCAAAGTCACCATCGCCACGAACATGGCAGGCCGCGGCACCGACATTGTGCTGGGTGGCAATTTGGAAGCGGAGCTGCGTGAGTTGGGGGAAGAACCCGGCGAGACGGCTGCCGCAGAGCACAAGTCGGACTGGGAGGCTCGCCATGCGCGCGTGCTTCAGGCCGGCGGGCTGCGGGTGATCGGCACTGAGCGTCACGAATCACGGCGCATTGATAATCAGCTGCGCGGCCGCTCTGGCCGCCAGGGCGATCCGGGGTCCAGCCGCTTTTATCTGGCGATGGAAGATCAGCTCATGCGGATCTTTGGGGATCCCGAGCGGACGAAGGGCATGCTCACTCGAGTCGGTATGCGCGAGGGTGAGGCCATCGAGAGCAAGCTGTTGACGCGCCAGATTGAGCGGGCTCAGCGCAAGGTCGAGACGCATCATTTTGATGCCCGCAAGAACCTGCTGGAGTACGACGACGTCGCCAATGACCAGCGTCGTGTGGTGTATCAGCAGCGCAACGAGCTCATGGAAGCGGAGGACGTTGCTGACGCGATTTCCGGTATCCGCGAGGAAGTGGTCAATGCTGTCATCGACGACTACCTGCCGCCAGAAAGCCTGCCTGCCCAGTGGAAAGTTGCCGAGCTGGAGGGTGCACTAATGCGTGATTTTGGTGCCCAGCTGCCGGTCCGCGAATGGCTGGATGAAGATGAGAATCTTGGTCAGGAGCAGATTCGAGAGCGTGTGTTGGAGGTACTTGAGAAGGCCTACGAGGAAAAGACTGACGCGGCCAGTGAGTCGGTTATGCGTCAGTTCGAGAAGGTGGTCATGCTGAATCAGCTCGATATCCACTGGAAAGAGCACCTGGCCGCCATGGACTACCTGCGACAGGGTATCCATCTGCGCGGTTACGCCCAGAAGAATCCCAAGCAGGAGTACAAACGCGAAGCCTTCGACATGTTTGGCGACATGCTCGACCGGGTGAAACTACAGGTCATCAGCCTGCTATCCCGCGCGCGCTTGCAGAGTGAAGCGGATGTCGAAGCGGTCGAGCAGCGTCAGAGTCAGGCGCCCATGCAGTTTCAGCACGCGGCCGCGCCCGCGTTGGCGGGTGCCGAAGAGGTGCCTGCGCTTTCCGGGACCGCGCGTGGCTTTGGGTCGGCTGCCGCTCCGCAGGCGCCTCAGGCGGAGCCCTATGTGCGTGATGGCCGCAAGGTGGGACGCAACGAGCCCTGCCCTTGTGGTTCGGGCCGAAAGTACAAGCATTGCCACGGCAAGCTTTAGCCGGCGGCATGCTGGTGCGCGTCGCCGCCGGGATTATCTGCAATGCCGTGGGCGAGGTGTTGATCGGACAGCGGCCGGCGCACAAACATGGGGGCGGCTACTGGGAGTTTCCGGGTGGCAAGCTCGAACCGGGTGAGGCGCCTCAGGCTGCGCTGGTCCGCGAGCTGCGTGAAGAGCTGGGCATCCAGGTTTCCCGCTGTGAGCAACTGATGCAGCTTGCACATGAGTACCCGGATCGCACGGTGCAGCTGGAGGTTTTTCGCGTTACTGCTTACTTGGGTGAGCCCGTTGGGCGTGAGTCGCAACCACTGCGTTGGGTTGCACCAGCGGATCTGACCGAAGCAGGCATGCTGCCGGCCGATCAGCCCATCATCGCAGCGTTGACGTCAGCAGACCTGTAGGTCGAATTCGACGTTGCCGTCGAACTGTTCGGGCCGCGTGCCGATGCCAGGCCAGGTCATAAAGCGGATAGTAAACCGGTGATGTCCGGCACTGATCTCGGGGTAGAGGTCGGTAGTAGCTGGCAACCCGATGCGCAGGAGGTTGTTGGCCGCAGACTTTGCCAGCGACTGCTGAAAGCAGCCGTTTGTGGCGACCACCTGCAGTGTCTGGCCGCCTTCGCGCGTCAGCCAGAGTATTTCTGCCAGCGCTTCGCATAGCATCTCGATTGAGCCCAGCCAGTGCTCGAGGTCCGCGCGACGATTTGCGTAGGGCAGGCGCAGCCAGTGCGTGTATTCCGGCAGGTCGAACTCGCAGGTGCCACCCGGCACGGCGCTGCGATGCTTCACGGCATTCAAGAACTCGTTCTCACGCAGGCTCTGCAGGTACTGCGGGCCCAGAGTCATCAGGCGATCGCGATGGCCTTGCAGGTTGCGCAAAGTGCCTGCCAGGCGCCGTTCGTCGATATCGGTGCGGCGACGCAGCCGCTCGTACCAGTCCATTTGCCGCTCGACATCTTTGACCAGATCACTCCGCACATCTCCGCGGCTGAGGATGGCGACAATGTCGAGGATCGCTGTCAATACAGCCCGGCTGTCCCAGGCGGAGGTCCGGTCCAGATTGCGGCGCAGCTGCCGGTAGAGGAACTCCAGGCGCAAAAATGTTCTCAGCCGCTCATTAAGAGGCTGCTCAAAGAACGCACGAGAAGGCGCTGTATCGGTTAGCGTTGGGCGCGTGGCCAACGGTGCGACGCTGTATTGGCGGGGGAAACCACGGAGCTATTCTGCGCCACGAACCGGGTGCCCGCAATGCGCCGCAGGTTTAGCTGCCCAGGCCTTGCAGGAGGCCCGTCCGTTCGCGGGGGTACACACAGCCGCAAACCTCCGTCGGATGGCCCCCGCTGCTCCGCTGCCCTCGGACTCAGGTCTCGCCAACCGGGGCCCGATCAAGTTTGCAGCCTGAACTTGCGGCCAGACCGGGTATCCCGACTTTCATCACTCTGTCGCAGTGGCCGCAGCCAGCAGCTTAACGTGCAGGTCACGGACCGCGGCCTGCGTTTGGGCGAGGGTGCCGGAGTTATCAATGATGTGGTCGGCAGCGGCAAGGCGTTCGGCGCGTGTGGCTTGCGCGGCGAGCATTCGCTTGGCCTGGGGTTTGGTGAGGTCGTCCCGCTGCATCAGGCGTTCCAGCTGCTGCGCTTCCGAACAGTCAACCACGATGGTGCTATCTACCAGGTCATGGAAGTCCGTTTCGAAAAGCAAAGGCACCACAAGAATTCCATAGGCAGCCTGCCAGTGGCAGGCAAGCTCGGCGGCGCGTTTGCGAATCGGCGGGTGGAGGATGCTTTCCAGTCGCCGCCGCTCCTCGTCATGGGTGAATACGCTTTCGCGCAGCCGGCGGCGATTCAGGGTGCCGTCGTCGTTAAGCATCTCGGCACCGAAGGCTGCCGCGATTTGCCCGAGCGCGGGCGAACCCGCTTCCACGAGTTCCCGCGCGATGACGTCGGTATCGACAATGGGCACATTTAGCGCGGCAAAAAAATCGGCCACGGCGGTCTTGCCGGCCGCGGCACCGCCGGTGAGGCCGATGCGCATCGCAGAGCCCGGATCAACTTTAGGCGTTTTGATCATTGGCTTGGGTTGGCGTTTGACTCGGCACTTAGTGTACCGGCCGGTTCGCATAGAACGGTTGGCAGGTCGTGCAAGTCAGCGGATTGCTCCAGCGAAACAGCGGCCAGTTCAGATTCCCGACATGGCGCGGTATGCGGCAATCAGCGGTTCACCCCAGAGCAGCGCAACGACGCCGGCAGCGGCCAGAAAGGGTCCGAAAGGAATCGGGATCTGGCGGTCGCGGCCCAGCGCAATGATCATGCCGATGCCCGTGACTGCCCCGACGACGGCCGACAGCACAATCACGAGCGGTAGCATTTGCCAGCCCAGCCACGCACCCAAAGCGGCCAGCAGCTTAAAGTCGCCGTAGCCCATGCCTTCCTTGCCGGTGACCAACTTGAAAAGCTGATATACGGACCAGAGACTTAGGTAGCCTGCCATCGCGCCGATCACCGCACCGCGCAGATCCGTCAGCGCCGCGTCACCCAGCAACGCAAACAGCAGGCCGGCCCAGAGCAGTGGCAGGGTCAGCCGGTCAGGTAGCAGTTTGTGGTCCAGATCAATGAGCGCAAGGGCCAGCAGCGTCCAGCAGAGGCCTGCAGCGCCGAGAAACGTTAGTGAGAAGCCGAACCTCCAGGCGACCAGGGCGGTCAGTGCCCCCGCAGCGATTTCAACCAGGGGGTAGCGAATCGAGATTGGCGCCCGGCAGTTCGCGCAGCGGCCGCGGAGCAGGAGATAGCTCAGTACGGGGATGTTTTGCCATGCGCGCACCGGCGCTTTGCAGGCGGGGCAGGCCGAGCCCGGTCGAACCAGGTTATAGGGTGCCTGCTCAACGGACGTTGGCACCGTCACGCCGGCCGCCTGCATCACTTCATTGGCCTGGCTACGCCACTCGCGTTCGAGCATCACAGGCAGCCGGAAGGCCACCACATTAAGGAAGCTGCCGACGACCAGCCCAAGAATCCCGGCGGCTGCCAGGAACAGTGCGGGACTGCTGGCGAACAGCGCCGCCAGGTCGCTCAGATGACCGCCCCCATCTTGAAGATCGGCAGATACATGGCCACAACCAGGCCGCCAACCAGCACGCCCAGCACCGCCATGATCAGCGGCTCCAGCAGGCTGCTCATGCTGTCCACTGCATTGTCGACGTCCTCTTCGTAGAAGTCAGCCACTTTGCCTGACATTTCGTCGAGCGAACCGGATTCCTCGCCGACGGCGATCATCTGAATCACCATGTTCGGGAAGAGATCCGTATTTTCCATGGCGCGTTGTAACCGCTGACCGGTGGCGACCTCGTCCTTCATTTCCATTACGGCATTTTCGTAGACGATGTTGCCGGTGGCACCGGCCACCGAGTCCAGTGCCTCGACCAGCGGCACGCCGGCGCTGAACATGGTAGACAGTGTCCGGGCGAAGCGAGCGATCGCAGCTTTCACCATGATGGGGCCAATCACGGGTAGCTTCAGGATCACGCGATCCTGTATCTCCCGCAGCCGCCTGGAGCGTTTGTACGTGTGGAGATACCCGGTCACGCCGGCAACTATGCCGATCGCCAGCAGCCACCCCTGATCGCGCACAAATTCAGACAGGTCGATCACCATGCGCGTGAAGGCCGGAAGGTCAGCTCCAAAGCCGGAGAACAGATTCTCAAACTCCGGAATGACAAAAATCAGCAGGATCGCCGTAACAATGATCGCGACGACCACAACCGCCGCTGGATAAAACAGCGCCTTCTTGATTTTCTTCTTGATCGCCTCAGTTTTTTCCTTGTAGGTGGCAATCTTGTCGAGCAGCGTCTCCAGCGCGCCTGCCTGCTCGCCCGCCTCCACAAGGTTCACAAACAGGTCGTCAAAGTGCAGCGGATGCTTGGCCAGGGCTTCGTGGAGTGAGGTGCCGCCCTCAACATCTTGTTTGACCGCCAGAACCAACTCCGACATTGCGGGGTTTTCGTGGCCATTGCCGACGATTTCGAAGGCCTGTACCAGCGGAATGCCCGCGGCGAGCATCGTCGCAAGCTGGCGGCTGAATATCGCGATGTCTTCGGCAGTGACCTTGCCCTTCGACTGAAACAGTGTGGTCTGTTTGCGGACGCGCATCGGCACCACGCCTTGACGCCTGAGCTCTGCCCGCACGGCTGCCTCGTCGGCAGCGATGGTTTTGCCCTTGATACGCTTGCCGGCGCTGTCCGTCCCCTCCCAGGAAAACGGTACCTGCTTAACTGCGATCGCTTCTGCCATGACTAACTTCCGTCGTCTTCGTTAGGCCAGGATCTCGCCCCTTGGCGTGCATGCCGTCGTCGAGTATCCACCGCCGTAAATCACTCAATCGTAACGCGATTGATCTCCTCAAGACCGGTGACTCCGTCCTTGACTTTTTGCAGGGCCGAGCGGCGTAAATCCCACACGCCCTCGGATTCTGCCTGCTTGCTGATCTGCACCGCGTCACCACCCTCCAGAATAATGCGCGCAATGGATTCAGAAACTGGCATCACCTGGTAAATGCCGACACGGCCCTTGTAGCCTTCATTGCAAATCTTGCAGCCAACCGGGCCATAAATACGCAGTCCGCCTTGCACGTCTTCCTTGGTGAAGCCCTCCTGCAGCAGCGCCTCTTCCGGAATGTCCTTCACCTCTTTACAGCTATCGCATAGCCGCCGCGCGAGTCGCTGCGCAATGATGAGACTTACTGACGTGGCGATTGCGTAGGGCTTCACGCCCATGTCGACGAGGCGTGTAAGCGTGCGCGGCGCATCGTTGGTGTGCAGCGTTGATAAAACCAGGTGGCCGGTTTGGGCGGCCTTGATGGCAATCTCGGCGGTTTCCAGGTCGCGAATCTCGCCGACCATGATGACGTCAGGATCCTGGCGCAGAAAGGCTTTCAGCGCAGACGCGAAGGTAAGGCCAACGCGCGGATTTACGTTGACCTGATTAATGCCGGGCAGGTTGATTTCAGACGGATCTTCCGCGGTCGAAATGTTCCGGTCTTCCGTGTTCAGAATGTTCAGGCCGGTGTATAGCGAAACGGTTTTACCGCTACCGGTCGGGCCCGTAACCAGAATCATGCCGTAGGGTTTGGCCAGCGCATCCTCGTAGAGCGAGCGTTGGTGATCTTCATATCCAAGCGCTTCGATGCCGAGTTTGGCGCTGCTTGGATCAAGAATACGCATGACGACTTTTTCGCCGAACAGCGTGGGGCAGGTGTTCACACGAAAGTCGATAGCGCGGTTCTTTGAGAGCCGCATTTTGATGCGGCCGTCTTGCGGGACACGTCGCTCGGCGATGTCCAGACGCGCCATGACTTTTAGCCGGGCGCAGACTTTCTGTGCCAGCGCGGTGGGGGGCGAGGCCACCTGGTTGAGCACGCCGTCGAGCCGGGTGCGCACACGGAACATTTTCTCGTAGGGTTCAAAATGGATATCTGAGGCGCCGCGCTTGATGGCATCCAGCATGATCTTGTTGACAAAGCGCACGACGGGCGCGTCTTCAACATCGGTTGCGGAAACCTCGTCATCGAGTTCTTCGTCGCCGCCGGATACCTCGAGGCCCTCGAGATCGAAATCGTCTTCGTCGAAACTCGACATTGACGTGTCGACGGCCTCCAGTGCCTTGGAAACCATCTCCTCCAGCTTGTCCTGCTCGACCACCACCGGATCGATACGGAATCCGGTCTGAAATTTGATCTCATCGATGGCCTGGAGATTGGTGGGGTCGGCAACGGCCAGGAACATGCGCTGGCCCCGGCGGATCAGCGGCATGACGCGATGTTTGGTCAGCAGCTTCTGATCGACGGACCTGACGGCCTCGAGATCGGGCTCCAGCACCGACAGGTCGAGTAGCGGCACGCCGAATTCATGCGAGGCGGCAATCGCGATCTGCCGAGGGTCCGCCAATTGCTGGTCCACAAGGAAATGCACCAGGCTTTGCTTGGCCTGCTTGGCTGATTCAAGCGCTTCAGCACAGGCTTCCTCGGCAATGATGCCGTCCTGGACGAGGCGCCGTGGCAGGCCCGTCAGTGTTGCGGTGGTGGCAGACACGGCCATGAGTGTCGCTGATTCTCCGAGAAAACCCTAATCAATCAGGCGTATAGGCGCAGGAATGTGACATAGTCTGAACGAAGGACAAGCCCCTGCGCAACCAATCTAATGCCGTTTTTAGACGCGTTTCACGTCCCGGCACGTCAGAAGGGCCCGACGCGCGTCGCGCCGTGAGAATAGCGGCAAAAAAAAGGGGCCCGGAGGGCCCCTTTTCCCGGATCTGTCAGATCCTGATCTGCGCTTACAAGCGGCAGTCGGCGGACAGGTACTGCGGCAGGACAGAGGTCACTGCGGCTGTCGCACCGGTCATGATGGTGGCGGTCGGCGGTGTACGCGTGCCGCACTGCCAGGACACACTGTTATCCGGGCTAATGTACGGGGTCAGACCCAGCGTGGCGCCGGCAATCGCCGCGTTCGCCTGGTTGCCAAAGGTAATCGTGACGCCGCCGCCAGCGACAGCTACCTGCGTGACGTACTTACCGGACGTGTCTGTCGCATTAGCCGACATGCCTGCGCCAGCGCGGTCCGCCGGTGGGACGCCACGCGCCTGCCAGGTCTCAGCCACGGCAGCCTTGGCTGCCGAAGCCATCGACAGGCCTTCAGAAACCTGCGCACGGATGGTGTAGTCCTGGTAGGCCGGGATCGCGATCGCGGCCAGAATGCCGATGATCGCAACCACGATCATCAGTTCGATGAGCGTAAAGCCCTTCTGCAACGTCTTCATTCACTGTCTCCTGATTCAGGTGCTAAAAAACGGTTCGGCTCCGGGCCGACGGTGTGTAATGATGCAAAGGCCGTGCCAGGGGCCCCGAAAAATCCGTTAAGTATCTGAGAAATATGAATATAAAAATAATCTTGGTCTGCTGATGGTCGGTTGCCTCTGACATAACCTGGGTGCTGGAATTCAGCTACCTGACGTTTAGCGTCACAATGTGACGTTTAGCGTCACTTTCTTCGAGCGTCGCATTACGCGCTAGCTCATCCCGAGTTTTTCCATGCGGTAGCGCAGGGCGCGGAGGGTGATACCCAGCCGGCGCGCTGCCTGCGTCTTGTTGTATCGGCATTCTTCCAGCGCGGCCTGAATGGCGTCCCGGGCCACGTCGTCGAGCTGGTCCCCCAGTGGCTCGCCAGCGGACTCGGTTTGCGCCGGCTGCTCCTGAATGAGGATGTCTTCACTGTCGATCTCGGCGCCGCTGGCCAGCGCAAGAGCCCGCTCGAGGATGTTCTCCAGCTCCCTCACATTGCCGGGAAACTGATAGCGCCTGAGCTTGTCCCGGGCTCTGGAAGTTAAGTTCGGCGCCGTCCTGTCCTGGGTGGCCGCCAGGCGCGCAAGCGTGTGCGCTGCCAGGATGTCCACGTCGTCGCCCCGGTTGCGCAGGGGCGGCACCTGCAACTCAATCACATTGACTCTGTAGTAGAGATCTTCACGAAACTGCCCGTTGGCGACCATGCTGCGCAGGTCACGGTGGGTTGCGCTCAGGATCCGCACGTCCACGGCATCTTCGCTGGTTGCACCCACGGCGCGCACGCTCTTCTCCTGAATCACGCGTAGCAGCTTTACCTGCATGGGCAGTGGCAGCTCCGCGATTTCGTCCATGAACAACGTGCCGCCCTCGGCCGATTGAAACAAGCCGGTTTTGTCGGCAACCGCGCCGGTAAAAGATCCCTTGCGGTGTCCGAAGAACTCGCTTTCCATCAGCTCGCCGGGAATGGCGCCGCAGTTCACGGCAACGAACGGACCGTCGGCGCGCGCGCCTTGCCCGTGGATCATGCGCGCTACCAGCTCCTTGCCGGTGCCGGATTCGCCCGTGATATGCACGGGCGCCTGACTTCGCGCTACCTTGTCGATGGTCTGGCGCAGGTTTTCAATGGGTTGCGATTCACCCAACAACCGGGCCGGCTGCGCCTGGTCTGAGCCATTGGCCGCAGGCAGCTTCAGCGCTGTCGTTACCAGTTTGCGCAGGGCCTGCAAGTCCAGCGGTTTGGTGATGAAATCAAAGGCGCCAACCTTCAGCGCGCGCACCGCCGTCTCCACATTGCCATGAGCGGTGATCACTGCAACCGGGGTGGCCAGGCCCTGCTCCTGCATCCACTCGACCAGCTCCAGCCCGTCGCCGTCGGGCAGGCGCATGTCGGTCAGGCAAAGCTGATAATCGCGGCTGGACAGCGCCGAGCGAGCGCTGGCGACATCGCCACAGGTCACCGCTTCGACCTGCATGCGCTCCAGCGTGATCGCCAGAAGCTCACAGAGATCTGGTTCGTCGTCGACAACCAACGCGGCAGGCCGGGTCATTGCGTTACGCTCCAGCGTCTTGGATCGGCGAATACGATGCGAAAGATGCTGCCACCGCCATCGCGGTCTTCATGCATCAGGGCGGCGCGATTGCATTCACACAGTTCGCGGGAAATAAACAGGCCCAGACCGGTGCCACCCTCGCGGCCCGTGGCGAACGGCTCGAACAGGCGTTCGCGCACACTGTCATCGATACCGCGGCCACGATCGGCGAATTCCAGAAACGGCCGCTGCCGGCCGGCGAGACGGCCGATAGAAATATCAATCGGGCTGTCGTCACGTTGGGAGCCAAACTGCAGCGCGTTGTCGCAGAGGTTCCAGCAGATCTGGCGCAGGTGGCTGGGATCCATGCGCACCTCGAGCGGGCTGTTGCCCCAATCGAAACGTAGCCGCCGATGATCGATCTCCAGAGTTGAAACCACCTCGCTGACGAAGTCCGCGACCCAGCGGCCCAGATCGATCAGCTCCGCCTTGGTGTCCTCGCGCCTGGAGAGCTGCATGACGTTTTCGACAATTTCGCTGACTCGTCTGGAGTTGACGTTAATGATGTCCAGCAAGCGCTGTTCGTCAGGACCAATGTCCGGCGACTCGCCCAGGAGCTGGCCGGCGTGACTCAGCGCGCCCACCGGATTACGAATCTCGTGGGCGATGCTGGCGCTCAAACGTCCGAGGGCTGCCAGCTTGGTCTGACGCACTTTCTCGGCGAGCATGTCGGCATCCTCCAGGAACAACAGCACGGGGCCATCTTCGCGCTGCTCCAGTGGCGCAAAGTACGTGTTGATGCGCGCCGTGCCGCCAGCCGATGGAAAGCCGAGCGTAGAGTCCGGGCCAAACCGGCCCCGTCGCCAGCTGCGCAAGATCCCGTGCAGTGCCGGCGACACCTCGCGCAATGGCTGTCCCGGGCGTTGCTGCCTTTTGCCCAGCAGGTCAGCGGCGGATTGGTTGATCAAGCGAATGTTGTCGTGGTCATCGACGACGACAATGCTCTCCCGCAGGTTCTGGATCACGTAGTCGTTAAGCTGGGCCAGATTCGCAAGGTCGATCCCGCGTTGCCGAGCCAGCGCCTCGCTTTCCCGCAACCGGCGGGCGAGGGGATTCGCAACCATCGTGGCCAGAAAAATGATGGCACCCAGCATCCCAGCAGGTACAAAAGCCTTCACGCCGGTCAGCCCCATACTGAAAGCGAGCGACTGCTCAGCCAGCACCGCCAGGGCGCTCACAGCGGCCGCGAGCAGCGCATATTCGCGCCTTAGATTCAGCGCGCCGGCGCTGGTCAGGATCACCAGCACCGCGCCCACGCCTGAGCTGATGCCGCCACCGGTGTGGGTAAGCAGGGTAATTGCTGCGATGTCAGCAACGAGCTGTGCAGACGGCCAGTTCGACGTACCGGGACGCCACGCGGCCCAAAGGGCCACGGCTGCGAGACAGGTGTAAGCCAGCGCGGTTGCGGTGAAGAGCGCCGGGTAACGCGGCTCCAGCAAGGGGGGGTCGAGCGTAAATACGGACACCAGCCAGAGGCCGCCGGCCACGATCAGCCGAAACCCGCCGACCAGCCGCGCGATGCGATTGGCAGCTTCGCCCGCGACAGGCAGCCGCTCGGTTTCCGCTTCCGGTTGAGAGATGCCTGACGCGAGAATGGGATCGGCAACGGTCATGTGCAGGGGGCGCGGGCTCAGCCTTAGCCTCGGCATTATGTCGGATCACGCAGGGTTCCGTGCGAACTGCGTCACGGATATCCGGGCCTGGGAGACGTTGGGCAAACCAGGCGCGCTGGTTGGCCTGCGTCGCCAATTCCTCCACAATACGCGCCGTTCTGGGGCCTGTGCCGTCCCGTCAGCGGACAATCCAATGAATCTTCACGAATATCAGGCCAAGGAGCTATTCGCTCGCTTTGGCATTCCCGTCACGCGCGGCTCCGTAGCGGGCACGCCTGACGAAGCTGCATCAGCGGCTGAACAACTGGGTGGTGAGCTGTGGGTGGTCAAGGCCCAGGTCCATGCGGGCGGGCGTGGCAAGGCCGGAGGTGTCAAGGTGGCCCGCAGCGGTGCTGAGGTCCGGGATGCGGCGGCCGGCATGCTGGGTCAGCGGCTGGTCACGAAGCAAACGGGTGATGAGGGCCTGCCCATCAACCAGGTGTTTGTGGAGATGGGCAGCGACATCGAGCGGGAGCTTTATTTAAGTGTGTTGCTGGACCGGGCGCGTGAGCGCATTGCGTTTATCGCCTCAGCTGCCGGCGGTATGGATATCGAGGAGGTCGCTGAAAAGACCCCTGAGAAAATTCTCAAGGTAATCGTCAATCCAGCTGCTGGCCTGCAGGCTTTTCAGGCGCGGCAGCTGGCCTACGGACTCGGGCTCAACAAGGAACAGGTCAAGCAGTTTGTTGGGCTGGCCGGCAGGCTCTACCAGCTGTTTATCGAGTCAGACTGCAGTCTCGTCGAAATCAATCCGCTCATCGTTAACGGCAGCGGCGATCTTCTTGCGCTGGATGCCAAGATCAATATCGAAGAGAACGCGCTGTTCCGGCAATCGAACCTTGCAGCAATGCGCGACGCGTCGCAGGAAGACGCGATGGAGCGCAGTGCTGCTGAACACGACCTTAACTATGTCTCGCTGGACGGCAGTATTGCCTGCATGGTTAACGGCGCAGGCCTGGCCATGGCTACCATGGACTTGATCAAGCTGCATGGCGGTGAACCGGCTAATTTTCTTGACGTGGGCGGCGGGGCTACCCCGGAGCGTGTTGCCGCAGCCTTCAAGCTCATTCTTTCAAACCCTGCGGTTAAGGCCATTCTGGTAAATATCTTCGGCGGCATCGTGCGCTGCGATCTGATCGCCGAAGGGATAATTCAGGCGGTGCGTGAGGTCGATGTGAAAGTGCCCGTCGTGGTCAGGCTTGAGGGTACAAACGTAGATAAAGGCAAGGCGCTCCTGGCAGAGAGCGGACTGGCAATCACGCCTGCGGATGATTTAACCGACGCAGCGCGTAAGGCGGTGGCAGCGGCATGAGTATTCTCGTCAATAAGAATTCACGGATTGTTTGTCAGGGTTTAACGGGCAGGCAGGGGTCTTTTCACGCTCAGCAATGCATCGAGTACGGCACGCAGATTGTTGCGGGCGTTACGCCGGGCCGCGGCGGGGAGACCCATCTCGATCTACCCGTGTTTGACACGATGACCGAGGCGGTGGATGAAACGGGCGCCGATGTCAGCGTGATCTTCGTGCCGGCGCCGGCTGCTGCCGACGCCATTGTCGCTGCTGCCGATGCGGGCGTCGGGCTTGTTGTCTGCATCACCGAGGGCATTCCTGTGCTCGACATGGTCAAGGTGAAGGCTGCGCTGCGTGACTATGACTGCCGCGTGATCGGGCCGAACTGTCCGGGCATCATCACACCGGGTGAATGCAAGATCGGCATCATGCCGGGGTCTATTCACAAGCCCGGGCGCGTGGGCGTAATCTCCCGCTCGGGCACACTGACCTACGAAGCCGTGTTTCAGACCACCAACAACGGATTGGGCCAGAGCAGCTGTGTGGGTATCGGCGGTGACCCGGTACGCGGGATGAACTTCATCGACTGCCTGGAGCTGTTTGAGCAAGATGCTGACACCGACGGCATCATCATGGTCGGCGAGATCGGTGGCACGGATGAAGAGGCTGCCGCGCGCTACATTCAGAACAACGTGAACAAACCGGTTGTGGCCTATATTGCTGGTGTCACTGCGCCCCCCGGTAAGCGCATGGGGCATGCGGGTGCCATTGTATCCGGCGGTGAGGGCACGGCCGCAGCCAAGTATCAGGCGCTCGAAGACGCCGGCGTGAAGACTGTGCGCTCTCCAGCGGAGCTGGGTTCAGCCATGGCGGAGCTGCTCGGCGCCTGACGCAGCCTGACTGGCCTGCCAGACGAATGGCCGAAACACTACGCATCGCGCTTGCGCAGATTGATCCGCTGGTCGGCGACGTTACTGGCAACGCCGAGGTCATCATTCGCGCAATCGGCGCCGCACGGGATGCGCAGGCTGATCTGGTGCTGTTGCCCGAGCTTGCGATCTGCGGATACCCCCCTGAGGACCTGCTATTTCACGCGGGCCTGCAGCGCCAGGTTGGCGATGCACTGCAGAAAATCATCCAGTCCACCAGCGGCATCACCGCTGTCATCGGGTATCCCGAATATGCAGACGGCCGGATCTACAACGCCGCAGCCATCGCGGCAGATGGTCGCCAGATCGGCAACTACCGTAAGCACGCTCTGCCTAACTACAGTGTGTTCGACGAAGAGCGGTATTTCACGGCGGGCGAACAGCCTTGCGTGATTAGCGTATGCGGTTTCGCCGTCGGCATTCAGATCTGTGAGGACATCTGGGAGCAGGCGCCGGCTGCTGCCGCGGTAAAAGCGGGCGCGGAGTTGCTGGTCGCGATTAACGGCTCGCCATTCAGAGTCGATAAGCAAAGCGCACGCGAAGCTGTGCTGGCGGAGCGGGTGGCGGAGTTGTCTGTGCCGATCGTCTACCAGAATCTGGTTGGCGGCCAGGACGAGCTGGTGTTTGACGGTGGCTCCTGCGCGCTAGGCCGAGATGGCCAATTGATCATGCGGGCGCCGGCCTTTGCGGAAGGTTCGTACGTCGTGGAGGCGACGCGCGCTGGCGGTGCCGCCGATCTGGTGCCCGGCGAGGTTGCCGCCCTGGTTAGTCCGGAGGACAGCATCTACCAGGCGCTGATGCGCGGCGTGCAGGACTACGTGCGCAAGAACGGTTTTCCAGGCGTGGTGCTGGGCTTATCCGGCGGGATCGACTCGGCACTGACCTTGGCCCTGGCCGCGGATGCGCTGGGTGCCGATCGCGTACAGGCCGTGATGATGCCGTATCGATGGACCGCGGACATCAGCCAGGAGGATGCCGAGCAACAGGCGCGGCAGCTTGGCGTTGACTACCAGGTGTTGCCGATTGAGCGGATGGTCGCCGCGGCGACCGAGACCTTGGGCGAGTTGTTCGCCGGCCTGCCGCCGGATGCGACTGAGGAAAACATTCAGTCACGCTGCCGCGGTATCTTGCTGATGGCGATCTCCAACAAGACTGGCCGGATGGTCCTGGCAACGGGTAACAAGAGTGAGATGGCAGTGGGCTACGCGACGCTCTATGGCGATATGGCCGGCGGATTTGCGCCGATCAAGGATTGCCCCAAGACGCTGGTGTACAGACTGGCGCGATATCGCAATGCACTAGGCCCGGTCATTCCGCAGCGAGTGATCGACCGCCCGCCTTCCGCAGAACTCGCGCCGGATCAGCTGGATACTGATTCTTTACCGCCCTATGACGTGCTCGACGGCATTCTTGATGCACTCATGCTGGACAACCTCTCGGTAGATGACATCATTGCCAGGGGCTTTGCAGCGGCAGATGTGGTGCGGGTCACAGAGCTGGTGCGACGCAATGAGTACAAGCGGCGTCAGGCGCCGCCAGGGGTGAGGATCAGTGAGCGCGCCTTCGGCCGGGATTGGCGGTATCCGATCACGTCGGGGTATCGTCACCGGTAGCCGTCGGCGCGGCTTAGATACGAGGGCGCTCTTCGGCGGAAACTTCCGTTCGATGGCTCCCTGCGGTCCGCTTTATTCGGACTCCAGTTTCGCCTACCCGCGCCCTCCGGGCCGCGATTCTCAGAAAAACAAAAAGCGCTTGCGTTTCTTTTCGACTTTTTCCGCGCGGTCGGGGTAGTTGGTATCGAGCACCGTCAATGTGTCGGCGGCTAAGTCCTGCATACCAAGGCGCTGGTAGGCCTCGACCATGGTCTCCAGGGCATCTGCCACAGCCGGTGCCTGATCGTAGGTTTCCATTACGTACTTGGCGCGATTCAGCGCGGCGGCGTAGGCATCCCGCCGCATGTAGTACTGCGCGACATGCACTTCATGTTTGGCCAAGCGGTTGCGCAAAAAGATCATGCGCTGCCGGGCATCGGGCGCGTAGATGCTGTCCGGGTAGCGTTTCAGCAGCTGCGAGAACGCGGAGAACGCTTCGCGCGCATTGACGGGTGGGCGTTTCGCCAGATCGACGCGAAACAGTTTGTGGAATGCATTACGTTCGCCGGCGAATTGGGCCAGGCCCTTCATATATAGCGCGTAGTCAACTCTCGGGTGGGTCGGATTCTCACGCTCAAACTGTTCAGCCGCATCAATAGCCAGTTCATCGTCGCCGTTGCGGTAATAGGCGTAAATGAGCTGGAGCTGTGTCTGTTTCGCCTGATTGCTGAACGGATAACGGGCCTCCAGCGCTTCGTAGTAGGCGATCGCGTTGCGGAAATTGCCATTTTCGAGTGACTTTGTGGCCCGCGCGTAGATTTCGTCGAGACTCGTTTGCGCATCGCGATCGTTCTTGCCCCCAAAGCAGCCCGATAGAGTCAGCATACAACTGGCTGCCAGAGCGAGCATGGCGCAGATGCGTTGACGGGAAGATGCTGGCATGTGGGTTCCTGAGGAAGGCTTAAGGCATCAGAACGGCGGCGAGTATAGCTCACGGTTGGTCCCTCATTGTGGCGAGCAGCGTGCCTCCCTACACTGCGTTGCGGCTTTTGAGCAGGGCCGGCGCCGGCCTATTTGCGTCATGGATCAAATTGAACACCGCCTGAGGGTTTCCGAGGAGCATGCCGGCCTGCGTCTGGATGCTGCCCTAGCGCGTCTGCTGCCAGAATATTCCCGATCGCGCATCAAGCAGTGGATTTTGCATGGCGAAGTCACGCTCGATGGCGCGCGGGTCTCGCCGCGCACCGCAGTCAGTGCTGGCCAGACCATCGTTGTGCTAGCGAAGCTGAACGCGGTCGCTGAAACGACTGCAGAGCCAATTCAGCTTGACGTTGTGTTTGCCGACGACGACATCATCATCATCAACAAACCGGTGGGTCTCATTGTGCACCCTGGTGCAGGCAATCCTGCTGGCACACTGGTCAATGGGTTGCTGCATCAGTGGCCTGAGCTGGAGCGACTGCCCCGGGCTGGACTGGTACATCGGCTCGACAAAGACACAACGGGTCTCCTCGTCTGTGCACGCAGTTTGCCGGCGCACACGCAACTCGTGCGCGCGCTTCAGGATCGCCTGATTGAGCGCGAGTATCGCGCCGTCTGCCTCGGCAGTATGACCGCGGGCGGATGCTTTGATGCTCCAATCGGTCGCCATGCGACGCACCGCACGCGCATGACAGTGCGCCCAGATGGTCGTGAGGCGGTTACCCACTACCGCGTACTGCTGCGGTTTACCGCGCACTCACTGGTTGCCGTCCGACTTGAGACCGGACGGACGCATCAGATACGCGTGCACTTCGCGGATGCCGGCCACCCGCTGGTTGGCGATGCGGCTTACGGGGGACGCAATCGAATACCTGGGGGGCTTTCTGCTGATCAGCGGGATGCCGTTGCGCAATTCAATCGGCAGGCGCTGCATGCGAGCCGTCTTGCGCTGGATCACCCGGTTTCTGGAGAGCGGCTGACGTTTAGTGCCCCGATGCCGCCGGACCTGCGCAGGTTAGTCGAGTCACTGACGGATCAGCCTGCCGATTCTCTGCAGCTTGATGAACTCGAATGGCCGACGCCGGCAACTTAATCATTCCCGACTGGCCCGCGCCCCCGCGGGTGCGCGCCTGTTCCACGGTCAGGACGGGCGGTGTGAGCCGCGGCGCCTACGCCAGCCTGAATCTCGGTGACCACGTTGGTGACCACCCGGACTCCGTGGCGCATAACCGGCAATGCTTGGCTCGGGCCGCGAGCTTGCCTGCCGGTCCGCGCTGGCTGAATCAGGTGCATGGCAACACGTTAGTGGATGGGGCGAGCGTCAGCTCGCCGGTACCCGCCGACGCGGCAACCACTGATCAGTCCGGCATCGTGTGTGCTGTGCTTACCGCAGACTGCCTGCCGGTGTTGCTGTGTGACCGCGGGGGCAAGCGGGTGGCCGCTGTGCATTGCGGCTGGCGCGGACTGGCGGCCAATCTGCTCGAGCGTGTGTTGGCCGCATGGCGTGAGGCGGGTACGGAACCCGACGATATGCTGGCCTGGCTGGGCCCCGCGATTGGTGCGGACGCCTATGAAGTGGGCGATGAAGTGCGCGGTTCGTTCCGTGCAGCCTCGGATCAGGCGGCCTTTGCAAAAAACCCGAACGGGCGCTGGCAGCTCGATCTATATCGCCTCGCGCGAGGCAGGCTGCAGACCAGCGGGCTCACCCAGATTTTTGGCGGGCAGCATTGCACGCACAGCGAGCCCGAGCGGTTCTATTCGTACCGCCGCGACGGGGCCTGCGGGCGTCAGGCCAGTCTGATCTGGCTGGTTCCCTAGTTGTCGGTAGATTTGCGGGGCCGTCCGCTCCGGCGCATTGAAATGCGTGCCGCGGACCCCCATATCTGAACGCATGCAGACTGCCGAGGCCAGCACCAATGCGTCCCGACAAGTTCACCAGTAAGTTGCAGCTCGCGCTGGCAGATGCGCAGTCGCTGGCCGTTGGCCGCGACCACCAGTTCATCGAACCCGCACACGTCATGCTGGCACTGTTGGAACAGCAGGGCGGTACGGTTCGCCCGCTGTTCGCGAGCGCCGGCGCAAACGTGAACTTGCTGCGTTCCCGTTTGGGTGAACTTCTGGATCAGTTTCCCCGCGTTGAAGGCAACGCCGGCGACGTGCACGTGTCCCAATCTCTGCAGCGCCTGTTCAACGTGGTGGACAAGCTTGCGCAGGAGAGAAAAGACCAGTACATCTCGAGCGAACTGTTTGCGCTGGCTGCCTGCGATGACAACGGTGATCTCGGCCGTGTACTTGCCGAGGCTGGCGTCGTCCGCGGCGCCGTCGAGCAGGCCGTTGAAGCGCTGCGCGGTGGAGCCGCGGTAGATGATCCTAATGCGGAGGACACACGCCAGGCGCTGGACAAGTACACGGTCGATCTGACCGAGCTGGCCACCCAGGGCAAGCTGGATCCTATCGTGGGGCGAGATGATGAAATTCGCCGCACGATTCAAATACTCCAGCGGCGAACCAAGAATAATCCCGTGCTCATTGGCGAGCCGGGGGTGGGTAAGACGGCGATTGTTGAAGGTTTGGCGCAGCGCATTATCAATGCCGAGGTGCCGGAAGGGCTCAAAGATAAACGTATCCTGTCTCTCGATCTCGGTGCGCTGATTGCCGGTGCGAAGTTTCGCGGTGAGTTCGAAGAACGCCTGAAGGCCGTGCTGACTGATCTAGGCAAGCAGGAAGGGCAGGTCATTCTGTTCATTGATGAGCTGCATACGATGGTTGGGGCCGGCAAGTCGGAAGGCGCGATGGACGCCGGTAACATGCTCAAGCCTGCGCTGGCGCGCGGTGAACTGCACTGCGTTGGCGCCACGACGCTGGATGAGTACCGCAAGTACATCGAAAAAGACGCCGCCCTGGAGCGGCGCTTTCAGAAAGTGCTCATCGATGAGCCGTCCGTCGAAGACAGCATTGCGATTCTGCGTGGCCTCAAAGAGCGCTACGAAGTTCACCACGGCGTGGACATCACTGACCCGGCTATCGTCGCGGCGGCCAGTCTGTCCCACCGCTACATAAGCGATCGCCAGTTGCCGGACAAAGCCATCGACCTGGTTGATGAAGCCGCTTCGCGGATCCGTATGGAAATCGACTCGAAGCCTGAGTCGATGGATCGCCTGGAACGCCGGATCATTCAGCTGAAAATTGAGCGCGAGGCGCTGAAGAAAGAGTCCGACGATGCGTCGGTCAAGCGCTTGGGCGATCTGGATGCCCAGCTCGTTGAGCTTGAACGAGAGTTCGCCGACCTGGACGAGGTGTGGCGTGCCGAGAAGGCTGCCATGGCGGGCACCACGCATATTAAAGAGGAGCTGGAGCGCGCGCGCCTGGAGCTGGAGGCGGCCAGACGGGCGCAGGATCTCGGCCGCATGTCGGAGCTGCAGTATGGGCAAATCCCTACGCTGGAGAAGCAGCTGGCGCAGGCCCAGGATGCTGAAACCAGGGAAACTCAGCTCGTTCGCAACAAGGTAACCGATGAGGAGGTCGCCGAGGTCGTATCGAAGTGGACGGGCATACCGGTCGCCAAGATGCTGGAAGGGGAGCGCGACAAGCTGCTGCGCATGGAGTCTGAGATCCATCGGCGTCTGGTGGGTCAGGCGGAAGCGGTCAAGTCGGTAGCGGATGCGATTCGCCGCTCTCGCGCGGGCCTCTCAGATCCGCGCAGGCCGAACGGCTCGTTCCTGTTTCTCGGGCCCACCGGTGTGGGCAAGACCGAGTTGACCAAGGCTCTGGCAGAGTTTCTGTTCGATACGGAAGAGGCGCTGATTCGAGTCGACATGTCGGAGTTCATGGAGAAGCACTCTGTCGCGCGGCTGATTGGCGCGCCGCCCGGCTACGTCGGGTATGAAGAGGGCGGTTATCTGACTGAGTCCGTGCGGCGCAAGCCATATTCCGTGATCCTGCTCGACGAAGTTGAAAAAGCGCACGCTGATGTATTCAACGTGCTGCTGCAGGTGCTTGACGACGGCCGCCTGACCGATGGCCAGGGACGCACTGTGGACTTTCGCAACACTGTCATTGTGATGACGTCGAACCTGGGCTCGCAGCAGATTCAAACCATGGCGGGTGAGGAAAACTATCGCGCCATGAAGAATGCGGTGATGGAGGTGGTTGGCGCGCACTTCCCGCCAGAGTTCGTCAACCGCGTTGACGATATCGTGGTCTTTCATCCGCTGTCGGAGGAGGAGATCGCTCAAATCGTGGAGATACAGCTTGGCTACCTGCGGCAGCGTCTGGCAGAGCGCGATATGACCTTAGATATTTCGCCCGAGGCGATCGCGGTACTTGCCAAAGCGGGCTATGACCCGGTATATGGTGCGCGGCCTCTCAAACGTGCGATCCAGCAGCGCATAGAGAATCCGCTGGCGCAGGAGATTCTGAGCGGGCAATTTGGCCCCGGAGGCACAATTTCGGTGGCGATCGATAACGGCAACTTCATTTTCGGTAGCGGTTGAGTCAATGCCAATTTACGAATACGCCTGCAAAGCCTGCGGGCACACATTCGATGTGCTGCAAAAAATGAGCGACGCACCGCTAACCGACTGCCCCGCATGCGGAGCTGCTGAGCTGCGGAAGCTGATTTCAGCCCCGAGTTTCCGCCTCAAGGGCAGCGGCTGGTATGAGACCGACTTCAAGCAGGACAAACAGCGCAACCTGCATGGTGACAAGGAAGACAAGCCAAAATCCTCCGGCGATAAGGACAAGGCCAAGACCGGCGGCAAAAACGGCAAGAGTGACAAGCAGGACACTGCGGGCAAAGCCTCAGGCGACAAGAGCAGCTCCGGTGACGTCAAGCCGACCCCGGCCAAGCCCAAGAAGGATAAGTCGAGCAAACCGCAGGCCGAGTAGGCTGGTCACCGGCGTGGTTGCCGGCGCCGCGAGTTGCTTCCTGAGCGCCGGGCCCGGACACTATGCACGTCTCCAAATAGCGCCGCAGACGCTCCTGCAGATGGGCCTTAACTGATGAAACACTTCCGGCGAAACATAGTCGCGGGCTTGCTGGTGTGGTTGCCGCTGGGCGTGACGCTCCTGGTACTCAGACTGCTGGCTGACGTGCTGCGCGGACTGGCGATCGTGCCGGCCGCTCTGCGCCCGGAGAACCTGCCTGGCGTAAAGATTCCGTACTTTGATGTGTTGGTCACGGTCGTGATCGCCGTAGTCGTTCTTTATGCCACAGGTTTGATCGCGGCGAACATCCTTGGTCGCCAGCTCGTGCGGCTGTGGGAGGCAATTCTGCAGCGTATTCCCCTGGTGCGGACGATTTATTCTGCAGCCAAACGTTTCGCCGAAGTGTTGTTCGCGGATACGAATCAATCTTTCAAGCGGGTGTTGCTGATTCAGTATCCGCGGAAAGGGGTGTACAGCCTGTGCTTTCAGACCGCGACTGAGCTTGAAGAAGTGCAGCACCGCACCGCCGACGACGTCATCTGCGTTTTCGTGCCGACCACCCCCAATCCCACATCAGGCTTCATCATCATGGTGCCGCGCGATGAGGTGATTGCGCTCGATATGGAAGTCGAAGCGGCCCTCAAGATGATTGTTTCGTTAGGCGTGGTCGTGCCCCCCTGGGTACGCAAGCCAACCGGCGAGTCGCTTGCGCCTCCGCCGGCCAGCTCTTAACATCCGGCGCCTTTTCGTCTCCAGTTCCAGGCAGCCATCATGCGCACTCACTATTGTGGCCACGTTAACTCTGCGGCCATTGGCAAAGAAATCGAAGTGGCCGGATGGGTTCACCGGCGCCGCGATCATGGCGGTGTGATCTTCGTCGACCTGCGTGACCGGGAGGGGCTCTTGCAGGTCGTATTCGATCCCGATCAGGCGGAGATGTTCTCTGTTGCCGAACGCATACGCGGCGAGTACGTGCTGGCTGTGCGCGGCAAGGTTCGGCCCCGGCCGGATGGCACCATCAACGAGAAATTGCCGAGTGGCGAGGTCGAGTTATTGGCAACACAGCTCGAGGTGCTGAACGTAGCGGAGACACCGCCGTTCCATCACGATGAGGCGGCTAACGAAGACCTTAGACTGAAGTATCGCTATCTCGATCTACGCCGTGAGGACATGGCCGGCCGCCTGCGCCTGCGGCATCGGGTGACGCAGGCGATGCGTGATTTTCTCGATGCACAGGGCTTCATTGATATAGAAACGCCGGTGCTGACGCGCGCGACGCCGGAGGGGGCGCGCGACTATATTGTGCCCAGCCGCACGCACCCGGGCGAGTTTTTTGCTTTGCCGCAGTCACCGCAGCTGTTCAAGCAGCTGCTCATGATGTCGGGGATGGATCGCTACTACCAGATAGCACGCTGTTTCCGGGATGAAGACTTGCGTGCCGATCGGCAGCCAGAATTTACTCAGCTCGACATCGAAGTCTCCTTCATGGACGAGCAGGCCATCATGGGTCTGATGGAGTCGTTGGTCCGTAAACTGTTCTCCGACGTGCTTCAGGTTGATCTGCCGGACCCCTTTCCGCGCATGAGCTACGCCGAGGCGGTGAGCCGGTTCGGCACGGATCGCCCGGATCTGCGCATTCCACTGGAGCTAGTTGATGTCGGCGATCTTATGGCGGCCGTGGAATTCAAGGTGTTCGCCGGGCCGGCCGCTGATCCGGATGGCCGGGTTGCCGCGCTGAGACTGCCCGGGGGAGCGGAACTGACGCGCAAGGCAATTGACGAGTACACCGAGTTCGTCAGTCGCTACGGCGCGAAGGGTTTGGCTTACATAAAGGTCAACGCCGCAGCGAGCGGACGTGAGGGTCTGCAGTCACCGATTCTCAAGTTTCTTCCCGATGACACGGTGGCGGCACTGATCGAGCGGCTCGAACTGGCCGACGGTGATCTGGTGTTTTTTGGTGCCGACAAAACGCGCATTGTCAACGAGTCTCTTGGGGCTCTGCGTGAACGGATCGGCCGCGATAAATCTATCGTAGAGCCCGGTTGGCGGCCGCTGTGGGTGGTTGATTTTCCGATGTTCGAATATGACGCTGGCGAACAGCGCTACAGTGCTCTGCATCATCCATTTACCGCGCCAGGCATCGACGATCCGGCCGCGCTGCGCGCCGACCCCGCGGGTGCCCTGTCACGCGCGTACGACATGGTGCTCAACGGTAGCGAGATCGGCGGCGGCTCGATTCGTATTCACCGCGCCGAGCTCCAGTCGGCCGTTTTCGAAATTTTGGGTATTTCGGCGGAAGAGGCCGATAACAAGTTCGGTTTCTTGCTGCGCGCGCTGGGCTATGGTTGCCCGCCGCACGGTGGTATCGCCTTCGGTCTGGATCGGCTGGTCATGCTGATGGCCGGCGCGGACAGTATTCGCGATGTGATCGCGTTCCCGAAGACGCAATCGGCAAGCTGCCTGCTGACAGAGGCGCCCGGGGCTGTGTCGCCCACCCAGCTGCGTGAGACCGGCATACGCCTGCGGAAGCCCCCAGGTGCAGAAACTCCGGGTTAGCGCCTGCAGGGCTCGCCAATGAGCCGAGCGCCTGAGACCGTCGTTTTGCTCCACGGCCTGTGGATGCACGGCAGCACCATGGAAATCATGCGCCAGCGGCTGATTCGACGGCACGGCTTCAACGTGCAGAGTTTTTCCTATCGTTCGGTACGCCACGGGCTTGCGGCCAATGTGCAACGCCTGATCCAGTTTCTGCGGCGGAGTGAGGAGCCGACGATACACCTTGTAGGTCATAGCCTTGGCGGTGTGCTTGCGCTGCGCGCGCTGGAGGCAGCTACGCTACCGCCGGGCCGCGTTGTTTGCCTGGGTTCGCCGCTAACCGGCAGTGCGGCCGCCAGAGCGCTCGGTGCATGGCCGGCCGGATCGCAGATGCTGGGCGAGCTTATTCACGAGGCCGTGGTTCGGGAGCCCTTGACTGAGTATCGGGGCGATCGGGATGTCGGCGTGATCGCCGGACGCATCGGGTTTGGGCCGGCGCTTGCCCTCAATGCGCTTCGCGGTGAGCACGATGGCGCAGTGACGGTAGAGGAAACGCGCCTACCCGGTATTGCGGATCACGTGGTTTTGTCAGTGACGCACACGGGCATGCTCCTGTCGCGCCGGCTGGCTGATCAAACGGCACACTTTTTGCGGCACGGTCGTTTCGATGCTGCCTCGTCAGGTTGAGGCCCGCCAAGCGTGCCGGGTGCCGGTTGGATAAGGTGCGGTCCGGCATTGGCTCGCGTCATAGCAGATCTACGGCTAGTGCTTTTCTGAGCGCGCGAGGCCGACTAGTGAGTAGAGCGTATCGAGTGCTTCGCGCGGGCTGAGCTCGTCGGGGTTGATCGCGGTTAGCGCTTGTCGCAACTCGTCGGTTTTTGCGGGTGGCGGGGCGGACAAGTCGAGTTCACGTTGTGCTTCAACGGCGTTTCTCTGCAACGCGGTTTGCTGCTCCAGTTCGGTAAGGTACGCGCGGGCGCGATCGATCACCTCCCCCGGGACGCCCGCCAGCCTGGCAACCTGGAGCCCGTAGCTTTGGTTAGCTGGCCCTTCCTTGACCCGGTGCATGAATATCAGTTCATCAGCATGTTCGGTCGCATCCAGGTGAACGTTGGCTACACCGTCCAGCTTGCCGGCGAGCGCGGTCAGTTCAAAGTAGTGCGTGGCGAACAGGCACTGAGCGCCGACACGGGTCGCAAGCTGCCAGGCAGTCGCCCAGGCCAGCGACAGTCCGTCGAACGTGCTGGTGCCGCGGCCAATCTCATCCATAAGCACGAGGCTGAGTTGCGTAGCGTTGTGCAAGATATTGGCCGCCTCGGTCATTTCCACCATAAAGGTAGAGCGGCCGCCGGACAGATCGTCCGCTGCACCAATGCGCGTAAAGATTCGATCAAGCGGCCCGATAACCGCACGGGTTGCCGGTACATAGCTCCCGATGTGAGCAAGCAACGCAATCAACGCTGTTTGCCGCATGTAGGTTGATTTGCCGCCCATGTTAGGCCCGGTAATGATCAGCAGCCGACGCTCGGCGTCTAGCTCCAGGTCATTTGGCACGAAAGGGTCTTCAAGCAGTTGCTCAACCACGGGATGCCGGCCCGCCTCTATCTCAAACCCCGGCTCTGCACGGAACTCCGGCGGACTAAAGCCGAGCTTGATTGCGCGTTCGGCAAGATTGTTCAGCACGTCAGCTTCCGCAACGCTACGCGCGAGTTTGCGCAGCGCAGGCAGCGCGGGGGCATGTGCTTCCAGCAGACGTTGGTACAAGTCTTTTTCTCGCGCCAGCGCCCGCTCGCGGGCGCTCAGTACGCGACCCTCGTAGTCCTTTAGCTCAGGCGTGATGTAGCGTTCCGCTGCCTTTAGCGTTTGGCGCCGGGTGTAGTCTTCCGGTGCCTTTGATGAGTGCGCCTTGCTGATTTCGATGTAGTACCCATGCACCCGGTTGTAGCCCACTTTGAGGTTGGGAATACCGGTTCTGTTTTGTTCGCGGCCCTCCAGTTCGCTCAAAAAGCTGTCGGCATGCTCACTCAGGCTTCGCAGCTCATCGAGTTCAGCGTCATACCCCGCGGCAATGACGCCGCCATCGCGGACGATAGCCGGCGGATCGTCCACCAGCGCGTTAGTCAAAAGCGACCCCAGCGCGTGTTCATCGACCAGGCTGGCCGCCAGGTTCTGCAGCAAAGCATCCTGCTCAGGCATTGAACTGCGCAACGCCGGCAGTTGCGCCAGCGCAGTGCGAAGCTGCGCCAGGTCTCGCGGCCGGGCGGTCTGCAAGGCGACCCGGGTGAGGATGCGTTCGACGTCTCCGATGGGTTGCAACGCCATGGAAACCGGGTCTGTGCCGCTATCGATCAGCGCCTGCACGGATTGGTGTCGATTGATTAGCAGCGCATGATCGCGAAGCGGCCGGTGCAGCCAGCGCCGCAGCATACGACTCCCCATGGCAGTGACGCAGCGGTCCATCAGGTCAGCGAGTGAGCGGTCACGTCCTCCGGACAGGTTGCTGTCGATCTCCAGATTGCGGCGCGTTGCTGCATCCATAATGACCGCTTCGTCGCGCGTTTCCGTCTGCAGGCCATCCAGGTGGGGCAGGGCTGCACGCTGAGTCTCCTGCGCGAATTGAAGCAGTGCACCGGCAGCGCCAACTGCCAGCGGCAGGTCCGCGCAGCCAAATCCGGACAAGTCCCGGGCAGTGAACTGCTCGCACAACCGCCGCGTCGCCGCTTCCGCCTCGAAGTGCCATGGTGGCCTCGGGCGCAGGGTCGCGCTGCTGTCGCCGCCGTTAGGCTCGGGCGCGCTGGCATCCTCGCTATGCAGCAGCTCGCGCGGCGTCAGCCGCTCCAGTTCAGCAGCAAGTGCTGAGTCGTCCGGGCACTGGAGTACGGCAAACCGGCCACTGGTTAAGTCCATCCAGGCCAGGCCCCACTCGCGTCCATCGCTGTTGATTGCGGCTAGGAGATTGTCTCGGCGTGGTTCGAGCAGCGCATCGTCGGTGAGGGTTCCGGGCGTCACGATGCGGACCACCTGCCGCTCCACCGGACCTTTACTACTGGCCGGGTCCCCCAACTGTTCGCAGACCGCAACTGATTCCCCGGCGCGGACGAGCCTTGCCAGGTACGTATCGGCCGCGTGATGCGGCACGCCCGCCATCGGGATAGGCTGGCCAGATGACTTGCCACGCGCCGTGAGCGTGATGTCAATCAGCTTCGCAGCTTTGCGCGCGTCATCAAAAAACAGTTCGTAGAAGTCTCCCATCCGGTAGAACAGCAGACAGTCAGGATGCTCTGCCTTGATGCGCAGATACTGCTGCATCATTGGCGTGTGACTCGCCAGACTCGTTGCGTCGAGTCGATCCGCGAGCGCGCTCATGGGGTAGGCGCGCCGTAAGTGATGTGATGATGTTGAGCCACGGTTTTCTTTGCAGGCTACCAGCCGTTGCCTCTGCCCGAAAGCGCGAGACACGCCGGGCCGGTTCGCAGCAGCTATGATTCGCGTATGCATGTTCTGCATGTCGAGACCGGGCGGCAGCTGTATGGGGGTGGCCGCCAGGTTGTGCACCTGGTGCGTGGACTGGCTGAGCGGCGGGTCCACAACACGCTGGCCTGTGCATCGGGCGGCGCGCTTGAGACCGAGGCCCGCGCGACAGGTGCCGACGTCGTGGCGTTGCCAGTGGCCGGGGAACTCGATCCGCGCCTGTTGCTGGGCCTGACAGAAACGCTCAAGCGCTGCGGCGCGGATCTGGTTCACGTGCACAGCCGGCGCGGCGCCGATACCCTGGGGGCCCTGGCCGCACGCATGTCTGGCGTGCCTTTGGTAATTTCGCGCCGCGTGGATAATCCTGCTGCGCCGCTCATTGGTCGCTGGGCCTACGGTTGGGCGCAACGCATCGTCGCCATCTCTCAGGCGGTGCATGACCAGTTGCGGCGTGATGGCGTGCTCGCAGACAAGCTGCGCCTCGTCCGCAGCGCAGTGGCAGTGGACGATTGCCGCCCCGGCTGCACCGAGACGCAATTCCGCGCCATGTTTGGCCTGGCGCCGAATGAGCGCACGGTAGCTGTGGTCGCGCAGATGATCCCCCGCAAGGGCCATGCCGGGCTGCTGGAGTTGATGCCGCGGGTGCTGGCCAGTCAGCCCGATTTGCGGCTATTGCTGTTTGGGGCCGGCGCCCTGGAATCGCGCTTGCGTCAGCAGGTGGCGCGGCTCGGCTTTCCGGAGCGGGTGGTCTTTGCGGGGCTGCGCCCGGATCTACTGAGTTTCTTGGGCCATATAGACGTGCTGGTGCACCCCGCGCGCAGGGAAGGTCTGGGCGTGGCGCTGCTGGAGGCACAGGCTGCCGGGGTGCCAGTTGTCGCCTATGCAACGGCAGGTGTCGCTGAGGCAGTCAGCGATCGCATGACCGGGCTGCTGGTCCCTGAGGGAGATGCCGATGCGTTGGCTTCCGCCATACTCTCGCTGCTTGCCGACCGGGACCTGGCCAACCGATTGGGGCGGGCGGGGTCCGCGTGGGTAGCCGAGCAGTTCAGCGTCGCGCAGATGGTAGACGGTAATCTTGCCGTCTATGAGGAATTGCTCGCCCAGGAGCGCGTATGAGCGCGGATATTGATCCGATGGCCGTTGCTGCGGCGCTGGCCAGCGCCCTGGCGCGCCGATCGTGGCGACTCACCCTGGCTGAGTCATGCACCGGCGGCGGAATAGCCGACGTGGTTACGTCCTTACCTGGCAGTTCGGCATGGTTCGAACAGGGCTGGGTTACCTATAGCGACGCGTCAAAAACCCAGCAGCTTGGGGTGCCGGCCGAACTGATCGCACGCGATGGGGCCGTGAGCGAGGCCGTCGCCCGCGCGATGGCATCCGGCGCGTTGGCGCGTAGCGACGCTGATCTGGCGGTCGCCGTCACGGGCATTGCGGGCCCAACCGGAGGCACTGTAGAGA
>JANQPY010000008.1 GCA_028285245.1 Gammaproteobacteria bacterium | reverse complement strand
TGGTTAGAATACCGGCCTGTCACGCCGGGGGTCGCGGGTTCGAGTCCCGTCCACTCCGCCATTATTTCTAGGGGCGCCGTCGATTCTTTATCGTCGGCGCCTTGTTTTTTTATGTGTCACTCATCGTCGACGCGCAGCAAAGACCGCCAAGTGTGTCGTGTACACTACCGGCGCTGAGCTTGACCGGATCGCCCATTTCTTCGGAGTGGCAACTCGGGTCGACAAAGTGCCTCTAGTCGCCAGGTAGTTTCGGGGACGTTCGATGCTGCAAACAATTCGCGACCGCTTCACCGGCTGGATCGCAGTTGCCGTGATCGGCCTGCTGGGACTGATGCTTGCCATCACCTTTGGCGACGTAACCAGCGACGCTGTTGCGCCAACTGTGGCGGCCGAGGTCAATGGTGAGCAGATACCGCTACTTGAGTATCAGCGCGTTGTGCAGGAGCAAGTTCTCAGGCAGGAGCAGGAACTCCAGATCGAGCTTCCACCGGCCCTCCGTCAGCAGGTAGAACGACAGGTGCTTGAGGGCATGATCCGCAATCGCGTTGTCGGGCAGTATGTCGCCGAGCGCGGATATCGAGTTTCAGACAGTGTCGTAGCCGACTTCATTCGGGGGCTGGAGCAATTCCAGGTGGGCGGCGAGTTTTCGCAGCCTGGCTACGTCGCCATTCTGTCGAGCCAGGGTTTGACGCCGGAAGGTTTTGAGCGCGAGCAGCGCAAGTCGATGGAAATTGCGCAACTTAGTACCGGCTTGGTCGGCAGCTCGTTTTATACGCCGGCTGAGTTTCGCCGTTACATCGAGCTGGAGAAAGAACGCCGGCAGTTTAGCTACGCAGTTTTTCAGCCGGCAGACTATTTGGCAGAGGTCGAGATCGCCGAATCTCAGATTGAGGCCGTCTACAGCGCGCGCCCCGAAGAATTCCAGACGGCAGAGAGTGTTACGCTTGAGTATGTCGAACTCCGGCGGGATGCCATTGCGGCCGAGGTGCTGATCGACGGCTCGGAGCTGCGCCAGTTTTACGATGCAAACATAGATCAGTATTCCGCGCCCGAACGTCGTCGCGCGCGGCACATTCTCCTGGCCCGAGACGGAGATAACGACGAGGCGCTCGCTGAGAGGGCGCTGGAGCTTCGCCGCCAGCTTGAAGGTGGCGCGGACTTCGCGGAACTGGCGCGCACTCAATCCGATGATCCGGGGTCTGCGGCGCAAGGCGGGGAGCTTGGATGGAACGGCCGTGGCGTATACGTCGAGGCTTTCGAAGACGCGTTGTTCGGGCTAGAGGTGGGTGAATTATCGGCTCCTGTGAGTACAGAGTTTGGTTACCACATTATTGAGCTTCAGGAGGTTACAGGCGGGCAGGTGGAGGCCTTCGAGGACATTCGGGAGAGCCTGCTCGCGGACCTGAAGCTGCAGAGAGCCGACGATGAATATTACGAGTCGCAGCAGCTGCTCGATGACCTCGCGCTGGAGAACCCGGGCACGCTTGCAGTGGCCGCCGAGCAGCTGGGCCTGGCTGTTCAACGGGTAACGGAGTTCACACGAACCGGGGGAGGGCCCTTTGGGTTCAGTCGGCCGCTGGTCGACGCAGCTTTCAGTCAGGCGGTTCTCGAAGACGGCGAGAACAGCGAGCTGATCGAGTTGGAGGGCGGCGCCTCTGTGGTGCTGCGAGTTTCCGAGCATCGCTTGCCCGAGCTCCGTCCGCTCGCCGACGTGCGGGATCAGATAGAGGAAGACCTTGCGCTCGAAGCTGCGGCTGAGCAAGCGCGCGAGCGCGGCAGCGCGTTCGCTGAACGCGCCAGAGCAGGCGCAGAGCTGGCTTTGCTCGCGGTTGAGTTTGGGGTCGATCTCAATGGCGGTACTTGGGTAGAGCGCGCAGACGCCTCCGTGCCCGCGGAGGTACTGGCCGACGTATTTCGCGCTGGGGCCAAGAACTCGGATTTGCCAAGCGTTGGTGAACTGGAGACAACCGCGGGTGGCTACGCGATATACCGGCTTGATGCAATCGAACCGGGGAAGCCCGAAGCCGTCGCGCGTGACCAGCGTGATCAGCGTAAGGCGGTCTTGGCCGAGCAGCTAGGTTCCAGTTCTGCGACATCGCTGCTGCTTAATCTTCGCGGTGAGGCTTCGGTTGTCTTGGCTCAGGGTGTTATCCAGTCGCCGGATGAGGATGCGCTGTCCCCCTGACCGGAAACAGGCCGCTGAATAAACTCGCCCTCCACTGGCAGATTCTGATCGCGATAGCTCTCGCGGTCATCGCCGGTACGCTCGCTGGAGAGACGGCTGCGGTCGGCCCAGTGCGGTTGGTGGATGCATTCGACTTCGTCGGCACGCTATTCATCAATGCCCTAAAGATGTTGATCGTGCCTTTGATCACGTCATCGATCATCGTTGGTGTGGCGGGGATTGGCTCCTCCGGGAACCTAGGCAAGCTTGGCGGCAAAACGCTGGCCTTCTACGCTGGCACAACGCTGGCCGCGATTCTTATCGGCCTGTTCCTGGTAAACCTTGTTCAGCCTGGTTACGTGAACGGCGAGCCGGCGCGTGAGCTGCTGGCTTTGGATGCAGATACCGGCGATCTGCAGGAGCGGCTTGAGGGCCGGGGCGTAGGCGACGTCGTCGATATCTTCTTACGCATGGTGCCACCCAACATCGTTGCGGCGGCTGCCAATGCAGAAATGCTGGGCATCATCTTCTTTTGCCTGCTGTTTGGTTACTTTATGACGCAGATCGAGCACAGCCTCGCCGAACCGCTCTATCGGTTCTGGTCAGCTGTGTTCGAGGTGATGATGCGGATCACGGCCTGGGTCATGCTGTTTGCGCCCATTGGCGTATTCGGTCTGGTAGCTCGCGTGGTGGCGAAGACCGGGTTCGATGCAGCCGGCCCGCTTATCAGTTTCGCGCTGGTTGTGTTGGCGGCGCTGGGGCTGCATGTGCTGATCACCTTGGGCTCGCTTCTAAGACTGCTGGGCGGTGTGTCGCCGCTGGCCTTCTTCAGGGCAATCTCCCCATCCATGCTAACAGCGTTCTCCACAGCATCGTCGTCCGCGACGCTGCCCGTAACGATCGAATGTATCGAGCGCGATGTCGGTGTCTCTAATCGTGTAAGCGGTTTCGTTTTGCCGTTGGGGGCCACCGTCAATATGAACGGCACGGCTTTATATGAGTGCGTGGCGGCGATGTTTATTGCGCAAGCCTACGGCCTCGAGCTGAGCTTCGGCGTTCAGTTCTCGATTGTCGCCATAGCGCTGATCACATCAATCGGCGTCGCCGGCATTCCCTCGGCGTCGCTCGTCGCCATTGCGATTATTCTCGCCGCCGTTGGGTTGCCCGTCGAAGCGATTGGTGTCCTGTTCGTGTTTGATCGCGTTCTGGATATGGCGAGGACAAGCGTCAATGTGATTGGCGACGCCAGCTGCGCAGCGGTGGTTGCCCGGCTGGAGGGAGAGAATCTGACGCTTGGAAAGAGTGCGGCGCGTTGATCTAGCTAGCCGCCATTCCCATCATGTTGTAGCCCGCATCAACGTAGACTACTTCGCCGGTTATCCCTGCGGCGAGATCTGAACAGAGGAAGGCTGCCGCATTGCCGACATCTTCAATGCTTACATTGCGCTTAAGTGCAGAAGACTCAGCTACGTGATTAAGCATCTGGCGGAAATTGCCGATACCCGCCGCCGCCAGTGTCTTGATGGGGCCCGCAGAGATTGCGTTGACTCTGACGCCTTGGGCGCCAAGGTCAGCAGCCATGAACCGCACGTTGGCCTCGAGACTGGCTTTTGCAGGGCCCATCACGTTGTAGTTGGGGATCGCCTTGATTGCGCCCAGGTAGCTTAGCGTGAGCAATGCAGCGCCCGGCGTCAGCAGGTCTCTGGCGGCTTTGGCGAGGGCCGGGAAACTATAGCTGCTGATGTCATGCGCGATGCGAAACCCATCACGGGTGATTGATTCGAGGTACCCGCCCGCCAGCGCCTCTCGCGGTGCGAAACCAACGGAGTGGACAATAATATCCACGCATTGCCAGTGGTCCCTCAAACGGTCAAAGGCAGCGTTGATTTGGCCATCTTCCGTCACATCCATCGCAGTGCAGAAAGTCGCACCGCAAGCGTCGCCAAATTCCTTGACGCGGTCGGCGAGTTTCTCCCCCTGATAAGTCAACGCGAGCTCCGCGCCTTCACGTGCCATCGCTTGGGCAATTCCCCAGGCAATCGAACGCTTGCTCGCAATACCTACAATTAATGCTTTCTTGCCCGCCAGGAATCCCATGCTCGCTCCCCATTAACAGTAGGCGGAATTGTACGTCAGCCGGTCAAACCGCACAGTGCGGTGCGCGGAACTTTCCTCAAGCCGCGCTTCCCTGGTCCGCAACCGGCCACAGTTACCATCGACGACGGCGCGTCTCCAGTCCCAAGAGGAAGACAACGGACCTTTCAGCGCACGACGGAGGAGTCCTGTTAGGTCATAAGGGGCAGTGAGACAGGTTAAGGCCTTCATCCTCCGGTAGAATCTCGCTATGGGTGATATGCGCGTGAAGTGGCTGAGGAAGCGCCTGGGCCCCCGTAAGTTTGATCGCGCCTGGCTGGATACGCCCGCAGGGCGCCGGCTGCTCGCGGGCGAACTACGGGTCGTGCGGAGTGCACTTGCGGCTCTGTTTGGGGATCAGCTCTTGCAGATCGGAGACTGGGCCGGACACGCGTACGTGCGCAGCGCCCGGACGCGCCGGGCGGCTGTCGCGGCCTCTCGGCCGGGACCGGGCGTTGATTTGGTGACTCAGGGCGATCGGCTGGGCATCGCGTCCGACTCGATCGATGCCGTGCTGATCGCTCACGCACTGGAAACTAACAGCGATCCGCATGGCCTGCTGAGAGAAGTAGATAGAGTGCTTAGACCTGACGGCCAGCTTGTGGTCTTGTGCTTCAATCCCCACGGTGTGTGGGGCATGCGCCATGTGCTGGCCCGGCAAGGGTTTCCGCCTGGCGTAGGCCACCTCATTTCAGAGCATCGCCTGCGCGACTGGTTGCGTTTGTTGAATTACCGTATTGATGCCAGTCGGCACTATCACTTTCATCTGCCCGTAATGGTCGCCGGTGGCCCAGCGCGCAGTGATGGAGAGACGACGGCCAACGCGACAGCAAGTCATAAGCGGAAGCTTGCGTCAGGCAGCCGCATTGCGGGCCTCGCTGAGCGGGTACTCCACTGGTCGCCGTTCGCTGCCTGTTACGTGGTCTCAGCCAGCAAAGAGATGTTGCCGCTAACCCCGATGCGTAGTCGCTGGCCTCGACGTCCTCGGCTGGTCGGCGGGCTGGTGAATCCAACCACGCGCAACGCCGCATGAGCGGCGTCGAGATCTATACCGACGGCGCATGTCGCGGAAATCCAGGTCCTGGCGGTTGGGGTGTTTTGTTGCGCTACGCTGAGGAGCAGCGTGAGCTGTTCGGCGGCGAGCGTGAAACTACCAACAATCGCATGGAACTCACAGCTGCTATCCGGGCGCTCGAAGCGCTGAACCGCCGTTGCCAAGTGCGGCTCTACACCGATTCCGAATACGTGCGCCGGGGCATCAGTGAATGGTTGCCAGGCTGGCGGGCGCGTGGCTGGCGGACGGCCAGTCGAAAGCCAGTCAAGAACCAGGACTTGTGGCAGGCGCTTGATGCGGAGGCCGCAAAGCATTCCATTAGCTGGCACTGGGTGAAGGGCCACGCCGGTAACCCCGGTAATGAGCGCGCAGATCAGCTTGCCAATCTGGGTCTGGAACAAGCGCTTCTCGAGGAAGGTGAATGAGGCAGGTCGTACTTGATACGGAAACTACCGGACTTGAGGTCTCTAAGGGCCATCGGGTCATCGAGATCGGTTGCGTTGAGATTCAGAATCGGCGACGGACTGATAACAAGTTTCACGTATACATAAATCCGGAACGGGACATAGATGAGGCGGCGGAGGAGGTCCATGGGATTTCACGCGCGATGCTCGCAGACAAGCCGGTGTTTACGGATATCCTTGAGAGTTTCGTTGATTTTGTGACTGGCGCCGAGCTCGTCATTCACAACGCAGATTTTGATACGGGGTTTATCGATCGAGAGATCGAACTCGCCGGCAGCGCAATGCGGATTAGCGATTGTTGCTCTGTGATTGACACTTTGACACTCGCCCGCCAGATGCACCCGGGGCAGCGAAACAGCCTCGACGCCTTGTGCCGGCGTTACCAGATTGACAACTCCGGCCGTGATTTACACGGGGCCCTGCTTGATGCCGAGCTTCTGGCTGACGTGTACCTGGCGATGACCGGCGGCCAGGTCTCGCTATCTCTTCAAACAGAGGCGACTGACTCTGAGGCAGGCTCTGCGGCGTCCGTGCCCGTGGAGCGCGATGGCCTGACTCTGAACGTGCGCAGGGCCAGCGAGGATGAGCGCGCCCTGCATGCGAAGTACCTGGAGCGATTGGACGCGAGCTGCGCCGCAGGAGCGGCCTGGCCCCGATCGAGCTAGGCGGGTCCGCGCCTGGTCTTGCCGGATGCAGGCCGTGGGTAGCCTGGAGTGTGACCTGACGGGTAGTCAGCCAGGCCTGAATGCATGAGAATGCGCAGCTCCCGCACGAGGCCCAAATAACCGATACCAATGGCCACCACCTATGACTGCTGAGTTACCAACGTTAGAAGATGCCCAGGTCGCGATCATCGGCCTTGGCTACGTCGGACTTCCGCTGGCGGTGGAGTTTGGCAAGCACTTTCCCACTATCGGCTTTGACATAAATTCGGCTCGAATCGCCGAACTCAACGAGGGGCAAGACAGCACCCTGGAAGTCTCGCCTGAGGAGCTTTCGGAGGCTGAGGATCTCAGCTTCACCAACGACATTGCAGAGCTTGGGCCATGCACGGTGTATATCGTCACGGTGCCAACGCCAATCGATACTGCCAAGCGTCCAAACCTGACTGCCTTGAAGCGGGCTAGCAAGAGTGTCGGCTCCGTTTTGTCAAAAGGCGACGTGGTGATCTACGAATCAACCGTGTATCCGGGTGCGACGGAAGACGACTGCGCGCCGATCCTTGTTGAAGAGTCGGGGCTGACGCTAAATCGAGAGTTTTTTCTCGGCTACAGCCCGGAGCGGATCAATCCGGGCGACAAAGAGCACCGGGTTTCTGACATCCTGAAGGTAACCTCGGGCTCAACGCCGGAGGCCGCGGAATTCATTGATGCGCTCTATTCCAGGGTCATAAAGGCCGGTACCTACCTGGCATCGAGCATCAGGGTTGCTGAAGCCGCAAAGGTCATTGAGAACACGCAGCGTGATGTGAATATCGCCTTAATCAACGAACTCTCGCTGATCTTTAACCGACTCGGGCTGGATACGCTGGAAGTGCTGGAAGCGGCGGGAACAAAGTGGAACTTTCTGCCTTTCCGGCCCGGCCTGGTGGGCGGACATTGCATCGGGGTGGATCCGTACTATTTGACCCACAAATCCCAGGAAATCGGATACCACCCGGAGATGATTCTTGCCGGGCGGAGAATCAATGACAACATGGGTCTGTATGTTGCCGCTCAGGTCGTGCGGCTGATGGTGACGCGCGGAATTCGCGTCCCGGAGTCACGCATTTTGGTGCTGGGCATGACGTTCAAGGAGGATTGCCCCGATGTGCGCAATACGCGGGTCATCGACGTGATTCGTGAGCTGGAGTCGTTCGACGCGCAGGTCGAGGTTGATGATCCCTGGGCCGATGCGAAGATTGTCGGCAGCGAGTACGGGGTCAAGCTCATCGATGCCCGTTCGGGCAAGTCTAACGGTCAGTATGATGCCGTGATTCTGGCGGTAGGGCACAAACAGTACAAGCAGCTTGGCGCCGCCAGAATCCGCGCGCTTGGCAAACCCGACTGTGTGGTCTACGACATTAAGTCAGTGCTCCCCGGGGATGCCGTAGACGGTAGACTCTAGGTTTCTAACGCATCACACACACACGATGAAAATTCTGGTAACGGGTGCCGCCGGCTTCATTGGTTTCCATGTTGCCCAGCGACTTCTCGCCCGCGGCGAAGAAGTCGTCGGGCTCGATAACCTGAACGATTACTACGACGTGAGTCTGAAGCAGGCCCGCCTCGCAGAGCTGGAGCCCCATCCGAACTTCACGTTTGTCAAGCTGGATCTGGCAGACCGTGCCGGCATGGAAACGCTCTTTCAGGAGGCACTTTTTGCGCGTGTCGTCCACCTGGCCGCCCAGGCAGGCGTCAGGTATTCCATTGAGAACCCGCATAGCTACGTTGATAGCAATCTGGTTGGCACGCTGAATGTGCTCGAGGGTTGTCGGCACAACCAGGTTGAGCACCTGGTGTATGCCTCCACGAGTTCAGTGTACGGGGCAAACACCCGTATGCCGTTTTCCGTCCATCACAATGTCGACCATCCGCTATCGCTGTACGCTGCAACGAAGAAGGCCAATGAGCTGATGGCCCACACCTACTCGGGCCTCTACGGCCTGCCGACGACCGGGCTTCGATTCTTTACGGTCTATGGCCCATTTGGCCGGCCGGATATGGCGCTTTTTCAGTTCACCCGCGACATCCTGGCGGGCCAGCCCATCAACGTCTTCAATTACGGCAAACATAAACGTGACTTCACGTATGTAGATGACATCGCCGAAGGCGTCGTGCGATCAATGGATTGCGTGGCAACGGCGAATGACGAATGGGATTCTGGGTCGCCCGATCCGGGCACTAGCAATGCGCCCTATCGCATCTACAACATCGGCAACAGTAAGCCGGTTGAGCTTGAGCACTACATTGCCGTGTTGGAAGACTGCCTAGGCCGTAAAGCAGAGCGTAATCTGCTGCCGCTGCAGCCGGGGGATGTACCGGACACCTGGGCCGACGTTGAGGATCTGACCAATGCTGTGAATTATCGTCCTTCGACTTCGGTAGAGGAGGGTGTGCGCCGATTCGTCGATTGGTATCTGGCTTACTACCAGATTGACCCGGCGAAGCCGACCTAAGGATTCCGTGCGTGCCTGAGGCTGCGTTGCGCACTGAGCCGGCCTACCAGGCCTTAGAAGACGAACGCGACAAGCTTTCTGCTATCAGTCTGTCCTCCCTTCTGTCTGACCCGACCCGTTTTGAGTGCTTTTCCAGACAGCAGCACGACGTTGTGCTGGATTTTTCCCGCAATCTCATTACGGAAGATACGCTTGGGCTGCTGATGGGGCTTGCCGAGCGGCGGGCGCTGGAGGCCTGGCGCGACAGACTCTTCGGGGGTCAGCCTGTCAACCATACCGAGGGCCGGGCGGCTCTGCACATGGCCTTGCGAGCTCCTCAGGATTCCGAGTGGCTTGTTTCGGGGATTGATGTGATGCCCGAGGTTGTCGCAGAGCGGGAGCGCATGCTCAGTCTCGCGTCGTCCATTCGCGACGGCTCGCTCGCTGGTGTTTCCGGTTCGTTCACCGATGTTGTGAATATCGGCATCGGCGGTTCTGACCTGGGGCTCGTGATGGTGAATGAGGCCCTGTCGGCGAGCGCCGGAGACGGTGGACCGTCCGTGCACTTTGTCTCGAACATCGATGGCTGTGCGCTGGCTGACTTGCTGCAACGGCTCGATCCTGGGCGCACATTGTTTGTTGTTTGCTCAAAGAGCTTTAGTACCTTGGAGACGCAACTCAACGCCGAACAGGCGCGCGAGTGGGTGGTACGGTCACTCGGGCGGGAAGCGTGCGGCCGGCATTTCGTGGCAATTTCCACAAATGACCTTGCCATGGATGACTTCGGTATCGCGAAGGATCTGCGCCTGCGCTTGTGGGATTGGGTGGGCGGGCGGTACTCGCTATGGTCCTCAGTGGGTCTGGCGATCGCAGTGGGCATCGGTACCGACGCGTTTCGCGAGCTGCTCGCGGGAGCGGCGACGATGGACGACCATTTTTGCCGGGCTGAATTCGCGGACAACTGGCCGGTTTTGCTCGGCCTGATCGGCATCTGGAATCAGAATTTTCTTGGCTCCACCAGTCACATCGTCCTGCCCTACACAGAGCGTTTGGCCTCGCTGCCGGCTTATCTTCAGCAGCTAGACATGGAGAGCAATGGCAAATCTGTTGATCGCTCCGGATCCACGGTCGACTTTCCAACCGGTTGCCCGCTTTGGGGCGGTTCCGGCTCCAACGCGCAACATTCATTCTTTCAGTTGCTCCACCAGGGCACGGCAAAGTTCAGCATGGATTTTGTCGCGCCAGTGAAGTCAACAGGGGCGCCCCCTAATCAACAGCTGCATTCGCTCGCCAATATGCTTGCGCAGGCTGATGTGTTCGCGCATGGCTACAGTGAGGCGCAGGCGATTGCGGACCTTACCGAATCAGGCCTGGCAGCTGACGTGGCCAAACAAATGGCGCCTCATCGCGTGCATGCGGGAGGGCGGCCCAGCAACGTCCTGCTGATGCGCCATCTCAATCCCCACAACCTGGGCTTTCTGCTGGCTATGTACGAACACAAAGTCTTCGTGCAGAGCGTCGTGTGGGGAATTAACCCCTTCGATCAATGGGGCGTTCAGCTGGGTAAGCAGGTTGCCAGCGAAACTCATCGTGCTTTGTCTCGGGGACATGGCACTGCTAGCCTTCCCGGCATTGCCGCAATCATCCGCGACTGGGGAACGGCTTGAGGCAAATAACTGGAAACCCGGACTCCGTGGTTGACTGGCCTGACGAGTGCTCTACCCTTCTCATCGCGGCCAAGAAGGCAGACGGAAGTAATCTATGAAGCTGACAATTTACGGCGCCGGTTATGTCGGCCTGGTCACCGGAGCCTGTATGGCTGAGGTAGGCAATCACGTCGTGTGTGTTGACGTGGATAAGGCAAGAATCGACGCTCTCAATGCAGGACGGATTCCGATCTTTGAGCCGGGCCTGGAGGCCCTGGTCACGCGTAACGTTGCGTCTGGACGGCTTAAGTTCACGAACGACGCTAACGAAGGGGTGGCCCACGGTTCGATTCAGTTCATCGCGGTTGGCACGCCGCCAGACGAGGATGGCTCTGCGGACCTGCAGCACGTGCTGGCCGTCGCTCGCACGATTGGCGCGAGCATGCGCGATCACAAGATCATCATTGACAAGTCAACGGTGCCGGTCGGTACAGCCGACAAAGTGAGAGACGCTGTGTCCGAAGTGCTGCGCGAGCGGGGCGAAGACATTTCATTTGACGTCGTTTCCAATCCGGAGTTTCTCAAGGAGGGCGCGGCGGTTGGCGACTTCATGAAGCCAGATCGAGTAATCGTGGGGACTGACAGTGATCGTGCAGCCAAGGTGCTCCGTGCCTTGTACGACCCGTTCAGCCGAAATCATGACAAAGTGATTGTGATGGATATACGCTCGGCAGAGCTGACCAAGTACGCTGCAAACGCAATCCTCGCTACCAAGATCAGCTTCATGAATGAGTTAGCTAACTTGGCGGAGCGCTGCGGTGCAGATATCGAGCAGGTCAGGATCGGTATCGGATCGGACCCAAGAATCGGATACTCATTTATCTACCCCGGCTGTGGTTACGGTGGTTCATGTTTTCCGAAGGATGTCAGTGCGCTAAGCCAATCCGCGCGTGACGCGGGCTACTCCGCTGAGCTGATTGACGCCGTTGAGCAGGTTAACCTGCGGCAGAAGCAGGTGCTGCCTGCCAAGCTGCGGAGACACTTCGGCAATGATTTTTCCGGCAAGACATTCGCCTTGTGGGGGCTCGCATTCAAGCCAAATACTGATGACATGCGAGAGGCGCCCAGCCGCGCCGTCATGGAGGCGGTGTGGGAGGCGGGCGGCCGCGTTCAGGCCTACGATCCGGAGGCATCCGACGAAGCGCGACGCCTTTATGGTGAGCGTAATGATCTGGGACTGAGCGATTCTGCCTACGGCGCGCTTGAAGGTGCAGACGCACTTATTGTTGTAACTGAATGGCAGGAGTTTCGAAGCCCGGATTTTGGCCGAATTAAAGAGCTCTTGGCGCAACCGGTGATATTCGACGGACGCAACATCTATGATCCCGCCACGGTAGAGGATGCAGGTATTGCTTACTACGCGATCGGCCGGGGCAGAGTAGCGGAGTAATGCGCGTTCGTCCTGTGATTCTGTCGGGAGGATCGGGGTCCCGCCTCTGGCCTCTGTCGCGATCCAGGCATCCCAAGCAGCTTCTGGCCCTGACGAGCGGCCGCACCATGCTGCAGGATACGGTCGAGCGTCTGCAAGGACTAACTGTTGAACGCGCCAATCCGCTGGTGATCTGCAACGAATCGCAGCGGTTTCTTGTTATTGAGCAACTCCAGCTTCTCGGTATCAGCCCGGAGTTAGTGCTTGAGCCGGCCGGCCGGAATACGGCACCGGCAGTAACGATGGCAGCGCTGCAGGCCGAGGTAGCCGGTCGAGGTGAAGAGCTGCAGTTGATCTTGCCGGCCGACCATGTAATTGAGGATCACCAGGCGCTGGCGGCTGCAGTCCAGCAGGCCGTGAGCCTGGCAAAGGACGGCGCGCTGGTTACATTCGGCGTCGTGCCAAAGAGTCCAGAGACGGGCTATGGCTATATCCGTGCGGATGCCAACGGCGTTGTTCAGGAGTTCGTTGAAAAGCCGGGGCTGGCGACTGCGCAGCGGTACGTTCAGTCGGGTGACTACTATTGGAACAGTGGCATGTTCCTGTTTTCTGCCACCAGTTGGCTGGAAAGCATGGCGGAACACGCGCCCGACATCCTTGCAGTTTGCCGAGAGTCTCTGGAACGCGGCGAGAATAGCGATGGGATGCTTAGACCAGCGGCCGAGGAGTTTTTGAACTGCAGGGCAGACTCCGTCGATTACGCGGTGATGGAGAAAACGGTGCTCGCGCGCGTGGTCCCCTTGAGCGCGGGTTGGAGCGACGTGGGTTCTTGGAAGTCAGCGCACGATATTGCAGAGCATGACAGCAACGGTAATGCTGTAGTGGGTGATGCGCTAACCATTGACTGTCGTAATACGTATGTGAGATCGGAGAGCCGTCTAACTACAGCGGTGGGCCTCGAGGGCTGCATTGTCGTCGAGACAAAGGATGCGGTCTTGGTAGTGCCACGCGACAAGTCGCAGGACGTCAAGAAGCTGGTAGACGCCATGGCCAGAGAGCAACGACCCGAGGTGGACCTGGGTCGCGAGGTTTTTCGTCCATGGGGTAGCTATGACAGTCTGGATGCTCAGCCTGGCTATCAGGTGAAACGCCTGACCGTCCTGCCTGGCGCCATTCTGTCACTGCAGCTTCACCATCACCGGGCGGAACACTGGGTAGTGGTGTCTGGAGTTGCAAGAATCACGCGCGATGACGAAGTGTTTGAGCTGAACAAGAACGAGCATACCTTTATACCGGTTGAGTCAAAGCACCGCATAGAAAACCCGGGTGCTGAACCGCTGCAGATCATCGAGGTCCAGGTTGGCGACTACCTGGGTGAAGACGATATCGTGCGGTTTTCTGATCGATACGGACGCGAGGGCCGCACGGACTAGGTCCGTGTGCGGCTGCCGCTCGATGACATACCTATGACTGACCTGAGCTGCTTCAAGGCTTACGATCTGCGCGGCCGCGTTCCTGATGAGCTGAACGAAGACATCGCACGCCGCATCGGCCGCGCCTTCGCCTCCTACACCAAAGCTGAGAACGTCGTAATCGGTTACGACATTCGTCCCTCCAGCCCGGCACTTGCCGCTGCGCTGAGCGCTGGGCTCCAGGAAGCGGGTGCCAACGTACTGGACATTGGCCTGTGTGGAACAGAACAGGTCTATTTTTCTACGGCTCACCTGGGCGCTGATGGGGGCATCATGGTGACTGCCAGCCATAATCCGAGCGACTACAACGGTATGAAGTTCGTCCGCGAGGGATCTCGTCCCATCAGCGGAGACTCCGGGCTGTTCGATATCCGCGACCTGGCGGAAGAGGGCGCAGGCAGGGTCGACGGGCGCGGCAAAATTGCAAGCGTGGAGACCCTGCCGGCCTACATTGATCGGTTGCTCAGCTACGTTGACGTCGCCAAGCTGCGGCCTCTAAAGGTTGTCGTTAACCCTGGCAATGGCGGGGCTGGGCTGGTGTTGCGCGAGCTGTCTGCGCATCTGCCGTTTGAGTTCGTCGAGCTGCATTTTGAACCGGATGGTAGCTTTCCTAACGGCATCCCGAATCCGCTGCTGCCAGAGAACCGGCCGGCTACCATCGAGGCTATTCGTTCCTCTGGAGCCGATCTTGGCGTTGCCTGGGATGGTGATTTTGATCGCTGTTTTCTCTTTGATGAGACTGGACGGTTCTTGGAGGGCTACTACATTGTGGGGCTGCTCGCGCGTTCGCTTCTTGAGCGTTCTCCGGGTGCGCGCGTTGTCCATGATCCGCGCCTGACCTGGAACACTATTGATGTGGTTGAGCAGGGTGGCGGCACTGCGATACAGAGCAAGACCGGCCATGCCTTTATCAAGGAGCGCATGCGTTCTGAGGATGCCGTCTATGGTGGTGAGATGAGCGCTCACCATTACTTCCGGGATTTCTTTTATTGCGACAGCGGCATGATTCCCTGGTTGCTGGTCACCGCCATCATGAGCACTACGGGCAAACGACTGTCGCAACTCGTCGAGGAGCGGATTGCGGCTTACCCTGTGAGCGGCGAAATCAATCGCCGCGTCAGTGATCCTGGTGCGACCCTGTCGCGTATTCGGCAGTATTTTGAGGCGGAGGCTGCGGTGGTCGATGAGACTGATGGCGTGAGCCTGGAATTCTCTGATTGGCGTTTCAATTTGCGCATGTCGAACACGGAACCGGTTATCCGACTGAACGTTGAAGCCCGCGGCGATGCAGGCCTGATGCGCAAGCGAACAGAGGAAATTCTGGCGCTGATTGACTCCGCGCAGGAGGCCTAGGAAATTTCGAGTCCGGATGCAGGGTCTGACCCCCGGTCTTTAGCACAGCGGGCGAATCTGGCTGGCGGCTGAGGCCAGCGCGCCGGGGTCCATCACGTTGGCATCGGCATAGCGAATGGCAGACACGCCGTTCGGCAGCAGCACGACAAAGCTCCCGCCAGCGCCCTCCATGTAGGTGACGTTGGCACGGCAGCCTCCAGTGTCTACTTCGAAACCCCAAAAGCCGTAGAGGTAGTTCACCGGCAGGGCACTGCTGCCGAAGTACGCCGTGCCATCGGTTGGATAGGCCGTTGCGGCGGCCTTGCGCAGGGCTTCCCGGGTTTTTTCCTTGTGCAGAATCTGCCGGCCCGCGTGCTGGCCATCACTCTGCAGCAACTCCGCAATCTTTGCCGTGTCGTTGATGTTCAGGTACATGCCGAAACCCAAGATTGGTGTGCTCGGCTGGCCATCTCCAGACAGGCTGCGCATTACGGGAATGTCTTCAATGCCCAAGGGGTCGAACACCTCATTCTTGAGCATCGTCCAGAGGTTCGCTTCTGTCCCCGACATCTGCTGCAGGAAGTTCTCCATAGCAGTGGCCAGCACGAAGCTATGGGTTGTGTTGTACCGCACGATCTGTCCGGATGACCACGGATAGTTGCGGTAACTGAATGCAGCATTTAGTTTTGCGCTGGCGTCCGGGCGCAGGAAGAATCTGACCCAGTTAGGGTTTGACATGTCGTTCTCGTCGGCAAACGTATCAATGATGTCCGCCCTGGGGCTATTGTTGCCGACGCCAGCGGTCATACTGAGCAACTGTCCAAAGGTGACGCCGTTCCAGCCGCTGTGCCTGGTTGGGGCTTTCACGTAGTCGGTGACAAAGGCGTCGAACACCTCGGCGCCAAATTTTTCCGCCAGTCGGAGCAACGCGATGGCAGCACCCGCTGACTTGGTGATGGAGTAGGCGGCGTGACGCATTTCACGGGGGAAAGGGTAGCGGCCTTCCCGCGTCACCGGGGGCTGCGCATAAACGACGCCGTCAATAACCAGAGCCGTTTGACTGATGGCGCTCGCCGCGAGGCTGCGGTTGAATTCGTCCGGTCGCGCGTAGCCACCCTCGCTTGCGTGCTTTCCCCAGCTCTGCACCGGTAGCCGTGTGGCGAGATAGCGGAGGTGCCGCTTGCGAACTCGGTCGGCGTCGGCGGGCGTCCCCGGCACGTAGCTGGCTTCGGCGACGCCCCACAAGTCGTCCTCCCGGTTTGGGGCTGTCTCCTGAGCCACCTGGAAGAAAACTCGCGAAACTCGGGACTCGTCAAACACAAACGTCGCCACGCCGTTGCGGGCCTGATTCTCTCGGTCGACACCGAGTACGAATGGAATCGCGGCGCGTGAAAAGCCCTGGTCACCGGCCTCACTCCATACCTTGCCCGGGGATAGCACGATGTTGGGCACGCGCCTCGGATTGGGGCGCATAAGGCCCTGATTAACCGGCACAAGATCGCCATTTACCGTGATGAAGTCGGCGGTGAAAGCGGGAAAGTAGCCACCCCGGCCGGAAGTCCTCCGGCTGCGCGTTTCGCCCACGGTCAGGCGGCCGTTGAATGCATGTACCGCGGCGTCGGCGTTGGCCGGTGGGGCGAAGTACTGATAATCAATCAGCGCTGGAGAAGTGAGCTTGAACATCGCGTCAAGGCAAAGTTCTCCGCGGACGGGGCAGGCCACCTCGCCGGTGGCGGGAGAGACACCAGCATCAGACGCATTGCTGCCGGTACCCCGGCTGCCAGCGCCCGTGCTCCCGCAGCTGGCAACCAGGAAGGACAGCGTCAGCGTGATGCCCAGGTTGTTTAATCGGTTATTCATTGTTGCAGCCACTCGTGTTCGTTCTGGAGCATCCACAGCCTGGTTGGGTCGTCCCAGCCTATGCTGACCAGATCCAGGTCCCCGTCTGCATCGAGATCGACCGGCCGCGCGCCCAGATGAGCTTCCAGGCCTGCTGCCAGCTGTTGCGCTCGAAAGTTGCCCCGGCCGTCGTTGCGCCAAAAAATCGTGCGCAACTCGCCACGATGCTCTGCAGTGACTATATCGGTCCATCCATCTGCGTCCAGGTCGGCCACTGACAAACTGTTCGTGCTGCCCTGTATGGTCAGTAAATGCTGCTGCCAACCGCCGGATGCCCTGCTGAACCAGTAGACATGTGCGCCCTCGGCGCGCCCGTTCTCCTCAGACACCACGATGTCGAGCTGGCCATCCCGATCGAAATCTGCCAGCTCAAGGCGATCGAGGTAGACCGCCGTTGGGAGGGTGGCGACCCTCTCGACAGACCATGGCTCATTCGCGCTGCCAGGGTTGCGAAACCACATCACTTCCTTGGATTCGCCGCTGGTCGCGGCCAGATCGGGAGCGCCGTCACCATCCATGTCGCCAATTGCAATTCCTTCATCGCTGGTTTGGCTGCCGATCATGATCTTGCGCCACGGCGCGCCATCGACTTGTGGCTGAAACAGGACAAAGAGGCCGCCAGCGCTCGCGACGGCGACATCAACGTGCCCGTCGGCATTGAGGTCTGCAAACCGGTATCCCTGACTGCCCTGTGCGTGGCTGGCCGGGGGTAACTTAGCAACCAGCTGTGGCTGCGCCAGCCGTCTATCGGTTGTTTCGTACCGCATGGTCCATATCTTGAGTTGGGCATCCTGCGACTGCGCCAGTACGTCATGCCCGCCCGCCGCGCGGCCTAGCGTTCCAAAGGCCTGCAGACCATCGGCCAGCGGGAGGCTGCGCCAGGTCCACCCGTTCTCTGTTCTGCGCTGTAGCAACAGATTGTGTCCAGAGGCAACGTCCAGGTAACCGTCCTGATCGACATCGCCAAAGCCCAGCCCGAATGTTCGTTGCTGATCACTGGAGATGATCTTGGTCGACCAGCCCTTTGGGCGCGGTGTCAGGCGATTGCGCCATAGGCGGACCGGGGGGTGGCCGGTCCAATTGGCCCCGAACAGGTCAGGGTCGCCGTCACGGTCGAGGTCGGCGAGCACGCCGTTGTGCAGGCCAGTAGAGGCCAGATTTCTGATAGCCCAGGGAGCAGGCAGGTTGTTAACCAGCCAATGGATCTCGGGTCTTTCGACGGTATGCATCTGTGCGATCACGATATCGGTATCGCCGTCACTGTCGACGTCACCAGTCTCGAGCGTGTGCACACCTTCCAGGGAATCGATAAGGTTGTGCCGGATCCAGCGGCCCTGTTCTGTCTGCTCTCGCCAACTGACGGGTCCGGGTTCGAGCTCTGATGCTGATGTCAGAAGATCGGCGCGACCATCACCGTTTAGGTCAGCAATGACTGTCTTTACTGCTTGAGGGCTGTCGTCCAGATCGTGGCGTTTCCAGGGCAGATCGTCAGTACCCGGATTCTCCAGCCAAAGCCTCCCGAAGAATAAATCGTCCAGGCCGTCACCATTGATGTCGCCGGCGGCCATGCCTTCGCCGCCCAAGTCGCCGGTATCGGGCCGCACCGTATTCCAGCTCAAACCTGCCTGATAAAAAATCAGCAACGCACCGCGCGTGCGGGCTGCTACATCGACCCGTCCGTCGGTGTTCAGGTCGGCTAATTCGACATCCTTTACCCAGTCGCCGGCGGTGCCCAGGCAATGGCGCGTCCAGCCCGATTCAGATGCGACGCTGTTCAGCCGGTTCTCGAACCACAGTAAGTTGCAGCCGTTCGGTCCGTCAGGCACGACGAGGTCCATGTCGCCATCGCCATCCAGATCGGCTGCTGCCATATCAGTGGTGAACTCTGTTTTCGGTGCAGCGATAAACTCAGACTGCCAGTGCGGGTTTCGATACCAGCGCATGCCTTCGTCCGGCCCGCCAGCTACCACTAGATCGGGCAGGCCGTCCCCATCCAGATCCGCGACTGCCTTGCAGTCCCCGGCCATGTTGTCATCGACAACCAGTTCTTCGAATTCGGAAGTCGTACCGGGTGTGCAGCCCGTCGCTGCCACGAGAATAGCCAGCCAGCCCGCGAGTGCGAGCGTTGCGCACGGAACTGCCGGATCAGTCGCTGAAGATCTTCCTTGCATACTGCCTATAATAGTCGCTCAACTCAGCAGGTCTGCTTAAGGATTTACGTGTCGGAAGGTTCAGAAAATCGCCCCAAGTGCAGCGTGGGGGTGCCGGTCTACAACGCGGAAAAATTTGTTGCGGCTACGCTTGACGTGTTGCTGGCTCAGACGCTCGAGGATATTGAAGTGGTCATCTGCGACAACGCGTCAACCGACCGCACGTTTGATATCTGCCGTCGCTATGCAGACCGCGATTCGCGTGTTCGTCTGCTGCAGAACACTGAGAACCTTGGTGCTGCGGAAAACTACAACCGCGTGTTCCGGGAGTCCCGTGGCCAGTACTTCAAGTGGGCAGCCGCAGATGACTTGATCGAGCCGCAGTTTCTCGAGAATTGCAGCGCCGCGCTGGACCAGGATGATGGGGCTGTGCTGGCCTATACCAAAACTACCATCATCGATCAGAGTGGCGAGCCGATAAAAGAGCATGAAGAGAAGGTGGATGTATCGGGCACTGACCCGGTCGCCCGCTATCGAAGCTTTATGCTCACTTTCGAGGAGTGCAATGCGGTCTTTGGCGTAATTCGGTCTTCAGTTCTTGCGCAAACTGACCTGATTCGCAAATTCATCGGATCTGATATCAATCTGCTGGCGGAGTTATGCCTGTATGGACGGTTTGTTGAACTGCCCGACCGGTTGTTTTTGCGGCGTGACCACCCGCAGGCCTCCAGCGCTGATAAATCTGAGGCCGCACAGCTGGAGTTCTTCGATCCCAGGTTGGCGAGTGACTTTTCCTGGGCCTCCTGGCTCTCGTACGTCGATGGCTGGAAAACGGTTTGGCGCGCGCCGCTGTCTGCCCGGGACCGCACACGCGTGCTGGCCTTCATGGCGCGATTGGCGGTGTGGGAACGGCAGCACTTGGCCGGGGAGCTGCGCGACTACTTTCGTCTGCGCTTCCGTTCGTTGACGGCCAGCCGGCCGAAATAAAGGTGCCGATGGAACCTACGCGGGCTCGTTAACTTCAATCCGATGCCGGTATACCTTTTGCCAGGCCCAGGTTAGCGGGATACCAAGTTGACGGCTCGCCAAGCCCGTCAGTCTGCCCAGGCGGATCACCAGAATCACGCCCAGTGTATGTGCGCCGAGCCGACGGTGTGCCGCCAGGGAGGCAGGATTGAATCCTGAGATAGTGCTGGCGGTCCAACGGGCGCCGCGCCGCTCGAGTTCCTCAGTAGCGGCTGCCCACAGGCGCGGAAACACCGGGCCCAGGCGATGCTCGGGCTTGACGAAAACGTCCAGGTCCCAGGCAATCTCTCCGTTCTCTGGGAGAACGAACAGAAAAGGCTCCTCAAAGTCCCGAAAGCGGTTAAAGGCCAGCCAGATCCAGCCAAGCAGCTCATCACCGTTGAACGCAGCCAGGCAGATTGCGCCTTGGTCAAAGCGGTCGTCGAGCTCTTCCGGTATACGCGTGATTAGGCGCAGGGCATCAGCGGACCGGTCCAGCTGCCGGATCACAATATGCCGCCCCCGGTGCGAAGCCTTTGGCGCCGCCACGGGCTGGGCGACTAAGTGGTGACGCTCAATCCGCACACCAGGGAGCCAGCCAATTGCCCGCTGCAGGCAAAGCAGAAAAAAATCCGTGCGTCCGTACTCGCGTTTGGCTCGCACGAGCCGTTGCCACAGCTTGATGGGAGGAAACACCGGGCCGCTAGCGTGTATGCGATGCGTTTGAGCGCGAGGCGTAGCGCTCGCTGAGGGATCCGTCACTGCCTGAAGTTAGGGCCATCTGTTACAGTCCGCGGCAGCCAATTGAAGCGCAATTCTCGCACTCGGTTAACCAATGTCCAAGCAGACGTCACCCGCCAACAAACAGGCCGACACCCATCTGGCGGGCGAATTCTATGATTACTACGCAGAGAAAAGCCTGCGGCCGGAGATGCAGGCCAACATTGCCTCAATTTACGGGACAGTAATGGGGCATCGTGGAGAGCTCGGCTTGCCAACGGACAATCTGGCAGTCGTCGACATCGGTTGCAACGCGGGGGTCCAGTGCATGTACTGGGCCAGTCACGGACATCGTCTGCACGGGATCGACATCGGCGCAGACTTCGTTGAGCTGGCTCGGCAGCGGGCTGAAACAGGCGGCGTGGAGATCGATTTCAGGGTGGGTACTGCAGCTGATCTGCCGTGGCCCGACGACGCGTTTGATGTGTGTTTGCTGCCTGAATTGCTTGAGCACGTGCCGAATTGGGAGGATTGCCTGAGCGAAGTTGTCAGGGTGACGCGGCCAGGCGGGTCATTGTTCATCAGCACGACGAATTACCTGTGCCCGTCTCAGCAAGAGTTTTCGTTGCCGCTCTATAGCTGGTACCCGCAGCGTCTGAAGCGCTGGTGCGAAAAGAAGGCAGTAACCAGTCATCCGCAGTGGGTAAATCATGCCAGTCATCCTGCTGTTAACTGGTTCTCTTATTATTCCCTCAGCTCACACCTGCGTGAGCGGGGGTTTCGCTGTGTTGATCGATTCGCGCTGGTCCAGCCGGATTCCGGACGGGTGAAGCGCGCGGTCAGTCGAGTGATTGGCAGTAACGCGGTGTTCCGTTTCGTCGGCCAGGTGCTGACACCCTACACGGTGACGATGGCGACAAAGCATTGAACACGGTTCTGCTTGCCGCGTTTCATTTTCCCCCGTACAAGGCGAGCAGTGGCCTGCAGCGGCCGCTGTCCTTGGCGCGTAACCTGCCGGCGCATCACTGGTCACCGGTTGTGCTGACGGCGGGGGGTATGGCCTATGCACCGGCTGACCGCACTGGCGAAGCGATGGTGCCGGCTGGGGTGCCAATTGGCCGGGCGCCAGCTCTGGACACAGCCAGGCACCTGTCATTGTTCGGCAGATACTGGTCGAGACTCGCGCTGCCGGACCGGTGGATCACGTGGCTGGTGGCCGCTGTCCCGCGCGGACTGGCGTTGATCCGTCGGCATCGGGCCGGCGTCATCTGGACGACCTATCCCCTGGCGACGACTCATCTGCTGGGCATGACTTTACATCGCCTGACTGGCTTGCCCTGGGTGGCAGATTTTCGCGACCCGATGGTGGAGTGCATTGATGGAGTAGATTTCCCCGAAGATCCGGCGCTGCGCGCAGCGCGGCTCCGCGTCGAACGCCAGGTGTCGCAGCACGCCAGCGCGGCGACATTTTGTACTCACAGCGCCAGGCAAATTTTCCTCCAGCGTCATGACTGGGGAACCGCGCGCCCGGCTGAAGTCATTGCCAATGGCTTCGACGAAGAAGCTTTTGAGACCGCGACAGCGCTGCCGCAAAATTCCGCTGACGGCATGTTGTTGGTTCACAGCGGCACGCTCTATCCAGGACCCGACCGTGATCCGGGTGCGTTCTTCACGGCGCTGGCTAAGCTGCGCGACGCCGGGAAGTTACCACCGCGGCTGTGTGTCCGCCTGCGTGCCACGGGATTCGATTCGGTCTATGCACCGGTCATCACCAAGCTGGGGCTTGAACACATTGTCGAGCTGGCCCCCGCATTGGACTACAGCAGCGCCCTGCGGGAGATGCTGGACGCGGACGGCTTGCTGTTGTTTCAGGGCAGCACATCTAACCCGGCCATACCGGCCAAAGTCTATGAGTACCTGCGGGCCGGTCCGCCCATTCTCGCCATGGTGGATGCGCGCGGTGAAACGGCAAGCTTGCTCACGCGGATGAATGCAGGCGTGCAGGCACCGCTGGATGATGCCCAAGCCATCGCCAGCGCAGCCGAGGACTACCTGTCGCGCTTACCGGCGGGTACCGTCCCGGTACCCGAAGGGGCTGAGGTGGGCCGGTTAAGCCGGGCCGCACGGGCTGCCGAGTTCGCCGATTTGTTTGATCGGCTGGTGTCATCTGCAGCGTCCGACCCCTGAGGCAAAGCGGCACATTGCGCCGCAGCGCGCATTCCCCGGACCAGACCCGTGCGTAACGTCTGCGCAGAATCTGAATGCGACAATAAGCCCACCTTCTTGTATTCCTTAAGTTAAGCCGGCGGCCTTTTCAGATCTGCCCGCAGGCGTTGTGCCGCAACGCTATCGGTCTCAAAAAGGCTGACATAACATCCGCCCCCGGCCCATTGTGCGCGGGCCGTCCTTGCATGGGTTTGGGCTTGTTGAATAGTATCCGGCCACGACAAAGGCATACCCGTCGAAAGGCGGGGACGCAAAGCTTCCGGTCTAAGGGACTCACGTCCTACGACAGCGGGGCCGCCGAAAAAAATCACCCGGTGCGAACGCCAGGAGGCTGTATCGCGGGTGAGGGTTCGTGTGGCCTGCCTTTGACGTGTAAAGGGATTTACGCAGTCTAGGAGTACCGCATGAATTCGGTCGGAGTTAGCAAGATTTTCTTGCGCGTTGTCGCGCTCGTCCTGTCTCTTCACACCGCGTCGGCTGTCGCTGACGTCGAGAACCTGCAGCCGGGTGTATGGACCGTGGTGTCCAACAACACGCCTGCCGACGTTAACCCCTGCCCGAACAACGGGTGCAGCTGGAGTGGCAACGAGGGCCAGGCCGGCGTCTTTGACGACTGGAACAGCGGAGTCCTTGCGCCGAATTACGGCGAATACGGCGGACTTATTGTCTGGGGTGGTGGCCATGCCGGTTACCTCGGCAATGAGGTTTACATTTTCGATATCGGGGAGGGCCTGTGGCGGCGCCTGTCCGAGCCCGTTCCTAATCCGAGCTGCAACTACGATTACTCTGAGCTTCAGGATGGCTCGCCGTGTTCTGCGCACTCGGGCAACTACCTGGAGTTCCATCCACCGACCAATAAGTTCGTCAAGGTGACGAGTTCTTCGGACCACATGCAGGGAGGCCTGGGGTCAGGCTGGGTGCACGAGTTTGACCTGGATACAAATACCTGGTCACGTGGTCAGCGCAAGCCCAGTTTTCCCTTCGGCGGTCACAACCGCTCGGAGGAGGCAACAACTGCCGCTTACGATCCTAACCGTCAGGTCATCTGGCATCACGCAGGTTGGGCTGCTCGGGCGGAAGGCGGCACGCTTGGGTACTACGATCCGCAGACCAGCCAATGGACGGAAGTACTGAACTCCAGTCAGATTGCTGACGTGGGAATCTATGCAGCGGCCGCGGTGGATTCCGAGCGCGACCTGTTGGTCATTCTGGATATGTATTCCACCCGCGACCGCGTCTACGTCTACGACCTGTCCAATATCAGTGCCGGTCCGCGTTCTGTGAACGTCAATCAGGGCATTCCTTCCGGCATCAATTGGGGGCCGGGATTTGCATTTGACCCGGTCAGCGAAAAGTTCGTTGCCTGGGGAGGCAATGGCGGGCAGAGCTCCCCGGATCTATACACTTTGTCGGTACCATCTAACTGGCAGTCCGGCACCTGGACCTGGACCCGGGTCACAACCAGCGGCAGTGCGCCGCGTCCGAATGAGCGCTTCACCTTCGGGCGTTTCCGTTACGTGCCATCACTCAACGCTTTCATTGTGGCCAACACGGTTAACGGGCCCGTCCACATGATCAAGCTAAACGCCAACGACGGACCGCCACCCGCGGATCCGCCCAGCGTCAGCCTGAATGCTTCGCCTGGCTCGGTAGTGAGCGGCAATTCGGCGTCGCTAAGCTGGTCATCCTCAAATGCCGCCAGCTGCACGGCGAGCGGCGGCTGGTCTGGTGGAAAGTCGACAGGCGGCAGTGAGTCTGTTGGTCCCCTGACGCAAACCACCAGCTTCACGCTGAATTGCACCGGTGCTGGCGGCTCTGCCAGTGACACGGCAGTGGTAACTGTCACGGCAGGCGGCCCGTCGGTTGAGCTGTCTGCAAGTCCCGAGACGATCGCAGCCAACGCCAGCACCGTCTTGAGCTGGTCGGCGCCCGGCGCAACTTCGTGCTCGGCGGGCGGGGGCTGGTCAGGCCCAAAAGCCTCATCAGGTTCCGAGACTGTTGGTCCTCTGGCGGCCAGCCGGGCCTTTACGCTTGAGTGTGAGAACGGCAGCGGCAGCAGCCTGGACTCGGTTATCGTGAACGTGCAGGGCGGCAGCGGATCGAACGATTTCGCTTCGCGCTGCTCCGGATCGGGCGTGGTGGCCTGCATCGGCTTCGATAGTCAGGCCGATCTTGATGGGAAAGAGCTGCAGGCATTCGACGGCAGCCTCCAGTACACGTCCGTGGACACCAATGTCTATGCGTCTGGGGGTGGCTCGATGCGTCAGGAGATTCCGCCGTTCTCCGGAGCCGCTGCCTCTGGCGGCTGGGCCTCGGCGCTAGGTGACCAGTTTGGTCCCGGCGATACCCTGCATGTGCAGTTCCGCCAGCGCTTCTCGCAGACCATGTTGGACACTTATTACAACCCAGGTGGTGGTTGGAAGCAGGTCATCTTCTATGGCAACGCTTCATGTGCGGGTGTGGAGCTGACAACGGTGAATCAGTACCACCAGGGCTTCCCCAGCATGTACACCGATTGTGGCGGGCGAAATCTGCAGCGCCAGATTGGCGGTGGTGACGTGCTGCTACAGCAGGGTGACTACAACTGTCACTACCAGGGAAGTCGTCCACCCTCGGAGTGTGGTTACTACGCTGGCGACGAGTGGATGACGTTCTACTACGAAATCGAGCTGGGCAATTGGGACACGCCGACGAGCCACATCAGGGCTTATATGGCATACGAAGGCGGTCCGATGAAGCAGTTCGTTGACATGGACAATTACTCGTTGTCCTACGACAGCAGCCCGTCGGATCGTTACAAGAACATTCTTCTGACAACGTATATGACGGGCAAGGACGCGGGGCAGAATCACCCGACCGGCTACACCTGGTATGACGAGCTGATTGTTTCCACGCAGCCGATTCCCGCGCCGAACGGCGAGGTTCCGCCACCGCCGCCCGTGTCACCGCCATCGGTTGACTTGCGGGCGTCGCCGCAAACCGTAGCCAGTGGCGGCAGCAGCAGCTTGAGCTGGACCGTCGACAACGCGACGTCCTGTTCGGCATCAGGTGGCTGGTCGGGCACAGAAACACTGAATCCGAATCAAACGGAGACGGGTAGTCGCTCGGTGGGGCCAATTACTTCAGCCACCAGCTACACGCTCACCTGCGTAAACGAGGTGGGTGAATTTGCTGCTGATACGGTCCAGGTGAGCGTCAGTGGCGGAGCGCCGGCGCCGGATATCACTTTTTATGCGGATCCGACGTCGGTTGAGCTGGGTGACAACTCCACACTGTACTGGAATGTCAGCAACGCCAGCTCCTGTGTTGGCGAGGACGCCTGGGATGGCAACAAGGGCCTATCTGGCTCCGAGCCTGTGTGGCTGAATCGTGACGTCACGTACTCGCTTAGTTGCACTGGACCCGGAGGCACGGCCCGTGAGTCCGTTTCGGTCACCGTCGTTAACCCGGGCGAGCCAGTGATCAACTTCTCTGCCAACCCGACGACGGTCGAATCGGGCCAGAGAACAACCTTGACCTGGTCTGCGGCCAATGCCGATAGCTGCCAGGCGAGCGGCGCCTGGACGGGCAACCGCTCCGCTTCGGGTAGTCAACAGTCCGTGCCGCTCACGGGAACGGCGAACTTCGGCATCGTCTGCACGGGGCCTGGTGGCAGCAGTGAGCAAATGCTGTCAGTTAACGTTGTCGAGCCTCCGCCACCCCCGCCGCCAGGCGACGACCCCGGTGACCCGCCGCCGGAGCAGGAAGCAGGCGACGTGGATATCGGTGAGGAGGCTGGTTCGAGTGCCTTCGGACTCTGGACCCTGGCGGGCCTGCTTCTGGCCAGCGCAGCCCGTCGCCGCAGGAGGACTGTGGTCTGACATAACCACCTGTTCTCAACGCTAACCAGAGCGGGTGCCAAGGCGTATTCAGGGCCTGGCACCCGCTTTTTTTATGCGCTCACTGATCGCCTATAATCGGGCGTCCTTGCTCAATGCGCTGCATGGCGATTCGTTTATGACAGGCCTCGGAGAATCACTGCCCGCCACATCAGCCCGACGCGGTCTCCGCAGTCTGATTGTGGCCGCGGCCGTTTGCCTGCTGGCGTCGTTTCCTGGCTTGGCATTCGGGCAAGGCGCGGGCTGCGGCCCTGTGCCACTGCCTGGCGCTGCCGGCCCCTACGATTTCCTTGATGCCGACGCGGTCGCCCGATGGAACATCAAGGACATCAACTCGAACCATCTGGCCAAGATCAAGCCGAATCTGGATGAGGGCCGCCCCTACCACGCGCTCTACGAGCTCAATTTCATTCTTATTCGCATCCCCAACCACTACGTTGCCTTCAGCCATTTGGCCGACATCGAGCAAAAGTTTCCAGGCATCGAGTACGAGCCTGCGAAGGCTGGCATGGACGATACGCTGTATTTTCCGGCAACCGCCGAGTGCTACTACGACCGGGCGTTTCGGTTCCGGCCGAACGACCCAAACCTGCGCCTGCTGATGGCGATTCACTACCACAAGACAGATCGTCTGGAACAGGCTGTCGAGCAGTACAAAATTGCGGAGTCAATGCAGGAAAACTCTGCCGATATCCAGTACAACCTTGGGCTCGCCTACTTTGATCTCCAGGAGTACGACCTATCTGCCGAACACGCAGAACGTGCCTATGCACTGGGCTACCCGCTGCCGGGGCTGAGGAACAAGCTCGCCGAGGTGGGAGCCTGGCCTATGTCAGCCGTCCAGTGATCGTGCCAGCGGCCGTCTCGGCCCGCAGGCAAACTCCAAATTTATCTGCCTGAGTCTGTCCGCATGCGACACTCACCTGTGCTGTTTCAGGATCTCATCACTGCGTCCGCTGCGCGGCAGCCTCAGGCCTGCGCCCTGATTGCCGGTGCGCAGAGCATCTCCTATGCGACGCTCAATCAACACGTCACGCAGTTTGCAAATGGCTTGCTGGGCGCTGCACACCTGCGGAAAGGCGATCGCGTAGCGACTTATTTGCAGAAAACACCCGAGAACGTGGCAGCGCTCTTCGGAACGGCTCGTGCAGGAGGAGCCTTCGTTCCGGTTAATCCGGTGCTGAAGCCCGAGCAGGTTGGCCATATTCTTGTAGACAGCGGCGCACGCGTACTCGTCACATCTGCCAATCGGCTCACCGCGATCGGGCCGGCGATAAAGCAGTGCGAGAACCTGGAGTGCATAGTCGTGACGGGTGGCAGCGCGCCGGAGTCAGCCGACCTCAGCCATCTCACGTTAATCCCCTGGGATGAATTTTGCTCCGCTGCGACCGGCGAGCCTGGGGGGATAATTATCGACGGTGACATGGCTGCGATCCTGTACACGTCCGGAAGCACGGGCCTGCCAAAAGGCGTGGTGTTGTCCCATCGCAATCTAGTTGCCGGTGCAGTGAGCGTGGCAGAGTACCTGCAGAACACGGCGGAAGATCGAATACTTGCCCTGTTGCCCTTAAGCTTTGATGCCGGACTGAGTCAGTTGACGACCGGGTTTCTGGCCGGCGCCTCGGTGGTGCTGATGGACTATTTGCTGGCTGGAGATGTAGTCAAAGCGGTACAGCGCCACGCCATCACGGGCATTACCGGGGTGCCCCCGCTGTGGGCCCAGCTCGCAGACGCCAGATGGCCTGACGATTCAGGCGCCACCTTGCGCTATTTCGCTACGACCGGGGGCGTCATGCCAAAGACTGTTCTGGCGGCGTTGCGCAGTCACTTTCGAAATGCTCAGCCATTTCTTATGTACGGGCTGACCGAGGCGTTTCGCTCGACCTATCTGCCGCCCGCTGAGATCGATCGCCGGCCTGACTCCATTGGCAAGGCTATTCCGAATGCTGAAGTCCTGGTCCTGCGCGAGGATGGTTCAGTCTGCGATGTAGACGAGCCCGGCGAGCTAGTGCACCGTGGCGTGCATGTCGCGCTGGGCTACTGGAACCGGCCAGAGGCGAATGCCAAGCGCTTTCGCATTCTGCCAGGTAGCCGCGCGACAGGCGGGCAGGAGGAGTATGTCGTGTGGTCCGGTGACACGGTGGTGCGGGACGCCGACGGGTATCTGTACTTTCGTGGACGGCGGGATGAAATGATCAAGACATCAGGTTACAGAGTCAGTCCCGAGGAGATTGAGAGAACCATGATGCGCAGCGACTTGTTGGCTGAAGTGGTCGCGGTTGGCATGCCTGATGAACGTCTCGGGCACGCGATCACGTTGGTTGCTGTTGCCAGGCATGGCGATGAACCTGCCGATAAACTCCTGGCGTTCGCGCGTGCCGAATTACCAGCGTACATGGTGCCTGCATCTGTCGTCTGGCGCGATGCCTTGCCGCGCAACGCGAACGGAAAATTTGATCGCGTTCGCCTGCGCGAGGAGCTCGCGTCTGGAGAACCGGGTTAATGGCGTCAGATCACTACGATCCCGGACAGCATTTCGAGACGCAGGAAGACTGCCTGGTCGTGGGTGGCCGGTCGCTGAAAGACATTGCTGCGGAGGTGGGTCGAACGCCGTTCTACTGCTATTCATCGGATTTGATGCACAAGCGTGTGGCTGAGTTGCGCAAGGTTTTGCCCGAAGGCCTGCATCTGCACTACGCCATGAAGGCCAACCCAATGCCGGCAGTCGTCAGCTTGCTTAATAGTCTGGTAGACGGCTTGGATGTGGCTTCCGGGGGCGAGCTCAGCGTGGCGTTAGCCGCTGGCGGTGACCCTGAGCACATCAGTTTTGCTGGCCCGGGTAAGTCGAATGATGAGCTCACCGCCGCGGTGTCAGCAGGCGTAACGGTCAATGTTGAGTCGGAAGGTGAGTTACGCCGGCTGATGGAAGTTGGCGGAACTCTTGGCGCTAAGCCGCGCGTCGCTATACGCGTAAACCCGGATTTTGAGTTGAAGTCGTCGGGTATGAAGATGGGTGGCGGCCCAAAGCAATTTGGCATCGACGCAGAACAGGTGCCCGCTCTGCTCAGGCGTATGGCCAGTCTGGATCTTGAGTTCCGTGGCTTTCATGTGTTCTGCGGTTCCCAGAATCTTCGCAGTGAAGCCATCATCGAGGCGCAAACCAAGACACTTGAGCTGGTGGAGAGACTGGCGGCTGATGCGCCGTCGCCGCCATCCACTGTAAATATCGGTGGCGGGTTTGGCATTCCTTACTTCCCCGGAGAACACCCACTCGACCTCGCGCCCCTGAAGCCTCACTTGGTTCAGCTTATGCAGACTGCGCAGGAAAAGTTGCCGGGCGCGACGCTAATCACCGAACTGGGACGCTTTCTTGTTGGCGAGGCAGGCATTTATGTGTGCCGCGTGATCGACCGGAAGGTATCTCGCGGGCAGGTGTTTCTGATCACTGATGGTGGTTTGCATCATCACTTGGCCGCATCCGGCAATTTTGGCCAGATCCTGCGAAAGAATTACCCGGCCGTAGTTGGGAACAAGATGCGCCAGGGGCCACGCGAGTCTGCCAGCGTCGTCGGGCCGCTGTGCACGCCATTGGACCTGCTGGGCGACCGCGTCGAGCTGGCTTGTGCGGAGGAGGGTGACCTGATCGTGCTGTTTCAATCTGGCGCCTATGGCTTGACGGCCAGCCCAATCAATTTCCTTAGCCACCCACCGCCAGGAGAGGTCCTGGTCTGAATCGGTGGATAGCTCGGCGATTTCTGTTCTGCACCTGCTGGATCATTCTCTCCCCGTCCAGGATGGTTACGCATTCCGCGCTTCGGCGATTATTCGTGAACAGCGCGCGATGGGTTGGACAACTTGGCAGCTCACCAGCGACAAACAGGAATCCGTGGCGAGTGCCCCCGAAGATGGTGTCGAGTACCTGCGTACATCGCCCCTGCCTGCACCCCTGGCGGAGCTGCCCGTTGCTGGGCAGCTTGCGACGGTTCTCACCCTGCGCCGGGCAACCCTCGCCAAGGCGCAGTCCCTCAAGCCTCGTCTGCTGCACGCCCACTCACCCTGTCTAACCGGGCTCGCCGCGCTGCCTGTTGCCCGGCGCCTGAAGATTCCGCTGGTATATGAGATGCGCGCGTCCTGGGAGGATGCGGCTGTCAGCGCTGGCCAAACGACACCCGGCAGCGTTCGCTATCGACTGTCCCGTGCGCTCGAAACACGTGTGCTGTCGCAGGCAGACGCCGTGACCACCATCTGCGACGGACTGCGCGAGGACATCATTGGCCGCGGCATTCCGCCGCATAAGGTCACCGTGATCCCCAACGGCGTGGATGTGCAGCGTTTCGCGGGTGAGAACAGTGCGCAGCGCGAGGCGCTGCGGCGGCGCCATGCGCCAGGTGGAGAGTTGCTGCTGGGATTCATTGGGTCTTTTTTCGCCTGGGAAGGGCTGGAACTACTGCTGCGCTCGGTGTCCCAACTTGAGGACATGTTGCCTCGTTTCCGGGTAGTGCTGGTCGGCGATGGCCCGGAGGAGCAGCGGCTGAAATCTCTCGCCGCAGAGCTCAATTTAACTGGGCTCGTTGACTTTGCGGGTAGGGTGCGCGCTGAAGATGTGCCAGGCTACTACGCAGCGCTAGACCTGATGGTCTATCCCCGCCTGGCCAGCCCGCTGACCGAGAAGGTCACGCCACTAAAGCCGATCGAGGCGATGGCGGCGCGGCGCATTGTCGTTGCCAGTGATGTCGCGGGGCACCGCGAGCTGATTCGTGCTGGCCATAACGGCCTGCTGTTCTCTGCGGGCTCGGTAGAAGCCCTGGCGCGTGTCCTGGTCGAGGCGGTTAAGCATCCGGGGCACTCGGAGCTGCGCGAGAATGGCCTGCGCTTTGCGCATGACGAACGAACGTGGGCGGCCACCGTCGGGCGGTACCGCGGCGTCTACAACGGATTGTTGGACACTTGAATCCGCTACAGGCTTTGGTGGTGCGCTGCGCCGGAAGCACTCTGACCCCGCCGGGGCGCTTGTTGGTGCTTCACTACCATCAGGTTCTGGCACAGGCAGATCCGCTGCGGCCAGACGTCTTCACGGCGGCAGAATTCGCCGTGCATCTCGGCGCTTTGGCAGAAGCATTCAGCGTGGTGCCGCTTGGCGAGGGCGTAGAGATGCTTCGCTCGAGCAAACTGCCGAGGCGCGCCGTCGCTATTTCCTTTGATGACGGTTACGCCGACAACTTTTCTGTTGCCTTGCCGGTCCTCCAGCGTCACGGCCTGACAGCCACGTTTTTCGTTGCTACAGGCTATTTGGATGGCGGTTGTATGTTTAATGACCTGGTGATCGAGGCCTGTCGTTTTGCGCCCCGGGGCCGATGGCAGGTTGAGCTCCCGGGTCTCGATTCGCTAGGTATCGACTCGACCGCTTCCCGCGTCGCGGCTCTCGATCAGATAATTCGCGCGATCAAGTACCTTGAACCCGCCGTTCGGGAGTCTCATGCGCTGCGGTTGCTGGCCGGCGTTGGTCAGCCGCCGCCCGAGCTGATGATGACCAGTGAGCAACTGCGCAGCCTTCAGCTCGCGGGCATGGAGATCGGTGGCCATACGCACAGTCACCCGATACTCGCGCGGCTGGACTCCGCAGATGCGCTGCGAGAAATCTGTCAGGGGCGCTCGGTGCTTCAGGACATCCTGGGCTATCCGCCGGCGTTGTTTGCGTATCCAAACGGTAAGCCCGACGAGGACTATCTGCCCCGGGATACCGAGCTGGTTTCGCAAGCTGGCTATGCCGCGGCGTTTACAACAGCCTGGGGATGCGCGACGCAAGGGTCAGACATGCTTCAGCTTCCGCGGATTTCGTCCTGGGACCGCCAGTCGCTCAAGTTCTGTCTACGCATCCTCCGGAGCTATTTTTCCGCCGGCTAGCTTGCCCCTCAGTTTCTTCGCGATACCCAGCAGCTGGCCGCGTGTCCCGCGCCGAAATACGAACCAGTCGCTGTGCTCCCGGGTGGTCTTCGTCCAGCTCAGCTTGTAGTCCTCAGCGTAGCCAAGGAAATCCATCTCCCGGACTCCTTCTCCGGCTAACTCTTCCATGGCGATATCCAGGCAGATGTTGCCTGGGCTAATGACGGAGAACTCGCTGTCAAAGGAGCCCTTTAGATTGCCAGCCCATCCGTCCCATAGGGCGAATAAATCAAACGCCACCGGACGGGATCCAGAAAAGAGCACCAGGGCGCGCAGTGCACCCCGGTCGGCCAGCCAGGCAAGCAGGGCTTTTTGGTACCGCACTTCCCTGGGGTCCGACGCGATAGCAACGCCACTGGCCTGTTTCCAGCTGCCTTCCTCGATTTTCATCATCGCAGCAAGCAGTTCGTCAACCGTCTCGGGAGTATTCAGCCACCTGTAGCTCGCGTTGGTGAGTTGCGCGAAGTCTTTTGCACGCTTGCGCATCTGGTAGCGCTTCTTTTTGGGCCGCTCCGCAACTAATTCGTCCCAGCTCTTGTCGAAAACCAGGTAGGGAGACACTTCGCCCACGTTGCGAATGACGGAGTGTCCTGCGGCGGTGCACACCGCTTCGATCGCGATGGAAGTTGGCGTATCGTCAAGCATGCCGTTGAGGCGCAGCATATGCCACGGCTCACCGTCGACCTGGTTGAGCCAGCCGTCCAGAAGCTTGGCCGGATCGCCGGCGCTTACCAGCTCTGTGTGATAGCCCAGCACGCTGCATATGGGTTCCAGTACCGTGACCGAAACCGAATTCACCGTATCCCGCCGCGTATGGAAGGGCATGATGCCGGCGAGCTCTTCGCCTGCGAGCTGCACCAGAACGCGGACGTCTTCGGGCCGGCTATGCGAGTCAACCAGCAGGCTCTGCCAGCCAGGCAGGCAAGACGCATTCAGCCGATGCCGCCGCACCAAATTTTCCCAGGCTTTTCCATAGGCGGCCAGGGCGTCGGGCCAGGGCAGCACACGAAACTGGGTTGCGGGTGTGTCGCTCATCCAAAGAACCCTTTATTCACCTGTCGCTCGCTTGCACACCTTGCTCATTCCGCGGCGGGCGGCGGGATAGGCTCGCTGGATACAATCAGCTCGTCGTACCACGTATACGCAGTGGGATGGGCCTGGCTCATGTCTTTGCCGGTCATATAGGTGGTCAGCAACACGCGCTTGTAGCTATCTCTCGGGCTGCTGTCGTAGTGCAGCACATAATCGCGCATATCGACGAACTGGCGCAGAGGTTTGCCTTCGTAAGCCATGTACGCTCTGATTTGACTGGTAGGCGTATCCCACTCACCCAGCTCGATCTCATAGTAGAAGGTCATCCACTCGTTTGGCGCGTAGTAACCGCATTGAGATGCTGGCCTCTTGCCCTGGTAGTGGCATTCATATTCACCCTGCTGCAACAGCACGTCGCCGCCAGCCAAGTCGATCTGCAGATTGCGCGCGCCGCAATCGGTGTACATGGTTGGAAATCCCTGGTGGTATTGATTCACCGTGGTCAGTTCGACTGAAGCGCAGCTGGCGTTGCCATGCAAGATAACCTGCTTCCAGCCGCCTCCCGGTGCAAATTCCGTATCGAGCATCTCTGAAGAAAACCGCTGACGAAACTGCACGTGCAGCGAGGTGCCTGGCCGGTAGCGCTTACCCAGATATGCGACCCACCCACCCGACGGGCTCGCCGCCGAATTGGGGGGGATCTCAAAACGTGCGGCACCGGTGCCCGAGGCTCTAATTTCCCTGTCCAGCGTGATGCGTTGCTTGCCGTCAAACGAGGGCAGCAGGTACTCCTCGGCAAAGTCACTTTCAGCATCAAAGCCAACACACAGCGTCACGCCTGATCCCGCGCAGCGTGCCGCGAAGTTGCCCTGGTTTGGCTCATCGGCCGCCGCCAGTGAGGATCCAAGTAGCGAAGCGGCGACCAGGCGATAGAGCGATTGCACATTCAACTCCTGCTAAAGGCTCAACTGTTGTTCCTGCAACCAGCATTCGAGCATGGCCAGATCCCAGATCACGTAGCCGTAGTAGGATGCGTGCCCGGATAGCTGGTCACGCACGATGCCGTCCAGAAACCCGTCTGCAAACAGCCCACGATGGTCGAGACTGTCCAGTGCGCTTAGAATCAGATCGCGCAGCGGTGCGTTCGATTTCAGCCAGACGCCGAACGGGAGCCCGAATCCATGTTTCGGTTTGTTGATGACCAGCTCCGGCAGAAAACCGCGCATGGCTTGCTTAAAGAAAAACCGCAGCTCCTGCCCGCGAATCTTGAGCTGATCAGGCACCGCCAGCGAAAAGTCAATCATCCGATGGTCCAGCAGCGGATAGCGTACGTCTACCCCGGCCACCGCACACATTTGGCTGACTTTGCGGATGTCGGTGTCTGCAAGCACAAACTTCCAATCAAAGAACAGCAGCTTGTTTAAGGTGCTCGTTTCTCCTGCCTCAAGGTAGGCGCGCTCCATCGTGCGCTCGGGGTGATCGTGCCGAACGCTTCTGAGGAGATCCGCCGAGAAGATCTTGGTGGCCGGCTCACGAAACACGTAGTTCCAGGAGTGCAGGCGCGTTGGCAGAGGGATACGGGCCTGCTCCACATAGCTGCGCAGCTTGCCAAGTGGCCAGATGGCATCCTCAGGCAGCAGTCCCAGCGTCATTGGCTCCAGGATGCGCCGGCGCAATGCGTTGGGCAGCCGCTGGTAGTACTCGAACAGCGCCTGGCGCGTGTAGTGCGGGTTGCCGGCAAACAGCTCGTCGCCGCCGTCGCCGGCGATCAACTGGTCTATGCCATGCTCTTTCGCGAGCCGCGCACACACATAGGTTGGTACCGCTGAAGAATTGCCGAAGGGCTCATCATAGTGCTGGGCAATCAGGGGGATCGTATCGACGATATCCTTCGGCGTAACGTTGATCTCCTGGGCCTGCGCACCAAATTTTTCCACCGTCGCGCGGGCATACTTGGATTCGTCAAAACCCTCAGCGTCGAAGCCGATCGAAAAAGTTTTTACCGGGGCCTGCTGCTGGCGTGAGAGCGCACCGACCAGGCTGGAGCTGTCTAATCCGCCGCTCAAGAATGCACCCGTCCTGCTATCCGGCGAGCAGCTTTGTACGGTGGCGTCGAGGCAGCTGTGCAGCTCTTCGGTTAAGCCTTGCAACGAAGCGTGACGCTGAGCTGGAAACTGCGGCGTCCAGTATCGCTGGGTTGCTCTAAATCCCTGCCGGTCAGCGCATACAAAATGGCCTGGAGGAAGTTTGAGTACGTCGACATACGCTGTGTCCGGGCTCGGCACCATATGAAAGTGCACATAGTCGAACAGCGACTGAGGATTGAGGCGCCTGCCGCCGTCCGATTGCTCGGCAACCCACTTGGTGGAGGTACCAAAGACAAATGCGCCGTGCGTGCCCGTGGCGTAGCTCAGCGATCGCAGTCCCACCCGGTCCACGGCCAGCAGCAGTCTGCCCTGTGTCGCATCCAGAACAGCGACCGCGAATTCCCCGAGTATGCCGGTCAAAAAGCCGGCCAGGTTGTCGCCTGCCTGCCGGTACGCCGAGAGCAACTGCCGAGCGGGATCTGGGAGGTCCGTCCCGGTGTCAGGATCGAGCAGGTGGCCATCCAGGAAGCAAGACACCCCGTCCGCTTGAGCGTAGTAGGGCGACTTGCCGAGCAATGATGCGGAGCGCGCGACCGGATCGCGGATGCCCAGAGCTTCAGGCGGCCCGAATGACGCGGACGCTCGCGAAGGATGCTGCCAGAGACCGAAGATGTGCGGCTTCAAACGGTTTTCTCGGCTCGGGGTCAAAACTGAAGGTTGCAGAACTAGGGATTGAAAACTGAAGGCTGGGTCCCAGCGCGGCAGGTATCGCTGAGCTAGAATGCCACGCTTTCCCGCCGTCAAATACGAACTGGTCTGCAAATGATAACGGATGTCGCCACGCTCGTGTTCTGGTGCTCGGCGGGCTTAATCGTGTACGTCTACGTCGGTTATCCCGTGTTGCTTGGCCTGATGGCGGCGCTTGGTCTGCGCCGCCCGGTTCGCCGTGAAGATCATGAGCCAACGGTGACACTCGTGATATCTGCCTACAACGAAGAGGCGGTGATAGCGGGCAAGCTCGCCAACACGCTGGAGCTCGACTACCCGTCGGATCGGCTGCGCGTATTGGTGGTTTCTGACGCTTCGAGCGATGCCACGGACGAGATCGTGCGCGGTATGGCCGGCCGCGGCGTTGAATTGCTGCGTATGCCAGAGCGAAGCGGCAAAACCTTAGGGTTGAACGAGGCGGTCAGAAGGACCGAGAGCGATATCCTTATTTTTTCCGACGCAAATGCACTGTATGACCGGAACGTGATACGGCGCATGGTGCGCAACTTCGGTGATCCCGAGGTCGGGGCGGTGACTGGGGAATCTCGTTACGAGGTAGCACCCGATGATCAGGCCGCGCGCAGCGAAGACCGGTACTGGCAGTATGAGTTGTCGTTGAAGCGCTGGGAGAGCGACCTGGGTTCGCTGGTTGGCGGCGATGGTGCAATTTACGCAGTGCGCCGTGAACGCTACCGTGAGCTCGATGCGGCGGACATCTCCGATTTCGTCAATCCGCTGCAGGTGGTTGAGGCAGGCTATAGAAACGTCTATGAGCCGGAAGCCTTCTGCTACGAGAGAGGGGCTGCAGGTTTCGGCGCTGAGTTTCAGCGCAAGGTGAGGATCGTTAATCGCGCGTGGCGCGCAATGATCAAGATGCGCCATCTGCTAAATCCATTCACTCGTGGGCTGTTTGCGTGGCAGTTCATGTCTCACAAAGTGCTGCGCTGGCTGATCGGCCCCTTGCTGGGGCTCCTGCTGGCTGCCAATCTGATGATTCTGTCTCAGCATCCGATCTACGTGCTTGCCCTTATGGCCCAGGCAGTCGTTTATTTGCCGGCGGTCATGGCTTTTCTGTTGCTAAGAGCGGGTCGCGAGCCGCCGAGACTCCTCGAAATTCCGTATTATTTCTGCGTCGTCAACCTTGCGAGCGCAGTTGGGATACTGCAGGCTCTGCGCGGCCAGAAGTACACAACGTGGCAAACCTCAAGAGCCGGATGATCAGCAATTCACATCCCCGCGGCATACAGATGCCGCCGGGCCAATCAAAAGGAGCACGGTCGTGAGCGAAACGCAGACCGTTATCGAAATCCTCAAGCAGGTTCTGCAGCTAGATGACCGGGCTAGCGGCATGGACGACTCGACGCCCATGCTGGGCGAGATGCCCGAGTTTGACTCGATGGCAGTTGTCTCGGTACTCACCGCGCTTGAGGAGCACTATGGCTTTGTCATTGAAGACGACGAAGTCTCGGCAGAGATTTTTGCCACTGTCGGTAGTCTCTCGGAGTTCGTTGCGGCGAAAGCTCAACAGTAGGCCGCCGTGGTGCCCGCCGGTATCACGCTAAGGCCGACGCGCCTGCCAACTGATCGAGGCGAACTGGCTGTCCTCGAGTTTGTTCCCGAACAGGGCGATGCCAACAACTGGGCCCTGCTCGTGCCGCCTTTTGGCGAGGAACTTAACCGGTGCAGAAGAATGCTGGCGCTGGGCGGCAAGCGCCTGGCCGCCAGCGGCTACCGCGTCCTGCTGGTCGATCTCTATGGTACGGGCGAGAGTGATGGTGACTTCGGCGATGCGCGATTGCAGCTGTGGCAGCAGGATCTGGTCGCAGCGGCCGAGTGGATCGCTTTGCAGGGGGGGCGGCTGAAGCTCCTGCTTGGTCTCCGCTTCGGGGCGTTACTTGCGGTGAGCATGATGGCTCGGTGGCCGAAGCTTGACCACATGATGTTCTGGCAACCGGTGCTGCGCGGCCGGGACGTCATTCAGGACCAACTCAGACTGCGTTCTACCGCCAGCCGCATGGCCAGCGACGGACCTGTGGAGACCACCGCACAGCTCCGGGAATGTCTTGCCAGTGGAGATGGGCTGGAGGTTGCGGGCTATCAGCTTGCCTCTGAGCTGACCGCGGCGGTCGAGCAGCTTGAGCTTAATGTTTTGCCCGCTGATGCCGCTGACCAGGTTACCTGGCTGCAGGTCGTCGCCAACCTGGATTCGCCACCGCCGCTGCCGGTCACGCGCGCAGTGGAGGCATTTCAGGCTAGCGGCGTGGCCGTGCAACTTGAGGCCGTCACCGGGCCCCGGTTCTGGTCTACGGTTGAAATCTCCGAGGCACCCGGGCTGATCGAGCGGACCGCTGAGCTGGCTCGTTGAGTATGAGCGTCCGCGTTAAGCCAATCGTGTTCGACTGCGAGGGCCAGCAGCTTGTGGGCAATCTGCATGAACCTGCTGAACCCCGGACGCGCGGCGTGCTAATCGTCGTCGGCGGGCCGCAGTATCGCATCGGCGCACATCGCCAGTTTCTACTGCTTGCACGCCAGCTCTCTGCAGCAGGGTTCCCTGTCATGAGGTTCGACTACCGCGGCATGGGGGACAGTGACGGTGAAAACCTGGGTTTCGAAAACATCCAGGCGGATCTTGGCGCGGCGGCCGATACGTTTGTCCGGCAGTGTCCGCAGGTTAAGGAGCTCGTAATCTGGGGGTTGTGTGACGCCGCATCGGCAGCTCTGTTCTACGTCAACCGGGACCCGCGGATCGCGGGGCTGGTGCTTTTGAACCCTTGGGTGCGCACCGAGCAGAGCCTGGCACGTTCATACCTTAAGGAGTATTACCTGGCCCGATTGTTCCAGCGCGGATTCTGGCAGAAGTTGCTCGCCGGCCGCTTCAGGCCTGTGCAATCCCTGCGTGGCCTGTTTGAGACCTGGCGCACTGGCGCCAGTCGGCAATCTGGCGATGCCGATGCGGCAACTTTGCCGGGGCGGATGCGTCAGGGACTAGCCGCGTTTGACGGCCCCGTGTTGATCGCGCTGAGCGAAAATGATCTGACCGCCGGCGAATTTCGTGACCAGGCGGGCAGCGAGGCATGGCAGAGCGCATTGGCACGTCCGAACGTGCAGATTGAATCAATCGCGGGTGCCGACCACACATTCTCTCGCGCTGAGTGGCGAGAAAGAGTCGCACATCTGTCGTTAAGCTGGCTGGAGGGATGGTGACCGCTGCGCGTCGCCAAATACCTGCAGCAAACCGCGGACGGTGCTGTCCCAGCCAAGTTTGAGACCGTGCTGACGCGTTAGCTGCCTGTCGATCGGCCGCTCGAGGCATTCACGGATGGCGGCAGCCAACAGGCCGGGGTCGCGGGACGGCAGCAGCCGGCCGGCGACCGGCTCAGTAATCACCTCCGCAGCGCCCTCCACGGGTGTGGCGACGACCGGAGTTCCGCAGGCCAGGCTTTCCAGCATCACGTTGGCCATGCCTTCGTGCAGTGACGTCAGCAGACTCAGATCAGCCGCGCTATACCACTCAGCCAGTTCACGCTGGGGTATGACGCCGCGTATGTGGAGCCGGTCGGCGCAGCCCAATGCGGCGGCCTGAGCCAATAGCTGGGCCTTGAGCGGCCCGTCACCGATGATGGTGAGTGATGCCTCCGGCACCCGTGCCAGCGCCTCAATCATCAGCGCATGGTTCTTGCGCTCGATCAGATGGCCCACTGCAATGAGGTTGGGTGCTTTCAGCTTAAGCCGCGCGCGAGCCTGGTCCGGGTCATGTGGAGTGAAGCGTTGCGGATCGACGCCGTTGCGCAGCGTAATTACCTGTTCTGGCTGTACGCCCAGATCCAGCAGTCCCTGACGAAGATCCTCGGATACCGTGATCACACGCTCGCAGTAGTCGATCGCCTCGAGAATTTGCCGGCGAGGGCTCGCGTAACGCGGAAACAGGGTTACATCTTGTCCTCGCGCCGTGAGCACGCAGGGCAGGTCAAGTTCGCGCGCCAGACGCGCGGCCGCGACCCCGTCCGGGTAAAGAAAATGGCCGTCCACAACGGTTGGGCCTGCCAGCCGTTCAAGCGCCGCCTCGACCGGTTTGCGCATTGCCCTTGCCATCAGGCCGGGTGCTACGTGCATACCAATTTTCGGAATCACGGGGTACCGCGGATAGCGCACCGTCCGGTTGAGTCTGACTTCTTCGGCAGGCACTCGCGCGAGTTGTCCGTAGTGTCCGAAGCACTGATGGCGAAACGGAAACCAGGGCGTTGGTACGATTACCTCGGCGTTGACTTTCCCGGTAGCCAGTAGCTGGCGCAGCCGCTCCTCGACAAAAATTCCGTGCCGTGTCAGAGCGGCGCTGGGGAACAGATTCGTCAGCGTGAGCAGATTGAGCATCAGCGCCGGCCCAGAAAACCTTCGAACATGAGCAGCGCCCAAATCACCGCACTGTAGTCACGCCGGCCACTCACATGCCGGTCAACAATCTGCTGCAGCCCACGCGGTGAGAAAACGCCGGAGTCGCGCAACACGCGGCTGGTTGCCAGCGATTGCAGGCGCGCTGCCAACGGGCCGCGGAACCAGCGCTGAAGCGGCACCGCGAAGCCCATCTTTTGCCGATAGAGGATGTCATCCGGCAGCCGGCCTTCAAGGCTGCGCTTGAAGATGTACTTGCCTTCACCGCGCCTGAGCTTCTGGCTCACCGGCACGTTGGCGATCCACTCCACAAACTTATGGTCGAGCAACGGGACTCTGACCTCCAGGCTGTGGGCCATGCTGGCCCGATCTACCTTCGTCAGTATGTCGCCCGGCAGATAGGTCTTGAAGTCGAGGTACTGAACCATCGATAGCGGGTCGGCAAACTCCATGCCCCGGACGTGTTCATGAAACAGATCGTCGGTTCGATAGTGTTGATTCGCCGCGCGGAAGTCCGACGAGAACAGCAGCTGGCGAACTTCTTCAGAGGCAATGGATACGCCGTGCAGGTAAGCGCTTACCGAGTCCCTGGCCAGCGCCTGAAAGGTAGTCTTGCCGCGCAGCACGCGGGGTGCCCAGTCCAGTTTGGGGTAGTAGCGTCCGAGCGGCCCAAAGAGGAGACGCCGCAGGCCTGCTGGCAGCAGTCCGCGGACAGACTCTTCCGCGGAAAACAAGCGGTACCGGCGGTAGCCGGCAAAGTTTTCATCCCCGCCATCGCCCGATAGCGCCACTTTGACGATTTGACGGGTCTCGCCGCACAGCCGAAACGTCGGGATTGCCGAGCTGTCGGCGAACGGTTCGTCGTAAATGTCGACGAGCTGGTCAACCAGGTCGAAATCATCGATGTGTACCGTCCGTTCAATGTGATCTGTGCCCAGTAGCGCGGCAACTGTCGCAGCGTGGCCAGACTCATCAAAGTCCGGGTCGTCGAAGCCAATCGAGCAGGTCCGTACACTTCCCGGCACCAGCTCTGCCATCATGGCCACGACGGCGCTCGAATCTACTCCACCGGAAAGGAAGGCGCCGAGCGGTACGTCGGCAACGAGCTGTAGATCAACTGCGCGCTTTAGTTGCTCAAGCAGCTCCTCGGTAAGCTGCTGCTCGTTCCGGCCATCATGCCATCGATCGGGATAGCAAACGTCCCAGTAGCTTTGGACCGCGTGCTCGCCGCTCCCGCAGTCCAGTGTGAGGAAATGCGCGGGCGGCAACTTGCGCACCGACGCGTAGGCGGTACGCGGATCCGGCAGATAGCCAACCGTGAAGTAGTCGGTGATGCCTTGCTGATCGAGGCTAGTGTCAAGCTCCGGGTGAGCGGTAAGCGCTTTGAGTTCTGAGGCAAACAGCAGCGTGCCAGAGCGCGTGCGCGCGTAGTAGAGCGGCTTGATTCCCAAGCGGTCGCGCGCCAGAAAGAGTTCTTGCTGCTGCCTGTCCCACAGCGCGAAGGCGAACATGCCGTTGAGCCGTTCAAGCAGTGCGTGGCCCCACGCCAGCCAGCCATGGATCAGCACTTCCGTGTCCGATTCGGTCTGGAACACCGCGCCTTTCGCTCTAAGCTCTGTTGCCAGCTCACGGTAGTTGTAGATTTCGCCGTTGAAGACGACGCAGATACGGCGATCGTCGCTGAACATTGGCTGTTGTCCTGCATCGAGATCGATGATGGACAGGCGCCGGTGTCCGAGACCGATTGGGCCATCGATGTGAATGCCGTCGCCATCTGGCCCGCGATGGAACAGCTGGTCATTCATTCTGGTCAGCAGGCCCGCGTCTACCGGGCCAGCGTTACCCGCGCGCGCGATTCCAACAATGCCGCACATAGGGACTCAGGCTCCTTTCAGGTAGCTAAGGTAAAGCGAGTCGTACTGGTCCAGCATGTTCTTGAGGCTAAAGCTCTCCACGGCGCGTGCGCGGGCGGCTTCACCGTGTCTGGCGAGCAACTCTGGTGAATCCACGTATCCTTCAATCGCATCTGCCATGGCGCCTACGTCGTCAGCTGCCACCAGGTTCCCCGTCTCGCCGGGCGTGATCAGCTGTGGGTTGCCGCCGACGTTTGTGGCAACAACCGGTGTGCCGCAGGCCATCGCCTCGAGCACGGTGTTTGAAATACCTTCGTTCAGTGATGGCAAAACGAACAGATCGAACTGGCTGAGCACTGCGCTGATATCGTCGCGCCAGCCCACGAGTGATGTGATCGGCGCCGCTGGCGAGCCGGCGATCAGCTGTTCCAGCTCTGGTCGCCGGGAGCCCTCGCCAACGATGACGAGTCGAATGCGGTTCGCTAACTCGGGCCGCCGTCCAAGGACCTTGAAGAATGCCAGCACCAGGGCGCGTTGGTTCTTTACGGCTTCCAACCTGCCAATTGTGCCAATCACAAAATCGTTGTCGCTGGGTTGCCAGGGCGCAGGCAGAGAGGCCTCTGGCCTACCGGGCGCAAACCGTTCCGTATCGACCCCGTTGAAGATCGCACTTATCCGGTTGCGGTCAATCCCCTGATCGGTAATCAGCCACTCCGCAATGTGTCCGGATACCGCCACATAGTGCGTGACGAAACGGTCGCATAGCTTGCGGATGCGATTGCGTCGTTGGGAATCCCCGTGCAGATCATCGACATCCCAGCCGTGATGGCCGTGTATTCTGACCGGCACGCCTGCTGCTTGAGCGACTAGCGTGCAGTCCAGTACGCCCATGTTTCGCGTATGCACGATAGCCGGGCCCAGGCGCCGCAGCAGCCTCCATAGACGCCAATACGCCCGCGGGTCCTTGCCGGGCTGCTTGTCGAGCGCGAAGAGCGGCAGATCGCCAGCATCTATTCGGGCATGGAAATCGGAGTAGCCGGTCAGGCACACAACCGCGTGGCGATAACGATCGCGCGGGAGTCCATTCAACAAGTTAACGAGGCCGTTCTCCAGGCCACCGTAGTCCAGGCTGTGTACGATGTGCGCGATGAGCGGGAGCATCTCTTTTTAGCAGGCCCCAAACGTTTATTGAGAGCGGATGGTAATGGAGTACCCGATCGGGCGGCGCCGATTATCTTCCAGTATCGGTACCGGGTCTAACCAGATGGGGGTGCCTGGATTTACCGGATGCGGGCCAGACAGGCGGTGATTTAGTGAGCTGCGTCACAGTTCCGACCCCATCCAGTCGCTACGCTCTAGCGCTTCCATTGGCCCCGGCCAAATTCCAGTCTCGATCTGAAGAACTAAAAAGGCAGGCTCGACGCGGCTGGCAGCTGGGGATGGCATCGATAGCCGGCCCGCACTTAGAAAACTGGACCGTATTTCCGGGTGTGCCCCGGCGGTTGAGACTATAATCCGGCGGGTCATGGACAGGCAGAAAGCCAGGAAACACCTATGCTGAGACATTGGCTGACGCAGCTTGCCGCTGTACTCGTCGCCGTTGGCCTGCAGGGCTGTGCGACAGGTGGCGGCGGAGCCACGGACACGGTTCCCATCGAACCGGTGGATGACTACCGGATCGGTGCCGGCGATACGCTGCAGATTTTTGTCTGGCAGCATCCGGAGGTGTCCGTCACTGTGCCGGTTCGTCCGGATGGCCGTATCTCATCGCCACTGGTTGAAGATATGGTGGCAGTCGGCAAGACGCCAAGCGAGCTGGCTGAGGATATGCAGGTTGCACTCAGTGAGTACATCCGTTCTCCGAACGTCAGCGTTATCGTGACTAACTTCGTCGGCACGTTTGATACGCAGGTGCGCGTAGTGGGCGAAGCGGCCCGTCCCGCAGCCGTTCCGTATCGCCAGAACATGACCGTGCTGGATGTGCTGATCGCCGTCGGCGGTTTAAGTCCCAGCGCAGCCGGCAACCGAGCCCGGATTATCCGCCGCGCCAACGGCGTGGAGGAGGAGATTTCGGTTCGCCTCAAGGACCTGCTTAACAAGGGCGCGATTGCGGAGAACGTCGTGTTGCGCCCTGGCGATGTGCTCATCATTCCACAGTCGCTGCTCTAGCTGGACTAACAATGCATCTCAAGCGGAGTGCGCTGACAACATGAACGCCGATCAAATTGCGCTAAAGCTGATTGAGCAGCTGCACGGCATGTGGCGGTTTCGATGGACCGGACTAATCGCTGCCTGCGTAGTCGGTCTATTGGGCTGGCTGTGGGTGGTTACCATGCCGGATCAGTTCGATGCCGAAGCCCAGGTTTATGTCGATACGGAATCCACACTAAAACCACTGCTGAGTGGGCTTTCCGTGCCTACCGACACGCTGAACGCGGTGAGCATGATGACGCGGGCGCTGTTGAGTCGGCCGCAGCTAGAGAAGGTTGTTAACAACACGCCGTTGCAGGAACGTGTTGAGTCGCCCGAGGAGTACGAGATGCTGCTGGCGCGGCTGGCGCGATCCATCATGGTCACAAAAACGCCGGGCGAGAATATTTACCGAATCTGGTACCAGGATCAGGATCCCAACACGGCGCGTGATGTGGTGGGCGCCCTGCTGGATAACCTGATGCAGAGCTCGTTTGATATGGATGCCTCCGATACTGCCCAGGCGCAGTCGTTTCTGGAGGATCAGATCGCATCTTACGAAGTCCGGCTGGTTGAGGCCGAAGAAAGGCTTGCTGACTTCAAGAAAGAGAACGTTGGCATGATGCCGGGCGAGGGTGGCGATTTTTACGTTCGCTTGCAGAATGAAGAGGCCGGCGTGCGGGAGTTGGAGACTCGCGTGGATGCCGCCCGGCAGTCTCAGGCTGAGCTGGAGCGGCAGCTGAGCGGGGAGCAGCCCGTGTTTGGCTTGGCCAACCCGGTGTTACAGGGTGGCACCCGGACAACTTCCGTGAGCTCCACTATTGGCAAGCTGGAGCTGGACATGGAGCAGCTGCTGTTGCGCTACACAGAGAAGCACCCGGACGTGGTGAGCATTCGTGAGACGCTGGAAGACTTGTACCAGATTCGTGACGAAGAGCTTGCGGGCCGAGCTTCCTCAGTGGACGTTGCCGCCAACGCAAATGTCGAAATGAATCCGGTGTACCAGGATATGCGCAAGCAGAAAAGCCAGATCGACGTCGAACTGGCGGGTCTGCAGGCGCAATTGCGCGAGCGCAAAGGCACGGTTGCCTACCTGCGCAGGCAGGTTGACACGATTCCGGAGGTGGAGGCCCAGCTCAATCGCCTCGCGCGGGACTACAACGTGGTCAAGGCGCAGTATGAAACGCTGCTGCAGCGTTTAGAGAGTGCCCGCATCGCTGATGATGTTCGAGAAGACAGCGAGGCCGTTACATTTGACGTGGTCGAGCCGCCACGCGTGCCATTGTTGCCGAGCGGCCCGGATCGCCCGGCTTTGTCCGTGCTGATCTTTCTTGTGGCAGCGGCCGTCGCAATCGGTGTGGCTTTCTTGATGAACCAGTCGCGGCCAGTATTTTTCTCGTCCTACCGGCTAGGGAGCAGCCTGCATGTCCCGGTGTTCGGTACCGTCGGTCTGGCGGCCGCGGCACGCTCACGCCGGTCCACCTGGCTGTTTTCCCTCGCCGCCGCAGGCTTTTTCTGCGCTTTTCTTTTTGTGCTGCTGTTCGGCCGGCAAAGCCTGCTGCTGCTGACCGGCGGCGGGGCCGTGGGAGCCTGAGCCGTGTCGATTATCGAGCGATCCATAGAGAAGTCCCGGCAGCAGCGCTCCGCGCAGACTCGCGGCAGTACGTCGCGGGGGGCTGACGCCGCATCGACGGCGTCCCAATCGGGAGGCGAGCATGCGTCTGATTCGGAACGACGCATGGCCAGCTTTGGCGAGACCGGTCTGCTGGTTGCCCGCGATGAAGATCCCAATCTGATCGACGAGTTCAGGCGGCTGAAGAATCCGGTGCTGCAGAATGCCTTTGGCCGACTATCCGCGCCGGGCGCCAACATCGTGATGGTTTGCAGTGCGCTTTCAGGCGACGGCAAGACTTTCAGCGTGGCCAATCTCGCCTACGCGCTGTCGCTGGAGCGGGATCTTTCGGTCGTCATGCTCGATTTGGATAATGCCCGTGGTTCGCTGACCGCCGCGATGGGACTTCAAGGTGCGCCAGGATTCTTCGATGCAATTCAGGATCCCGATGCCGCCGGCCTCGATGACGTGATCGTGCGTACGGAGTTTGACCGGCTAAGCGTGATCCCCACCGGTACCAAAACATCCGACACGCTGGAGCTGTTGAATAGCCGGACGGCTCGCGACGCGATCACGGGTCTGGCCAATGCCAAAGCCGGGACGCTGGTGCTGATGGATACTCCTCCCGTGCTATCGATGCCCGATGGCAGCGCCATCATGGAGCTCGCGGGTCAGGTGCTGGTCGTGGTCGCTGCCGGACAAACGAGTGAGGGCGACGTTCAAAAAGTGCTCAACACGCTGGACAAGGAGAAACCCGTCGGCCTGGTGTTGAACAAGGCGCCGCGCTCCCGGTGGCTCGATTACTACGGTGGAGACTACTATGCCAGCACCTACTATTGATATCGGTCTGTCACACCGTTACGGATTGACGCGTCTGGCGTTACTCATCTGCCTGACTATTGTTGCCACTCCGCTATCAGCATTCGACTTTGCTCCATCTATTGAAACCTCGGTGGTCTACACCGACAACCTCAATCTTGCCGAACCTGACGACGAGATTGATGAGTTCGTTTTCTTAATTGAGCCGAACCTTCAGCTTACCCACGAAACCCAGCGGGTATCCGTTGATGTGGACTACACATTTTCTTATCTCTACTACGAGGACATTGGCGAAGATTCTATTTTTCACGACGGCAGCGCAGCGCTTGGGCTTGAGCTGATAGACGACGTGTTCTCGATTGACTCCATTGCCGTAATTGAGCAGCAGGTGACCGAGCCTGAGGGCGTGCTGTTTTTCTCCAACGTGCCCATCATCGACAACCGTACCGACTCGGTGCGACTAGAGACCACGCCTCGCCTGACGCAGCCGTTGTTCGGCGGACTGCTCGACATCAGCTATACCGCGGGAACAGTCGACTACGATACGCCGGACATTCAGGATCTTGATCTGTACCAGACAATTGAGACCAGCTTCGCATCGGCTCCGCGAGACAAAGGGCTGACCTGGGGTGTGGCGCATGAGTATCTTCGCTATGAATACGAGCGCCCGCCGGTGTCCAAGTACCAGCAGGCTGTATTGATCGTGAACTACGATTTTGTCGAGGCGGATGATTTTCAGCTGTTCGGCGAACTTGGTGCGGAAAGCGATGTGTTTCAGCTAGGTGATGACGACCTTGAGGAGGCAATCTGGGAGGTGGGAATCCGCCAGCGTACGGCCAATACGCGTTGGGAGGTTGGCTTAGGCGACCGAAGCTTTGGCACAACGAAACGTGCGTTCTTCGAGCGACGCGTCCTGGGTACCCTGATTGGGCTGAGCTATACAGAGGAGCCCCGGGTACAGGAAATTTTGTTCCGTGACCGGGGTGCGAATGAAGAGCTCGGTCTGCCGAATTCGCCTCAGACCATTGACCGTCCGGGCCAGAACGTTCGTTTTGTGCGCGAGCGCGCGGAGGCCAGCATCACGCGTGAGACGGATCGCAATCGGATCGTGTTGCTCGGCTTCTGGGACGAGCGCGAAAATGTGGCCGATGCCGAAGATCCTGACCTCGCAACCCTGAATGCCGATGAAGAGGTTGGCGCGACGCTGACGTGGGATCACGAGTTTGGCGTTCGCACCTCTGGCACGGCACAGGTTGGTTGGGCAGACCGGGATTTCTCATCGGGCAACGAAGATACCGTATTGCGTTTCTATCTCGAAGGCAGGTATTCGCTCGGCCAGAAGACGCGGCTCAAGGCCTGGTTTAGTCGCACCAAGCAGTACGGTACAGATGCGCGGCAGCCGCTCTACACTGAGCATCAGGTTGGTCTGACGGTTGTTCGGGATTTTCTGTGAGCCAACCGGGTCACAGTGCAATGCCGGTCAACGGCATGTCCGTGGACGTGGAAGAGCATTTTCACGTCCAGGCCTTCAGCGACGTCATCCATCGCGATAGCTGGCAAGATCATCCGCGCCGGGCCGCCGACAATACGGCGCGAATTCTGGATATCTTCGCGCAGCATTCAGTGCAGGCAACTTTTTTTGTGCTGGGCTGGCTGGCTGAGCGAGAGCCTGGCATGGTGAAAGCGATAGTCGCTGCTGGCCATGAGCTGGCAAGCCATGGCTTCGACCATACGCCGGCCTTTCATCAATCACCTGCTGAGTTCCGGGCTGACATAAGCCGCACCAAAGCTGTGCTGGAAGACCTCGGCGGCGTCCCGGTTACCGGCTACCGGGCGCCAAGCTTCTCCGTGCGCAAAGAAAACGAATGGGTCTTCGGTGAGCTAAGCGAGGCTGGCTACGCTTATTCCAGCAGCATTTTTCCGGTGCGCCATGATTTTTACGGCTGGCCGGAGGCGCCCCGCTTTACCTTCCGCCCGGCGGACTCTGACTTTCTGGAGTGCCCATTGACGACCGTTGAGCTGGGCGGCAGCCGCTACCCATGTGGCGGGGGCGGCTACTTTCGTATCTTTCCCTATTCTTTGTTTACCTGGGCATTGCGCAGGGTGACAGAGCGGGAGTCGCGCCAGGCTTTCTTCTACCTGCATCCCTGGGAGATCGACCCCGACCAGCCTCGGGTGCGCGGCGCCCGCCTGAAATCGCGACTACGCCACTACCTGAGTTTGCGCCGCGTAGAAGGCCGGCTCCACCGTTTGCTCGATGAGTTCAATTGGGGGCGGTACGATGAGATTCTGGGTCTGCGCGCCGCCACCAGCTGACACTCGTCATGAGAGTTGCGCCCCTGCTTGATGACGAAGCGTCCACTTGGGATGCCTTTGTCGCCTCTGCTGACTGCGGGTCCGTTTATCACACCACGGCGTGGCGAGACGTTATGCAGCAGAGTTTCGGCTGCGACGCTCACTATCTTGCGGCGTGGTCTGAGGATCGCCTGGTTGGTGCGCTGCCGCTGGTGCGTTTGAAGAGCCGACTGTTCGGCGACTTCCTTGTATCGATTCCGTACGTGAATTTTGGTGGGGCGCTGGCGGCATCCGACGCCGTTGATGAGCAGCTGCTCAAGGCCGCTTGCACGCTGGGTGCCGAACTGGGCGTTGAGCACATCGAGTTTCGGGAGCGTCGGCCGCGGGCGTCTTCCTGGCCGGCGCGCACTGACAAGCTGGCTATGCAGCTCGCTTTGACCGAAGACGTTGATAGCCAGTGGAGCGGTTTACGCGCAAAGCTTCGCGCCCAGATCCGCCGGCCCCGCAGAGAGGGCGCAAGCGTCGTCCGCGGCGGCGCAGAGTTGGTGAATGATTTCTACACTGTGTTCGCAACCAAGATGCGGGATCTCGGCACGCCTGTTTACAGTCGCGAGTTCTTCGCCAGAATCCTGGACGCTTTGGGTGAGCAGGCAGAGATTGTCCTCGTAAAAGTGAATGAAGCCGTTGCCGCCGCCTGCCTCCTGACGCATTTTCGAGGCGTCACCGAAATACCGTGGGCTTCTTCGCGAAGAGAGTTTGATCGCGTTGGGGCAAATATGCTGCTGTACTGGGCAGCAATCGAATCGGCCCACGCCAGGGGATCGAGCGTGTTCGATTTTGGGCGCTCTTCGAAAGACAGTGGCACCTATCGGTTCAAGAAGCAGTGGGGCAGCGAGCCGGTCCCGCTTTTCTGGCACTACTGGTTGCCAGCCGGCCGCAGTTTGCCCGGGCTCAATCCGGACAATCCGAAGTATGCCCTGGCGATTCGCGCCTGGCGGCGATTGCCGCTGCCAGTGGCCAATTGGCTGGGTCCGCGCCTGGTAAGGCATTTGCCGTGACGATTTTCCGTGCCGATTGTCCGTTCAAATCGCCGGGAGCCAGCTCCCGGCGCTAGCTGCCGGGCAAAGCATCATGTGCGGTATCTACGGCGAAGTTACTCTGCAACCGGGCGTAAGTCCGGGGCGCGATCAGGTGGTTCGTTCCGGCAGCCTGCTTACGCACAGAGGTCCGGACGCCGACGGCTTGTTTATCGATGGCCGCGCGGCGCTCGGACTGCGCAGGTTAGCGATTATCGACCCCGCCGGCGGTGAGCAGCCGATCTATAACGAAGATCGTTCAATCGTCGCAGTGTGCAACGGGGAAATTTACAACTTCCGCGAGTTACGCGCCGAACTGGAGGCGCTCGGCCACTCCGTGCGCAGCAATAGCGACGCGGAGGTGCTCGTACACCTTTACGAGGAGTACGGCGATGAGATGCCGCTAAAGCTGCGGGGTATGTTCGGATTCGCGCTGTGGGACAGTGCGCGACAGAGGGCGCTGATTGGCCGCGATCGGCTTGGCATTAAGCCAGTCTACTACGCACGTCTGGGTAATCGTCTGGCCTTCGCCTCGGAGGTTAAAGCACTGACTGGCCGGGCGGATTTCAATGCCAGTCTGGATCGCAACGCTCTGGTTGATTATCTGGCGCTTGGATACGTGGCGAATCCCGCGACGCTGCTTGCCGGTGTTGAGAAGCTCCGCCCGGGGCATTACCTCGTGGTGGAAAACGGCACCGCATCCGAACATTGCTACTGGCGACTCGGTATTGAGCCGGCAGAGCGAAGCGTCCACGACTGGGCCGATGAGATCCGCAGTGCGCTCGTCGACAGTGTTGAGCGGCAGCTCATTAGCGACGTTCCTCTCGGCGCTTTTCTCAGCGGCGGCATCGATTCATCCATGATCGTTGCCAGTATGCGGCAGGCTGATCCGACAGGCTCAATTGCTACTTATGCGATCGGCTACCAGGGCAGCACCGGTGCGAACTACTACAACGAAACCGACTATGCGCGTCAGGTCGCCCAGGCCTTCGATACTCAGCACAAAGAAATTCTGGTAAGCCCCGAGATCGTGCGTTTGCTACCGGAACTGGTCTGGCACATGGACGAGCCGACAGCAGATGCTGCGCTGGTCACCACCAGTCTCGTCGCCGAGTACGCGGCCCGGGACGTCAAGGTAATTCTGTCAGGGGTTGGCGGTGACGAGCTATTCGGTGGCTATGATCGCTACATGCTGGGCCATTATCTGGGTCTGATGCAGCGGCTGCCGGGTTGGTGCAGACGCCACATTGTGAATCCTCTGGCCGGCGCCTTGCCCGTCAGCCGCAGTTCCCGGATTCTGAACCTGTTTCGCTATCTGAGAACATTGTCTGAACTCACGGAGCTAAGCGATCTGGACCGTTACCATCGGCTGATGGAAGTGTTTGGCAGCAGTCAGCTCTCAGCCATGCTGGGCCCGCGGGCCGTGGGCGAGCCGGACGCCCTCGCGAGAGCGCTTACGGAGTGGCAGCATGTACCAGAGCTGACCCGTATTTTTGCGGCCGACACCCAGACACAGCTCACAGACGATTTGCTGCTCATGTCGGACAAGATGACCATGGCCCATTCGCTGGAATGTCGCGTACCGCTGCTGGATGAGCGTATGGTCGACCTGGCCGGCACGCTTCCCGACGAACATCGCGTGCGCGGCCGGGAAACCCGCTATGCGTTGCGCCGGGCGCTGAAGGACTTTGTTCCGGACGTTGTCCTGAGCCGCAAGAAGCGTGGGTTTGGGCCGCCTATGGGAGGATGGCTCAAGCACGAGCTGGCACCTGTGCTCAGTAATCTGCTGTCACCTGAGGTGCTGAGAAGGCGAGGGATTTTTCGTGTCGAGGCTGTGGCCGACATGATTAATGCGCACCGTGCGAATCGGGCCGACAACAGCGATCAGCTGTTCGCATTGCTAACGCTTGAACTGTGGATGCGGCTCTTTCTCGATGGTGAGTCTGTCGCTGACCTGACCGCGTCTGTTGCGGAGCAGGGCGTCAGGGCAGCCTAGCCAGGTTCACGCAGATGGCTGTCACATCACTCATCTTCCTTTTGGGGTACCTGGCCGGGCTCGCGCTGGCTGTGTTCAGGCATCCGCTATTTGGCCTGTATACCTATGTGGCAGTGTTCTATCTGCACCCACCAAGCCGATGGTGGGGGCAGTTTGCGCCGAGCGCGCGCTGGGCTTTGATTGCAGCGCTGGTCACGCTTGTGGCTACGTGGCGTTTGGCGCCGGATCAGGAGCGGCGGAACTGGCGCGACCATCGCGGGATTGCCCTTTTTATCTGGTTTGTCGTTTGGATCTGGCTGCAGGCGTTTTGGACGATAAGTGCGCAGCACGGTGATTTCATGTCGCTGGGCGCCAAGTACGCCATTCTGCTTTTCCTGATGTACCAGCTATTGCAGAGTTGGGACGACGTCCGGGGCTTTGCGCTGGTGCACGTACTGGGTTGCCTGTATCTGGGGGTTCTGGCTTTCCTTGCGCCGCCCTGGGGCCGCTTGGAAGGGGTAGGCGGGCCCGGTATTGATGAGGCGAACTCATTGGGTATGCAGCTGGGTACCGGCCTGATTTTCGTTTGCGCGCTGCTACTGGACAAAGACTGGCGCATGAAGCTGGTCGCGATTGCCGCGGTTCCGTTTATCGTCAACGGCATCATTCAGACGGAAAGCCGCGGGGCCATCCTGGCCCTCGTGGTGGCGGGGGGTGCGATGCTGGTGTTCGGCGCACGCCGGTATCGAAAGTTTCTCCTGGTCTGTGCATTTGCCGGTGTGCTGTTGTTGGTGAGAGTTGCGCCGGATAACTTTATGGAGCGTATGACCGATCTGGTGTCGGCCGCGCAGCAGGAGCAGGAGCTGGATGCCAGCGCCTCTGGCCGGTTAGTGTTGATTAAGGCCCAGTTCGAAATGTTTCTGCAGTATCCGATGGGCACTGGTCATCGTGGCACCGCAGTGCTGAGTCCAAAGTTCCTGGACCAGAAGTACCTCGCGGCCAATACGCGCGAAGAACGCTTTGGTGGTTCACGCTCCTCGCACAACATGTTTATGTCTCTGCTCGTTGAGCACGGCATTCCCGGCTTGTTGCTCTATCTCGCCGTTATCATTTGGGCGCTACAAACCTTGCGGCGTCTGCGAGCGCCTCCAGGGCAGGAACTCTCCCAGGAGTTAGAGCTGTATCGCACGGTCGTGGGTGGTGCGCTGGTCAGCGTCCTCTGCGCCGGTATGTTCGCTGACTACCTTAAGGCTGAGGTGCTCTACTGGTGCCTCGCGCTGGTGGCTGTGATCAGCGAGCTGGCCCGGCGAGATGCGCCGGTAACGTCCGAGACAGAACCAGCAGTTGACGCACCTCGCCCCCACTGGCGCGCGGTAAGGGGGCCTCATGGCAAGGCCTAGAGCGGCGTTGCAAACACTGGCTCTCACCGGGGTATCGCTCCTGGTGTCGATACTGCTGGCCGAGCTGAGCGTCCGCTTCCTGTTTCCTGAGTGGGCGCCCCGGACCGGGCGGCTGGCGGAGTTCTGGACCTACGACCCTGATTTCGGCTGGGCGCATAAGCCCGGATATTCCGGGCGCTTCTCATCGTTCGGCTTTGACGTTGCCGTGCGCACCAATTCGCAGGGTTTTCGGGGGCCTGACCGGCCGCTCAAACTGCCTGCGGAGCAACGTCGAGTCGTTGTGCTGGGGGATTCCTTTACCTGGGGTTTTGGCGTTGAAGAGGATGAAACATTCGTTAGCCAGATGGATGCAGGGCTTGGCGACGGATTCGACGTTGTCAATTTGGGCGTTAGCGGTTACAGCACTGACCAGGAGCTGTTGCTCTATCGTCAACACGGTCGACGCTACGGTGCCGACGTGGTCGTGCTGGTTGTGGCAACCAATGACTTTGCGATGAACGTTTCGCCAATTGCCTACCTGCTCTACGGCAAGCCTGTGTTCCGGCGCGAGTCTGGCAGCCTGCAGCTGACCAATACGCCCGTGCCACGCACGCCATTGCTGGAGCGCGTGCTGGTGGGAACTGCGCAGCAGTCTTACCTGCTCACCGGGCTGAATCGAATTCGTGAGCAGCTTCGAGTGAGCGCCGCGTTAGAGCAGCCCTCGTCGGTAGAGGCTGCGGCAGAGTCACGTCCGTTTCCCAAGACCGAGGCGGAACATGTAACGGTTGCCCTGATCGAGGCGCTACGCCGTGATGTGGAAGCCGATGGCGCGCGGCTGCTCGTTGTCCTGGTAGAGGATATCTATGGTGGCGACATGTTCCGGGGCGAGTTGCGTGGCCTGGGCCTGGATCTCGTGTCGCTCGATGAGGTGCTCACCCGCGGCGAGGAAGGCATGTATTTGCCGGATGGTCTGCATTGGACAGCCGCTGGTCATGCACGCGTCAAGCGGGCTGTTATGCCCAGAGTAAGGGAGCTGCTTGCGCAAACCAGCCCCCGCGAATCATTTAGCGAGAGCGTCGCGCAAGAATCTGCTCAATAGTGCCCGCGTCGATTGTCGGCCTCTTGACCTCGACGGTACCGAATTCCGCCTGACAAGCGTGGGCGAATACGGCGACGCCGTACGCATGCTCAGGCAGGCCGACTTTGTCGGTATCCGTCAGCTCAAGCCACGCGTCGGGTTGCGGTTGACCTTCCGCCCAGCACTTCATGCGCATATGCCAGACACGCTGCGGACCGTCCGAGGTTGCACAGTCCAGCGCCTGCACTCGAAACCGGTAGCTGCCATCAGGCCGCGGGTCGAGCGGACCGTAATTGGCGACCCATGCCGGCTCACCGTGACCATCGTGGCGGGAGAATTCCAGTCCGGCACCTTCGTGCGGGAGGTAGTAGCCAGCCATCCCGAATAACCAACCCACTACTTCTCCCGTGTCCGGATGCAGTGGCCTGCCGCCCCATAGCGGCATGAGTCCGAATCCGAACGGCCTGCCTGCAACCGCCGCCTGCCGGAAATGAATCGTCGTGCAGACTTCGCGGGGCCCGGTAAAGGCGCCACAAACAACCAGGGTCCGATCGAAACCTTCGTGGCCGGGAGCCGGCCGCACACGGTTGTCGTTGCCCGTGGCCAGGCATTCCCAGTAGCCGTCCTGGCTGTCCAGTGTGTCGCCCGACCAGTCTCGGCGCAGCGGCAGCTCTACTGGTGTTGGGTCGTAGTGGAACGTGTGTTCGTAAGTTTGTTTGCGCCCCAGCAGGCTGATTGCTGTGAGCCGCAAAACGTTGGACCCGCTCCGCAGCCTGGCGGCCGGGATATCGATCGCAAACTCAGGATACTCGGCTCGCGGCCAGGGATGTGCAACCTTTTCCGGCTTGTCCTCGTTCAGTTGCCACCGGTGAGCGATAGTCAGCCGTGACTGACGTCCGCACAGGGTCGCATGAAATTCATTGGTTCGGCGCTCAAGCTTATCGGCAGCCGGGTAAACTGCAATCAAAGGTGCGCGCCAGTCACCCAGTGCCAGCCAGAGATTCTTCACAGTGTCGGCAGTGATGCGCAGCACTACACGGGGGGAATCGAGCAGAGTTCGCACGAGTGCGCGGAGGCGCTGGCTGAGCTCAGGTCTGCCGGGTTTCTCGATCATGTCACCCTGGCAAAGTACTCGTAGCGTTGAAAGCAGTTTTCAACCCATTCTCCGGCGGCAACGTCGGCAAGCACTTTCCAGCGCTCGTCGTCCACCAGGCGTTGCGTCTGGCTCGCGTAGGCTGCCAGTGCGTTTCGCTTTACCGGCAGATACTCCTGAATGGGCACCTTGACATTCAGGCTGCGCAGCAACTTGAGCGAAAGGGAAACATCGGCCAGCCAGTGTCCGGGAATTTCCCGGCGACTCCCGAATGCCAGGGGGCACCAGGGCCACGGGTGCCAGGCCCAGACTGCGTATTCCCAGACCTCTACGTCGCCGGTTAGCCCATTTAGCGCACTGGCAACAACTTGATGCGTTGCCGTGTGATCGCCCGGGCTATCGTGCCTCCATGGCACCAGCACGAGTTCCGGTGCGATGGCGCTGATGGCCTCGAGGGCGGATGCCGTGGCCCCGGGCAGCTGATTCTCCAGCTCGCCGTCAGGCAGGCTCAGGTGGATGCGGTTGTCGGCGCTGACGCTTAGATGTCGACCGGCTAACTCGGACTCCGCCCTGCGTCTCTGCGACAGCTCCGCGGAGGGCATCAGGTGCCGGTGGGACGCGCTCCCGTCCGTCATGAACAGCAGGTGAACCTCGCCGCCGTTGGCGCGGTGGCGGGCGATAGTGCCCCCGCAGCCAAGCACCTCATCATCATAGTGAGGCGCAACAACCAGCATTCTCTTGCCGGACACTGACGCGGTCTCGCACCCCGACTCCAGGCTGCGCGTGGCAAGATCCTTCAACCACTCCCTGATCATGCTGGCGCGGCCGTCACTGCGTGGTAAATATCGCGGGTGGATTCCGCCACGCTGCTCCAGTCATAGAGCGCCACGGCTCTCGCTCGAGCGGATTCGCCAAGGCTTTGCCGCCCCGGCGCATCGGACAATATTTGCACAAGCGCTGCCGCCAGCTCGGTGGCGGAATCCGGCGATACCAGCAGGCCGTTGCTGCCGTGCTCGACAATCTCCGGCATGCCGCCAATCTGGGTCGCTACCACCGGTGTACCGGTGCTCATCGCCTCAATGAGGCTCATGCCAAAAGACTCGCTCAGCGACGGGTTCACCAACACATCCGCATCACGGTAAATCTCTGGCAGTTCGCTGTGCTCCCTGGCTCCCGCGAAGGTGACGCGAATTCCTGAGGCCGCAGCCTGACGGCACAGCTGGCTGTAGTAGCTGTCATTTCGGTAAAAACGTTTGAGCGCTCTAACGGTCTGATTGTTGCTGAGCTCAACCAGGAATTCCCGGGGCGTAGCGGAGTCGGGGCCCACAATGAGTAGCTCCGCGTCGGGGTGATGCTTCGCCACATCGGGCATGGCATCCAGGAGCACGTGCAGACCCTTCTCGGGGCTGACACGCCCCACAAACAAGATCCGCTTGCCGGCCGGCCGGCTCACCGTTGGCGGGCAGAACCGCTCCGTGTCGACGCCATTAGCAAGCACACCGTAGGTCGCTTGCGCATCGGGAAAGGCCTTGCGGATGAGACTTGTAATGTAAGCACTGCACCCAATTACCGCATCTGCGTGTTGAAGGCGCTCGCGTGCGACCGTCTCGGGCATCTGAGTGAGCCATTCGCAGTGCATGTGCAAGAGCAGCTTGGCGTCGGGGATTGCTCTGCGGAATTCGGGCAGAAACTGCGAGAGATTTTGCACGTGCACCACATCAGGCTGATGCTTTGCGAGGTTAGTGCTAATGCGCCGCGCATACCGTTGGTAGAAATAATCGTCGGCGAACTCCGGTCCGCGACGCGACCCGGCGGTCAGGCGTCTCCAGTGAAAGACTGGCCCATGGCTGGCTGGCTCCCTGCGGTAGTGCACCCGGCCATGCAGGCTGTCGTTCGGTACCTGCCTGATTGTCCTGCTGTAGATTTCGATCTCCAGCTTCGATGCGAGCCGTGAGGCGATGCGATCGTTCCAGATTGCGATGGAGCCTGCTTCTACTGGTGGTAATGCCGGATTCCACGGCTGATTGATCATCGCAATGCGCATCGTGGTTATCCGGGCGACCGTTATCCGGCGGAATCAGTTGTGGACTCTGGCGTCGACAGACCAAGCCGTGAGCGCACCAACTTGAGCAGCTCTAACTCGGCACCATCCGGCTGCCTCGCCAGCGCCCAAAGACCGAGCAGCGCTCCGCCGTAAGTCGATGCGCCGGTAAGCACAGCGGCGGCCAGGGCCAGAGCGACGGGCATATCCGGCCAACCGGCTCGGATCGCCGGCATCGTTACCTCCAGGGCCCAGTACATCGCTGCGCCCGCAAGCAGGGGTCGCCATAAGATGTCGAGAAACTGGCGAGCGTGCAGACCCAGTTCATGCCGAATTGCCAGCAAGGTTGGAATCGTGATGATGCCCACCGTAATCAAATACGCCCAGGCCGCGCCAACGACTCCCTGCGCAGGGATCAGGGTAAGTAACAGACTGATCAGGATGATGACGTAAGCGATACCAAGAAAAGTCTCAATCTTAGGTTTGCCGATGGCGAGGAAAACATAAGTGATATTGCTTTGAAGCGCGCTGACTGCACCATACAGGGCCAGAATGCTGATAACGGGGATGGTTGCCGACCACTGGTCACCCAGGAACAGCGGTACGATGAGATCCGCAGTTAGCGCGATACCAAGCCCGGCGGGTAGTGCGAATACGATAATCAGGCCCAGCACATTTAAGAAGTTCTGTTGCAGCTGGGCGACTTCGCCAGAGACTTTCGCATAGCCGGGGTATACCGCCCGGTTAATCGGAGCGATCAGCTCGGTCGTTGGTAGATTGGCAATCTCGTTGGACAGCGTGTAGACGCCGAGCTGAGTGGGGCCAAGCTGTCTGCCAATAATGAGTTCGGTCGAGCGATTCTTGGCGAAGAACAGCAGGTTGTTTAGCAACAGCCAGGAGGAAAAGCGAAAGAGTTCTCTCGCTGCCTGCAGCGACAGCCGGGGTCGATACGGGTGCATCCAGTAACTCATGATCAGTCCGATGAGTTTACCGGCCACCATGCCCACCACCAGCGCCCAATAGTCTCGCCACACGAGTGCAAGTGGCACGGTAATAAAGAAGCTGGCAAGACGCTTTGCGAGCAGAAACTTGAATTCCTTATCGAAATTGAGTTGCCGCCGGAACTCGACAACGCCGATGTTCTCTAGTCCCTGTACAAAAGAGCCAAAGGCTAGCGCGTAGATGATGGGTGCCAAGCGATCTTCGCGATAGAACTCCGCCGCGGGTAGAGCCAGAACGACGAGCAGCACAGCGCTCACGGTGGCGAAGATCACATCGAAGGTCCAGGCGGTGTCGAAGTGTCGGCGCTCGGCTGACTGGTTGTGAATCAGCGCCATGTCGAAGCCGAAGGCATGCAGCAGCTCCACCATGGCTATCAGCGACATAGCCATGGCGATCAGGCCAAAGTCCTCGGGCAGCAGGAGGCGGGCAAGTATGATGAGGGTGACCAACCCCAAGCCGCGATCGGCGAACTTGAACAGCACCATCCAGGCGGCACCCTTCGCCATTTTTTTGCCAACGACGGCCATCCGGGTAGATTAGCGGGACCTGATCATGAAAACTGCGGACTGCGGCGGGTTCCCGTGGCGATGAGGCCGCTAATCTTGTGAGTTATTCGCAACAAAAACAATCAATGACCAAGCGCAAGACAGCCGCTGACGATCGACTGCTGGCCGAGGATCTCTACTCCCACGACGCGCGGCGCGGTGAAGTCGTTGGCAGTCTCTCGACCGGAGGGCAGCGCCGGCAAGGCATCGACGTCGAGCGTGTCATGTCGATTGATGCCAACGCACTGCGGGTTGAGCCACCGATTGAGCCCGGTTGGGGCCGGAGTTGTCTCGGCTATGGTCCTTTTCCACGGCAAAACGGTCTTGCGATGGTTTGCCATGTGCTCAACGGGCACAACACATCGCAGTCCGAGAACCTGCACGAAGAGTTTCGCTATCGGGTGCTGCGGTGGCTCGAAGGCTGCGAGAACTTCAGTTTGCCTGTCCGCTTCATGCAGTGGCTGCGTCATCCGCGTAAGCAACGGATGGTCCGCAGGCTGCGCATCTGGTGGCGCTGCCGCGGGGGTGGCCGGCCAATGCCGCCGCTGGATGAGAACCTTGCGGTAGGTTGGTTGGCGAGCTGTGAAACCTCAAACCCGGTCGTTGAGCCAGGCAACGCGTTTGTTATGCATGCTACGGGCCCGGAGAACGGCGAGCTGTGGCTGACCGGGCGTGGCTCGTCAATGCCGGCTGTGCGTGGCGTTCAGAATCTGCCGATCTACTACCTCGTGGTGCTGCGCGAAACAGGTGCCGCGTTCTACGTCGCGTCGCTGGCCGGAGCAAATGGACTCGGGGCGTTTCCGGCCATGCGCATTGTGGGCATTGAGGCGTTTGACGATACCGCTCAGGTCTATGCGGCTTTTCAGCAGAGTGTGTTGGGCCAGATCGGCTTTCGGCTGGACACGCGCGTCTACGGGACGCGTGTCGCGCACTTGGCTGATTACCAAACGTGGTGCGGAACCGCGCATGCCGCGGATCGTCTGTGCGGCGACGGAGCACTCGGCGCAGCGGAGCGAGGCGGAAGCTGGCATATAGCGGGCGGCGAGGCGCTCCGGACTGAGCGGGGCCTTTCGGTGAATGGTCCGCAGCCGCTCGTGTGGCTCGAGATGCCGGCGCCGTCTGCGCTTGTAAATGTCATTGTGCGCACCGGACTTCTGTCAGACCAAACACGGGTGAGCCTTTGCTGGCGCGTTGTGGACGCGAGCAACTACTGGGCCGTCCGTGTCGATGCGAATGGGGCGGAGGTGGGCACTATGCAGGGTGGTCGATGGACTGCCTACAGCACCGATTCAAGCTGCCGTTTGCCGGCCAACGGGCGCCTGAGTATTCAGGTAACGGAGTCCGGAGAGCAGATTGCTGCATTTGTTGATGGCTGCCTCGTAGGCGGGCAGCGCCTTCGCCAATCCCGTGCGAGTGAGGGGTATGGCGTGGGTGTTGCCGCAGCAAGCGCTGGTCAGTCGCTGCTGTTTACGGACTTTGAGGCTCATCCTGACCATGTCGAGGTTCCATCTGTCATGAGTTTCGGTGCGCCATGGTTTCGTCAGGGCAACGCGGTGGTCCTGCAGGACAATTTCGACGGCGATGCCGGAGGACTCGACGGCCATCGCAGCAATGTTGGCGACAAGCTCTGGCACCGCATCATGGGGGTTGGGCATATGGACCTCACTGGTGATGGCGCTGCCCGGATCAGGGCAACGGTCGAGCGGCCAAATCCGGGCCGGACGGCTTACGTTGTGGACTGGGATTCACCTGAGTTCGCTGACTTCGAGATTGAAATGACGCCTCCCGGCACGGCCCGCGGCCAGGGGCATCACGGCTTGTCTGGATTCATCTTGTGGCAGGACCCGGACAACTACATCACGATCAATATCTGGGTGAAAGACTCCTACGGCGGCGCATCGATTTCCTGCTTCTTTCAGCTCGACGGCTTTGAAGATCTATATGACGCCATCTGGAGTAATGTTGGTTCACGCGTACTTTGGGGCAAGACGATGCGACTGCGGGTCGTTTTTGACGGCGCCCGCTACCTGGTGATGATTGATGATGAGCCGGTCCTGTTTCGAGCGTTGAGCGACGTTTATGCAGGGCAACCCAATATGCAGGTGAACAAACTCGGGTTGCTTGCCAACTGGGAGTGGGGCGATGACACCGGCACCGTGTTTCATCAGGTTATCGGCAAAACCGATAACGCCATGAGTCAACCAATCGAGTAGTCAGGTGTTGCACGCACTGAAGAGAGTCATCAAGCGTGTCGTGCCCGGTTTTGGCACCGTCCGGCGTATGACCCACGGACCCGGTCGCGGCTTGCGGTTCGATGCGGGCGCTTCTAACCCTGGCTACGGCGACGGCGACAACGAGTTGCCCGTCCAGCAGGCGTTGGCGGCGCATTTGCAAGTCGGCAGCGTGTTCTATGACATCGGCGCCAATGTTGGCTACTTTTCTGTCATCGCAGCGCGCCTGGTCGGCGGGCGTGGGCAGGTGCTGGCCTTTGAGCCCGTCCCTCAGAACGCTGCCTATGTAAGGCGCAATGCCCGGCTCAATAAGCTACGCAATATCGAGGTGATTGAAGCAGCAGTGGATCAGCGCTGTGGTCAGGCGGAGTTTTGCTTTACCGAATACTCCGGGGGATCGGTTCTGGCCTCTGCAGATCATCGGGCGCCCGATGTGCGCCGCGTAGATAAAGTACTCACCGTTACAATCGACCACTGCGTTGAGGCCGAGGGCCGGGAGCCGCCCGACGTGGTCAAGATCGATGTGGAAGGCGCAGAGCACGAAGTGCTGCTAGGCATGCAGAGCGTGCTCAAGAAGTTCCGACCGGTGGTTGTCTACGAAATCGACGATACGACTACTGAGTTCGTGGACCGCAAGCAGCGCCGGTGCGACGCACTTCTGGAGGAGTGTGGCTATCGATTGGAGCGCCTGGATAATTCTTATCCCGGTAGCAGCTGGGTAGTTACCCATACCGTGGCAGTGCCGGCTTAGTCGCCACGCGCACACGCATGTTTAAGGACCCGGTTGAACTGCATTGCCCCTGCTGTGGCGACCCGCTGCGGCGAGAGAGCGAGCGTGCTGTCCGGGATCCGGAACAGGACTTTGCTGTGCTTGCTTGCGGGTGCTACCGCTATCCGGTCGTCGCTGGCGTCCCCATTCTCTGGCAGCAGTCTGGTCCCGCCGACATTTTCGATGAGGTAGTTAGCCTGATCGACGCGGGTGATCACAGCGGCGCGCTGACCGCTGCGCTGGCCCGTGCTGGCAGCATTGGCGGGCGCTCTTCTCCCGGACTGGCGCGCCGGCTGTTTGGCCGCTTATTCGGCGATCACGCCAAGACATCTTTCAGGTTTTCCGGTGACCTGCTCGAAGATCTTCGGGGAGCCAAGACTCGGACATACGCCGATTATCTGTATCAGCGCTTTGCCAACGCCAGTCTGCTGGCCGCGCTGCCCATGCTCGCGGCCATGTCGCGGTATCTCGCTCATCATCAGCGGGGTCCACTCACCCTGCTGGATCTGGGTTGCGGCATTGGCCACACCAGTTACCTGCTAAAGTCGCTGCTGCCTGAGGCCAGGGTGATCGCGGCTGACTACGACTTCGGCAACCTGCTGCTGGCCAGACGATACTTTGGTGAACAGATAGATTTTCTCTGCCTGAACGCTGAAGTGCCGCTGCCGTTCGAGAGCGATCAATTCTCCGCGGTATTCTGCCTCGACGCTTTCCATTATCTGCGCAGCAAACGGGCCCTCGTTAAAGAGCTCGATAGAGTCCTCCAGGATGACGCGATTTGGTTGTTGCCACACCTGCATAATGCGGAGGGCACGAATCCATCTGCAGGGATACCACTGACGGCAGATGGTTATCAGCGGCTATTTGATGGGATTCCCCATAGCCTGCTCCCCGAGGCCGGTTTGCTGGATAGCTACCGGGCAAATGGTGGCGCCGATCTGCGTCCAACAGCGCCGGACATCCGTGCCCAGGCAGATGTGCTGACGCTAGTTGCCAGCCGGCGGATAGAATTCCTGTGTCAGCAGACCGAGCTGGATACCTGGCTGGCGCAAAGACTCTGGCCTCTGCTTGATATCAATCCTGTATACGACGTGAGGCGGGCCGGCACCGAGCTGCACCTGAACATGTCGTGGCCCAACCCTCACCTGGAGGCTGAGTGCCAGCAGGTCAAGCGGTGGCTGCCCCCTTCGGCGCGGCTTGCGGCTAATCTGATCGCGGCCGGGGAGCCTCCCGACCGCCTGGGCGAGCCGCTATCGGAGTTGTTACGGCAGCATGTCGTCGTGCCGTTGCCCGCCGGCTATCGACGCAGGGCATGACCCGCTGAGACGTTGTCCCGGGGCAGGCAAGCCTCGGCTCAGACCCCGGCACGGCGCATTTTGGGGATTACCCGGACTGCCGGAGATCTTTACAATACGGCCGCGCTTAAAGCCGCGGGACCTTGATTTATGAGACCTAGCGCAGATAAGCAGCCTTGCGTTTTCGCTACGCTTGCTGCCCAGGCGTGCCAGTTAAGAAGTCGCCTCGTGAAAACACATTTTCCTAATGGTGGGGAGCCACGATGAAAGTCGGAATTCTGGCGGGCGGCGCGGGGACTCGCCTGGCTGAAGAAACCGAAACCCGGCCCAAGCCAATGGTCGAAATCGGCGGACGCCCGATTCTGTGGCACATCATGCGTCACTACGCTCACTTCGGTCACGATGAGTTCGCAATCGCGCTGGGCTACAAGGGCGATTACATCAAGAAATGGTTCAAGGATTTTTCCCTGCTGGAAGGTTCTATCACGATCCGCACCCGCACGGGCGAAATTACAGGCCGTGCCGGCAATGCACCTGACTGGACCGTGCATCTGGTTGATACCGGCCTCAAGACGCTAACGGCCGGCCGCATTAAACAGTTTCAGCCCTTTATGGGCGACGACACGTTCATGCTGACGTGGGGCGACGGTGTGGCGGATGTAGATCTCGATGAACTCGTGGCCTTTCACCGGGGGCACGGCAAGCTGGCCACGATGACGGCAGTGCGTCCCCCTGCACGCTACGGTCACCTGGAATTTAGAGGCGATCAGATCTGTCAGTTCACGGAGAAGCCGCAGACTGCAGAAGGCTGGATCAACGGCGCTTTTTTCGTGCTAGAGCCGGGTGTGTTCGACTACATCGAAGGCGACGGCGCCGACATGATGTGGGAACAGGATCCGCTGGAAAAGTTGGCCGCCGCCGGCGAGCTAATGGCGTACCGCCATCATTCCTTCTGGCAGTGCATGGATACGTTGCGCGAGAAACACCTGCTGCAAAGCCTGTGGGACAGCGGTAGTCCGCCATGGAAGCTATGGAGTTAGATGATGCGGGTACTCGTCACCGGACATAGAGG
>JANQPY010000041.1 GCA_028285245.1 Gammaproteobacteria bacterium | reverse complement strand
GATCTGCTCAAAGTAGAAGAAGTAAGCAACCCAGCCGACGAGCAGCACGGCGCCCGCGCTGATGAACGCACCGCGCCAGTTATCAAGGCGGGCGACCAGCAGATATACGGCACCGAATGCCAGCGCCAGCACGGCCGCCCAATACAAGTAGGTAATCATCTAGGTCTTAATCCCGCAGTTATCGGGGCCTGGCCCCGGCCAACAATTGACTAGCGTGATCGCAGCCGTTTACAGAACGTTACATTGCACTCACCGCATTTTGGGGCGCCCCCGCACAGCGCGCCGAACTCGTCGCTGGCGAAAACCGCGAGTAACCGCGGCAGGTCCGCCGTGTCGGCACCATGTTGCACAACCCACTGGGATAGAACTTCGCGGGCGTCAGCGGGTTCAGGTCGAGCATGCGTCAACCCCAGGCGCCCGGGCCCCACGATACGCGCCCACAACTCATCGCTGATCTCAGGCTCCGCGTCCGTCGCAACGCTATGCCGCTCCAACGTGCTGCGGACCTGCTCAATCAGCTCACTCGGACGCAGCTCCGCCAGGTTGCGCTGAAACCAGTAGTACGCCTGCGTCATGCCGCCGCCCACCATATCCGGCAGATCCTCAAACTCTTCGCGGGCGAAGAAGCGCTCGTGAAAATCGGGAGCAAAAAACGCCTTGATGTCCTCGCGGCTGGTGCGATTCGGCCCCACCTTTCCGTTCCCCTGCCCCGGATACAGCGGATGCCAGTGCAGCAGCACAAAATCGCCTTCTGGGGCGAGGGCGTCCATGACGCGCTCCCGGTACGCGTCGTAGCGCACCGGATCCATGTTGTGCAGCAACCCATGGTCCAGCACCAGATCGAACTCGTGCGGCACGTTCCAGGTGGTGATATCGGCTTCGACAGGCGTCACATCGGCACCCGCGGCCTGAGCGCGCTGCTGAGTGAACTCCAGCGCCTTGGGTACGAAATCAAGCGCCGTTACGTCCCAACCCTGCATGGCCAGATAAACCGAATCCGTACCCGACCCGCAGCCGATATCCAGCGCCTTACCCGGCGGGCGCTGCTTGCAGATTTCTGGCAGGAACAGTGTCGGTTCATCGTGCGCCCAGGGGAGTTGGCTCCATTCGCTGGCCCACTGATAGGTTTGCAGGAAGGTTTCTTTTTCGTGAGTCGTCATGTGGCTCCAATCGTGACTGTGAAAGTCACGCGGCTGAATATGCTTCATCAATCGCGGCGCGCACAGCCGCTTTTGCGCCGCTCATAATCGGATTACCGTGCGCCGAGACGAGGGCATCAAAATCAAGCTGCATGATCCGCTCAAAATCAGGCTGTAGCGAGCCGCCCTCCTTAGTCAGGCGCTTGCGCCAGATGGGACCGATCTGCATCCCTGAGTGGAAACCGTAAGCCTTCATCACCAGCTTCGCGACCAGCGATGTATTGGGCATCTCGCCATAGTGCTGCAGGCTATCGCAGGTGACGAGCAGGCCCTTACCCCGGCGCAGCAGCAATACGCACTCCGCTGCCCTTAGCTCTTCAAACACGAGGATCTCCGCATTCGAAATCGGCAGCGCTCCCCCGGGCTCCAGCAGCTTGTCCGGCGGCGGGTCGGGATAGAATTTTGAGCGCGGCTGACACCAGAACGTGGCGCCAAACCGAGCAACCACGTACGGATCGTCACAGCCGTGGACGGCGCCGATGCGCATGACGTGGCGCACGTTGCCGAGGGCTTCCAGCTCCGCCTCGCCCTCCTCAGTCATGCGGACGGCGTTGATGAGCGTAAGGTCGGAGCCTTCGCGCACGACCACCATAAGCCGGCTGATAGTCATCAGCGGCGCCATCCTCTGGCTGCCTGTCACGACGAACACGTCAGGCGCTATCTCTACCGGTGAACCGTGCCGCTGGGCCGCGCGATACTGATCGGGATTAATGTCGCTCATGCTGGGAGACTCTTGTTGTTATGCCGTGACAGTACAATGTCTTGCCAGATCACCCAAGGCAGGTTGGAGTCTATCTCGCATGGATCCGCAATCCCGATGGCGGCTATTCAGCGTATCAGCGCTCGCGCTGGTGCTGTTTGCCGCCGTTATCGGCGCAGCCCAGGGCCTGGTCGCACTGAACGCACGCACCTCACCGGGCATTCCATGGTTCCCCATACCGGTACTGGGGCTGGTGGCCGTTGTGATCGTGCTGCTGAAGCGCCGCTTCGATCTGCGGCTCACGCATCAGCGGGCCGTTCCCTGGGCGCGGGCCTACGCTTTCACGCTGCTCGCAACGGCTGCCGCCATGGGTCTGAGCATCGTTGAAGCTGCTTTCAACGGGCTCACCCGCGCTGCACCGGCCTGGCCCGGCAACGATAGCGCGCTGTTTCAACTGGCTTTCCTGCTCACATTACCGTTGGTTGCCTCGATCATGGCCGAGGTAAGTTTTCGTGGGTTGCTGCAGACCGTTTGGGAACGTCACCTCCCCATCGCGATCGTGCTGGTGGGCATCGCAGTGATCAACGGCCTGATGCACTTCTATGACGCCGATCAGATGAGCCAGTGGCTGCGGTTTGTCTCGCTCAATCTGGTGTGGGGCTATATCACCTGGCGCAGCGATTCTTTATTGCCCGCTCTGACGGCCCACACCTTAATGAACATCGTTGAGCCCGTGACTGAACTGATCGCCGGCCCCACCGAAATGAGCGCACTGGGCTTGCCATTGCTGTCTGCGATCACCATCGGCAGCGTGTTGTTGCTGCTCGCCGCGCTCTGGCAGCTGCGCGGCTGGCACCGGCCATGACCCGCTTGTCTGAACTGCTTTATCGGGTATCAAACTGGTGGACGGCGGCAATCATCTGTGTGCTATACGCCTATTTCCTTACCTCAGTGATGCCAGATCAGGCCGCAGCCAGCAGCGCCTATGCCGGCGAGTGGGGCGCGCCGGACACGCAGCTGTTTTACACACCAGATGAACTCTACGCCCAGCTTCCCGGGTGGGGCGAAGCAGGCCGGCAAAACTACGTCAACTTTCGGCTAACGCTGGACTTCGTGTGGGCGATTGCCTATGCGGGGTTTCTCGTGATTTTCACCAGCATGGCCCTGCGCCGGACCACCTCACGCTCAGACCCCCGGCGCCTGCTTAACCTCGCTGGCTTGCTACCAATGCTCGGTGACTACACAGAGAACCTGCTGGGCATTGTGCTGGTTGCCAATCATGACACCCGGCTGGATCTGCTGGCATGGATTGCAGCCTGCATCACGGCAGGCAAGTGGGTGACGCTCGTGCTCGCGCACGCCGTCCTGTGTTACGCCCTGTGGATGCGCCTGAAACACCGTGGCAGCGAACGCTGAGGAGCCCTAGCGCTCGGACTTAGCCCCCCCTGCTATGGGCTGATGCCGGCCGGCGGCGGTATCATGCGCGGTCCGCATGACCTTAAGCTCTCAACATGTCAGATAGTGATCACTCCGGGCGAAAGGCGCCGGTCAATCTCTCAGGCGACGAGTTTCGGCGCGCGGGTCATGCCCTGGTCGATCAGCTCGCTGATTTCTATGCGGGCCTGCCGGCACAGGCCGTCACGCCTGGCGAATCACCGCGGGAAGTGCGCGATGCGCTCGGCCGCGGACCGCTGCCGGATACCGGCATGAGTGCTGAAGCGTTACTCGCCGAGATCGCGCCGCAGATGTTTGCGCATTCGCTGCACAACGGGCATCCGCGGTTCATGGGATACATCACCTCTTCCGCGTCGCCCTTAGGCGCGCTGGCCGATCTGTTGGCATCAGCCGTTAACCCCAATCTCGGCCGCTGGGATGTCGCACCATTCGCCACTGAGATTGAGGCGCAAACCGTGCGCTGGCTGGCCGAGCTGGTCGGCTATCCAACAGATGCTGCCGGCTTGATGGTCAGCGGCGGCAATATGGCCAACTTCCTGGGCTTTATCGCAGCGCGCCGCGCACAAGCGAGCTGGCAGGTGCGCAGTGAAGGCCTGTACGGTGAGCCGCGCAAGCTGGCTGCCTATGTATCCGCTGAAGCCCATACCTGGGTAGAGAAAGCGGCCGACGTGAGCGGCCTGGGTACGGACGCCGTGCGCTGGGTTGCAGTGGACGGGGACCAGCGCATGCGGATGGATGATCTGCAGGCGCTGTTGCGCAGCGACCGCCGGGCCGGGCTGCTGCCATTTCTATTGGTTGGCACCGCGGGCACCACGGGCACGGGTGCCATCGACCCGCTGCCTGAGATGGCCAGACTGGCGCGTGCCGAGAACCTGTGGTTTCACGTTGATGGTGCCTATGGTGCGCCGGTTGCGGCGTTGCCGGATGCGCCATCGGAACTCGGGGCCCTCGCTGAGGCCGACTCGCTCGCGCTCGACCCGCATAAGTGGCTGTACAGCCCGTTAGAGGCAGCCTGCGTGCTGACCCGCTCGCCGACTGCACTGGAAGACGCGTTCAGCTTCTTACCGAGCTACTACAAGCTCGACAAGCGTGAAGAGGCCGGTAAGCCCGGCATCAACTACTACAACTCGGGGATGCAAAACTCGCGCGGGTTTCGCGCGCTTAAGGTTTGGCTTGGACTCCGGCAGGTTGGGCGCACTGGCGTCGTCGACATGATCAGCGACGACATGCGGCTTGCGCGCCGGCTGCATGCCTGTGTTGCGGAAGAACCAGAGCTCGAAGCACGGACACAAGCTTTAAGCATCACTACATTCCGCTATCTGCCAACCGATCTGGCGCCACAGGCACGCGAACATCAGGACTACCTGAATCGGCTTAACCAGGAGCTGCTAGATGACTTGCAGCGCAGCGGCGAGGCGTTTGTCTCCAATGCGATCGTTAGTGGCGACTACCTGCTGCGTGCCTGCATCGTCAACTTCCGTACGCACGAGGCGGATGTTGATGCAATACCGGGAATCGTCGTCCGCTTCGGGCGAAGCGTCGATCAACGCCTGAGGAAACGACTCGGGCTTAGCCCGCAGCAGTCTGCGCAGGCCGGGTAGTAAGCTCTGGCAGCAAGCATGGTCAAAGGTAAGCGACATGCCCCGCCGCCTCCAGACCTCTTGCGCAAGTCTGGTCCGCAGAAAGACCGCAGCAAGTACGATCGCAAACGGCAAAAGGCAGACGATCGGCGCAAGCCGGCGACTGGCGAAAACGAACAGTAAGCTTGCGCAGGCCTGGCGGCTGCTAAGGTCGCGAACTTTTCTTAAGGAAGCCGATGCTCGAACAACTCGCCGAAGTGCATGAACTGCTGCCAGCGGCAGCCGGTCTTGCCACGCTGCTGGTAGTAGCCATAGTTGCGGATCTGATCGTCAAGCACCTGCTGCTGCGCGCCGCCCGCGCCATCGCGCGTTCCACGTCGGTGACGTGGGACAACGCGATCATTCAGCACAACGTGTTGGGCCGCCTTGCGCAGGTGGTCCCGGCGCTCGTGATCATCAGCGGTATACACCTCGTGCCCGGGCTACCGGAGCAAGCCATTGCACTGATACGCAATGTATCCGTGGGCTATCTGGTCTTGATGCTGACCCTGTCGCTGGTCGCGGCATTGAGCGCAGCCAGCACCATCTATGAAGAGCTACCGGTCGCCAGGGAGCGACCGCTCAAGGGCGTATTTCAACTACTGCAAATCGTCACATTCCTGATTGGCGGCGTGATGGTGGTTGCCGCGGTCATGGACCGCTCCCCATTGCTCTTGCTCTCCGGCCTTGGCGCCATGACCGCTATTCTGCTGCTGGTCTTCAAAGACACCATTCTGGGTCTGGTGGCCAGCGTGCAGTTAACGGCGAACGACATGGTTCGCGTCGGCGACTGGATTGAAATGCCCAGCTATGGCGCAGATGGAGACGTCATTGACGTGGCGCTACACACGGTCAAGGTACAAAACTGGGATAAGACAATCACCACTATCCCGACCTACAAGCTGATTGCTGACTCCTTTAAGAACTGGCGCGGCATGTCGGCGTCTGGCGGGCGTCGCATCAAGCGTGCACTGCACATCGACAAGAACTCGATCCGTTTTCTTACTGACGAGGAAATTACCCGCTTCAAACAATTTGCGCTGTTGTCAGACTACATTGTTGAGAAAGAGCGGGAACTGGCTGACTACAACGCCGGCCTGCCAAAGGCCGTTGCGGCGGAAGTGAATATGCGCCGGCTAACGAACGTCGGCACGTTTCGGGCCTACATCGTCAGTTACCTCATGCACCATCCAGAAGTTCACGAGTCTGGGATGACCCTGCTCGTGCGCCAGCTGCAACCGGGCGCTGAGGGGCTGCCCATCGAGGTGTACTGCTTTACGAAGACAACCAACTGGAACCAGTACGAGGACATTCAGGCAGATATTTTCGATCACCTGCTGGCGATTGCACCCGAGTTCGGGCTGCGGCTATTCCAGCGACCAGCCGGCGCCGATCTGGCCGCCCTGCAGCCTGCGGAGAACCCCCGATGAGCGAAACACCCCCAATAGTGAACCTGGCCAACGTTGAGCTAAACGACTTTGGTAAGGGTGAACGCTTCTCGGCAAAGATCGCGCCGCTTGGGCGCGCGCTTGGGATGCAGAAAATCGGCTGCGGACTGATTGAGTTGCAGCCGGGCAAATGTGCGTGGCCAATGCACGGCCACCTGGCTCAGGAAGAGGCCTTCGTAATTCTCGAAGGCCACGGTGTGTTGCGCTATGCAGACGGAGAGTTCCCAGTGAAGGCGGGCGACGTCGCATTCACACCGCCTGGTCCGGACCGCGCACATCAGATCGTGAATAACTCGGACGCACCGCTCAAGTACCTCGCGCTTAGCTCAATGGACAGTCCAGAGATTTGCTACTACCCCGAATCTGGCAAGGTTGGCGCCTTTCACACCGACGGCAATGCGTTCAACTTTTATATGCACCGGCATACGGAAAACCTCGATTACTGGGATGGTGAGAACACGGAGACAAACGCCGGTGAGTCAGGCCCCAGTGAGTCAAATAGTTGAGCCTCAGTACCGTCGGACGTTATCCGGCCCCCGCTTCGGCCTGGTACATGGTGGTGTTGCTCACCATCGCGTATGTCTTCTCCTTTGTTGACCGGTACATACTCGGGTTCCTCGTTGAACCCATCAAAGCCGATCTTGGTTTAAGCGATACGCAGATGGGCCTGCTGTTGGGCCCGGCTTTTGCCGTGCTGTATGCCGCTGCGGGGCTACCACTCGGCTGGCTGGCGGACCGTTCACGCCGCACTTGGATCGTCAGCGCCGGCGTGGCTCTGTGGTCGCTGGCGACGGCCGTCTCGGCACTTGCCAAAAACTACACTCATCTGCTCCTGGCCCGCCTGGGTGTGGGCGTGGGCGAAGCCACCCTCGCGCCGTGCGCACTGTCCATGATCTCCGACAGCTTCCCACCGGAAAAACGTGGCCGGCCGGTCGCGCTGTATACGGCGGCACAGTCGCTGGGCGCCGGCTTCGCAGCCCTTGGAGGCGCTGCAGTGCTGGTCTGGGCGAAAACCGCTGGCGAAATCTCGCTACCCGGCGTCGGCACGCTTAAGCCCTGGCAACTTACTTTTCTCATCGTTGGACTGCCGGGGCTCGTCGTCGCCCTGCTACTGTTTCTCTACCGGGAGCCGCAACGACAAACCCCAAGCGGCGAAGCAGCCGGCGCAAGCATCCCGGAGACCTTGCGCTATGTCGGCCAGCGCTGGACAACCTGGGCGAGCTTCGTGGCTTTTCCCATGGTGATGACAACGGTTGCCTACAGCCAAAGCTGGTTCGCAGCGATGTACGAGCGCACCTGGGCCTGGCCAACGGAGCGATACGCCCTGTGGAGCGGATTGGCCCTGGTCATCCTTGGGCCAATCACTGTCAATGCCGCTGGCTGGGTATCTGACCGGCTGTTCGCCCGGGGCCAGCGCGATGGGCCGTTGCGGGTCATGCTGATGGGCAGCGTGCTGCTGGTAATCGCGGGCGCGTTCACGCCGCTTATGCCCACGGGTGAACTGGCGTTTTTTGTCTGGCTTTTCTGTTTGGTCGGTATGTCGACGGTATCTGCGGCAGCGCCGATTGCATTGCTGAACATCGCGCCCGGGCCCATGCGGGGTCAGCTCACTGCGTTGTTCTACATGTTCACCAGCCTCACGGGCCTGGTCGTGGGGCCACCGGCCGTGGGCTTGCTCACCGACTACGTCGTCGGTACCGAGAACATTCGCTATGCCGCGGCGACGGTGCCGGTAATTTTCGGCGCACCGGTGCTGCTGCTCCTGCCGTTCGCACAACGTCGCTACGCCGAGGAGTGTCAGCGCGTGCTGGGCCGGCCAGTCGCGGACCATTGAGCGGTCGCCAGCCTGCGGATACCGAATCCGCACCCGGCGCTTGAAACGAAGCCCCGTATAACAATGGCGCCTCTTCGCACCGGTGCCAGGAGCACACAACCATGTCGCAATTCGATTTCGATGAGCTTGATCTCCCGGAGGTAACCCGCCGTCAGCTGCTGGCAATCACCGCCGGCGCTGCAGCCGCAGCCTCCGCGCCTGTTGCTGTGGCGGGCGGACATCGGCGGGGACAGAAGCGTCGCCTGCGCGGCCCCAAAGCTCCGTTCGACTCAGTGCGCGACTGGATGGAAGCGCTTGAGGCCAACGGCTTGCTCATGCGTGTTCCCAAGATTGATCAGGATCAGTACCACGCGACCGCACTGTTCTTTCAAATGACCGACATGTTCAGCAAGTACGCTTCGCCAGCGATCTTGTTTGAGGAAATGAAGGTTGATGGCCGCTGGATGAAGAGCCCCGTGTTTGGCAATCACCAGGCGCACTGGTTTACAGAGTGCATTGCCTTTGGGATAGAGCCCGACTGGAACAGCTACCACGGCAGCTACAGGAAGGCGAAGGCGTATCTGGGGGAGATGCTCGACAAGAACGGCGGCACCTATCCGGAGATTCCGCCGGTTGAAGTTCCGCGGGATCAGGCACCCATCAAGGAAGTCGTGCTGAAGGGCGACGAGATTAACCTGCTCGATTTTCCGTTTATTCAGACCAACCCGGCGGACGGCGGTCGCTATGTGAATACCGGCTCGCACTTCATGGTCGATAAGGAGCTCGGCGCCAATTTCGGCACGTACCGATGCCAGATCAAGGGACCGCGCAAACTCGGCGTTAATCCTGAGCCAAATCAGACGAACTGGAAAATGCTCATGGCCGCGAAGGAACGCGGCGAGGAATACGCCAATCTTTCTATCGTGCTGGGTCAGGACCCCATCATCTGGATGATTAGCGGCACGCGTGTAGCGCCGCGCTTCGGCAACAACAAAGTAGACGAATTAGCTATCGCTGGAGGCATACGCGGCAAGGCGGTCGACGTAGTCAGGTCCGAAGACAGCGATTTGATGATCCCCGCCCATGCGGAGATGGTGATTGAGGGACGCGTGCCACTGCAGGCACCGATGGAACCGGAAGGCCCATTCGGCGAGATGTTTGGTTATCTGGGCGCCAAGAAGGAAGAAAACTTCTGGATGGAAGTCACCACGATCACGCATCGCAAGAATCCGTGGTTCATGAACGCATTCACCGGCATGCAAAAAGGGATGCTCACTGCGCCACAGGAGATTTTGTACGACAACTTCCTGCGCCGGCGCATTCCTTATCTGATCACCTACCACAACCCCCAGTACGCTATGGGACTGGTCTTCATGAGCATCGACAAGACCAAGCCCTTCCAGGGAATCGAAGCGGGCAAGTCTGTGGTCTCCGGTTTTGGGATCGCCAAGATAGTCATCATCGTGGACAAAGATGTGGACGTACACGATCACCTGGAAGTGATGGCCGCCGTCGGTGCCCGCTGGCAACCGGCCAAGGCTCATTACATTGTCGATGAGGGCGGTGGACTGTTTACTGATCCAAGCCAGCCTTCTTACGGCAAGACCAGCAAGATCGTGATCGACGCCACGCGCCAGTTTCCGGAAGAAGGCGGCAAGGAAGACTTCCCCGAGAGCAACCGGGCCCTCCTGGAGAAAGGCGCACCGGAGGCTATGGCCCAGGTACGCGAGCTGTACATGAAGAACCTCACCAGCTGGGGCGTGAAGAGCTAAACCCTCAGCCGCGCCGCCCGAATTTTATGCATCACCAAGGAGCAACTGTATGTCTGACCTGTCCCGTCGCGAGCTGCTAGCCGCCGGCTCTGGTTTAGCTGCCGCCACCGTGGCTGGCGCCGCACAGGCCGGCGGGCACGAGCCTGCCAGCGGCCCGCTGCAAATGACCCGCACGCGTTTTATGGAGATCCCCAAGGACAAAGCGCTGGATCTCGACGATCCGGAAACGAATTTCCTCGCCATGCTAAAGCTGCGTGCAGATATCGCCGAGAAAGACGTGTTTTTCGCGTTCCCCGGCGAATGTTGGGCCATGATTCCCCAGGAGAAGAATCACCGGTGCTTCAAGACTTTCGGTATCGGCGCCTCGCGTATCGAGGAAGTCGAGGAAGGCTGGCGTATCTACAGCCGGGAAGTGCTCTATTACATGGATCCGGACACCGGCGAAATCCTGGACACCTGGAAGAATCCTTGGACCGGACGCGAGGTTGAGGTATTTCATATCGCGAACGACCCTGTGAACGGCGTTTTCTCGCGCAAGAGCAACCCGGTGCTGGCGCCGCCCTACCCCTACGTGGCCTATGGCGACGACGTGGTATTTCAGTGGAACTTCTACATTTTTAAACCCGCTTCGCTAACGCGGGCGGAGTATCCGCTGTATTCCAGTGGTGATATTGATCAGCACGCTGAGCTGTGGGGCATTAAGGGCCGCAAGAGCGAAATACTCAATCCGGATGTGACATCGGCCTCTTGCGTAATGTCATGGAGCCGCATTGCTGACTGGCTCCCCTGGATGGAGATGGCAGCCAACCCCGGCATCATGTCGTTTCATAGTCACAGCATGAAGCTGATGGGCGGCGTGAGCGAGCTGCCAAGGTATGTGCTCGACTACACTGAAAAGAATTTCCCGAAGTATCTTGAAGCGCCGAAAGAGTGGCTTGGGCCGGTGATGACCTCATCGGCCAGCATGTTCAAGAAGGAACTTGAGGCACGGAAGAAGTAAGGCCTGGCGCCCGCGCTAACGCAGCGCGGGCATCACCTCATCAGCGAGCAGGCGGCTTTGCTCGATCATCGCCGCCTGCCGTTCCCCATGCGGATGCGGCACGGGTGAACCGCCCAGGATGTATACGTGGTCCAGCCCCAGGCCGATCAATTCGCCTAAACGCTCGCGGCACTTGGCCGGCGGACCGCAGATCGAAAACCAATCGACAAAGTCGTCGGCGACCATCGTCAGATGTTCGCCTTCCTCCTGGGCATGGTGCTCCATGTCGTAACCGGTTTGCATTTTTTCCGCGAGACCGCGTAGCTGCGGCGGCAGGTGATCGACTGGCGCGTTCTTCATGCCGGCGAAGTGCGCCACCATGCCGGCAATCATGCGGCCTAACTCGATTGCACGCCCCTCGTCCGGGTCGCAGACCAAATTAATGAAGGCACCAATGCTAATGCTGTCGCGGCGGCGGCCAGTTTCCTTGAGGCGCGTCAGGGCCTGATCCATCGCCCAGCTCACACGTTCCGGCGCGCTGCCGACCGCGAAACTGATGCGGTCGCCTGTGTCTACCGCCATACGAATGGTCTTTGGGCCGGTGCAGGCGATATCGACCGGTACCGGATCGACCTGTAGCGAGTCGTACCAGCGCAGCCGCGACTCGCGACCATTGCGATCTATCGTTTCGCCACGCGTGTACTGCTGCAGCCGCTCAACAAAAGTCTTGAGCTGGGCCGTAGTCGCATTGCGTTTGCCGATGTGATCGGCCGAGGAATCGCCGCGGCCTATCCCGCATAGCACGCGCCCGTCGGCTTCAGCCTGCAGGCTGGCGAGCGCGCAAGCTGTTACGGCGACATCCCGGGTAATCGGATTGGTGACACCCGTGCCCAGGCGGAGGGTACGCGTGGTCTGCGCGGCCAGTGAAAGCTGACCAAACGGATCAGGGCTCAGATTCTGGGTATCCGGGCACAGAAGAATGTCGAAGCCCATCGCCTCGATCTCGGTCGCCAGCCTCGCCGTGTAGCCCGGGGAGGCCTCCATTACTACGCCAAACTCAGGCATGGCCGTCCATCATGCGGAAGAAAACCGGATCGTACCGAAGCGCGTGATGCTACTGGTGATAAATATCATCAGCATCCACTAGTGAACCTGACTCAACATACCGAGTGGCCGACAAATGCGGCTCACGCGGTATATTGAGTCAGGTTCTAAGGAGTAGCCCCATGAGAAGACTATTTTTGGCCGCGTGGTGTCTCTTCGTCTCTGCACCGGTTTATCCAGGCGCCCACGACAACTTCGGCAAGGTCCCCGAGAAATACAATGCCGAGCTTTCTGCAGAGATTGCGCAATTCCTGGAGACCTACGCGGAGGCGTACAACATCCAGGACTTCGAAACGCTGCTGGGCATGTGGGACGGCAATTTTGCCGAGCCGATTTATATGGCTGAGGAAGTGGACCCGCCGCTGCACGGCTGGGACCGAATCAACAAGTACTTCAACCCGGTACCCGGCGTGCAGATTCTTGACGGCATCCGCAACGAGTACACGGAAGTGCGCGCAAGCTATCTCAGCGACGACATTGCGGTAGCGACATACCGGCTAGACTTCGACATCAAGGTCGTAAGGCAAGAGGCCATGTCGAGCTGGGACCGTATCCTGGCCGTGTTCCGCAAAGTCGACGGCGACTGGAAGCTGGTGGCTTATGCAGAGGCGCCCATGGCACCACTCACGATGGTCAGGCGCATGCTGCACAAGGCGGTCCCCGACGACTTCGACGAGTTCATCAAGAACCACCAGCCCAAAAAGAAGTAGCTGGATACACTTGCAGGGCGGAGGCGCGCTATGCGCCTTCGCCCTCTTCCAGGGGCTCGACTTCCGGCGTTACCGCATCGGGATCCGGCTCGGCACGCCCGGCAAGGTAGGGAATATCTTCCTTATCGATCGGCCTGAAATCGCTCAGTGCACAGGTCGCTCCGCGGGACGCCGTCCGGCCGACGCCCCGGATCACCGTGATGAGGTCGTTACTACACAGGCTGGACAGCCGCGTGGCGTAGGAGAACCGGTCCTGGCTGGCCAACCCCCCGCAGCGATTGCGTAGCCGGTTGACGTAAACCTCTGACGGGCCGGTGTAGAACAGCACGGTGTAGTCATCGATTACCCGGGTGCTGCTGATACTCGCCAATCTCAGGCAGTTTTTTGGTTCGCCGGTGAGCTGTGGCAGAGGCACAGGACCGTCGCGGCGTTCAGACGTCGCGCAACCGGTTATCAGGCTCGCGGCCAGCAACATGCCCACAAGCTGCATTGGACGCGGAAGGGTAAGCTTTGCCATATTGACCTCCTGCCGGCCCGGAGCCGGGAATCACCATGCAGTTATTGACCCGACAAGCCTACCGATGGTTCTGACCCCCTCCAACATGCCGGCGCTGGGCAAGTCCGCACCAGAATTTCAACTGCCTGATATTGAAGGAAAAAACGTATCCCTTGCCGATTTTTATGAAGCCCCGGCCCTGCTGGTGGCCTTCTGGTGCAATCACTGCCCGTTCGTGAAACACATCAATACCGAGTTTGTGAACTTTGCCCGCGAGTATCAGCCGCGCGGCCTGGCCACCGTCGCGATCAGCAGCAATGATGTGACTATGCACCCAGACGACAGCCCGGAAGCAATGGCTGCCTACGCGCGCGAGCACCGTTACGGATTTCCCTACCTGTATGACGAGTCTCAGCAGGTCGCCCGGGATTACGTGGCTGCCTGTACGCCGGACTTTTTTCTCTACGATGCTGATCGGTCGCTTGTCTATCGGGGGCAGTTCGACGGGAGCAGGCCGGGCAACGACACGCCCGTGACTGGTGCAGATCTACGCGCCGCCGCCGATGCATTACTTGCAGGTAAGGCACTGCCGGCGGAACAAAAACCCAGCATTGGTTGCAACATCAAGTGGCGCGAGCATGGCACGGCCGCTTAGTTGCTTCACACTCGTGGCGGCAGCCGCGATGCTCAGCGCCGGCTGCAGCACTCCCCTGCCGGCTACCGCTTCGTATGGACTTAGCGGTGTCCCTGCGCTTAATGACTACTGCCTCGCCGCGCAGCGACTGGTCAGCCGCACAAACTATCCAGTGGAGGTGGTTATTCATGACGACTTTGATGACTTCGTGCGCTCGAAGGCGGTTATCCAGGGGCCGCAGATTCAGCAATACAACTGGATTAACGCCGACGACATGGTGGTCGGCGTCTCCTGCAAACTAAAGAGCGCAGATCATCTCAACGTGAGCTTCGGCGAAGGCACCGCGGGGCCCGACGGTCTTTGCCAGGACATGAACCGCGCGGTGTTCGCCGAAATCCGGCGGCGCGGCGTCGGCCTGCCATTCGCCGCCGTGATGTTTGAAGCATCCGAGAATGTCAGCAACACCAGCGAGCCAGGTATGACCGGGCCCGATTGGCTCAAGGCCTACGAGGCCACTTGGGTGAGCGATGACAACGTACTCCATGTGCGTGCGAAAGGCTTTCGAGTGGACTTTACGGACCCACGTTTCGCGAAATCGCCGCCGCAGTTCCGCGGCATTCACTACTGCCACTTCTTGAGCCCAACCTACTTTGCCGCGCTTCTGCAGGGCGACGCCGCGGCGGGCGTGACCATCGGCCAGGAAGTCGATTTATCGCGCTTTCCCAACCGCAACGCGCAGTAGGCAACAAGATAAAGATCAGACCGGCAGGTCGCAGGCCACTCAGGCTGTGAGCCGATCAATCACCTGCCCGAAAGCATCCGCCGGCTGCGCCCCGGAAACTGCATAGCGATCATTGAAGATAAAGAACGGCACGCCTGATACACCGCGGGCCTGGGCTTGCTCAAGCTGCGCCTGCACCACCTCGACATGCTCCGGCGCATCCAGCTGCCCCTTGACCTGCTCCGGGTCCAGTCCTGCGGCAGCGGCCGCCGCTGCCAGAACCTCCGGATCGCTGATGTCGCGACAGTCAACATGATGCGCATGGAATAGCTTTTCGGCGAGCAAGCCGCTATCACCGCCTTGCTCCTGAACGATCTGCATCAGCACGTGCGCCCGCAGCGTGTTGGGTGAACGGGCGCCGGGCAACTGCTGAAACTCCAGGCCTTCGGCGCGGGCCGTTTCAGCCATGCTCGCCATGATGGTCCGGGCCCGCTCCTCGCCAAAAATCTGTGCGTAGTGAGCCTGGCGATCGGCACCCTCCATCGGCATATCAGGACTCAGCTGGTAAGGAGACCAGTGCAGGTTCGCCTGCACGTGCGTGCGCGCTGCAAGCGCCTGCTCCAGACGCCGCTTGCCGATATAGCACCACGGACATACCGGATCGCTGACGATTTCGATATTCAATTGCGCCATGTCAGTCGCCGCCACCCAGCAGGCTCACAATCCAGCCCACGCCCACAAACGTACCAATGGAACTGCCCAGATTTGCCAGCACAACCACCAACAAAACGCGGGTAACACGATTTCGCCAGATGCCGGCCACACTCGTCACATCGCCAGCCACCTGTTGCAGGTCCCGGACTCTGGGTTTGCGCACCCAGGCTTCGATCAGGCCGCAGACCCACCCTGCGGCGATCGTCGGGTTGAGGGATGTCAGCGGCGCGGCAAGAAAGGCAGCCAATATCGTTAGCGGATGAGCCAGTGCGATCAGCGTACCGGTGGCCGCTGCAATGCCGTTTGCCAGCACCCAGGCCACAATCATCTGCTCGCCGGTTTCACGCCCGGAAAACACAAACCCGCCAATGACCAGCCCAAGCAGGAGCAGCGGAACTCCCCAACCGATAAGCCGCAAGCTGCGCCTCGGTGGCGGCAGGGTTTCGAGCTCAGCAATGTTAACGGGCATGCCGAAGTGTGCCTTGATACCAGCGACATGACCCGCACCGACTACCGCCACCAGCTTGTTTCCCGGCGCCGCGTGTATCTTGGCTGCCAGGTACCTGTCGCGCTCATCGATTAACGCCTGCTTAACCCCGGGCAAGGCCCCGGAAAACTCCTCCAGCATCACCGTGAGTTCATCGTTGCCTTTGAGCTTCTCGATATCCTCTGCGCTGACTTCCTCACGCGTAAATAGAGACATGACCATTGCCCAGCTCATGCGCAGCACCGCGCCGATGCCCGCTCGCGACCACGCGCGCTTCAGGGTGGTGCGAATCTCGCGATCGACCAGAGAAAGTTCGGCACCGATCTCGCCGGCGACCTGCATCGCCCGATGCATCTCCTCGCCGGGGCGCACCTGGAACTGTTCGGCCAGTTTCCGCTGATACGCGGCCAGCGCAAGCTGCGCCATTAACACATAGGCGCGGCCGGAGCGGATGACGGCAAACAAATCGGTGTTTCGCCACTGCTCCGGATTGGTCAGCGCCGCATGCCGTGACGCGCATAGTTCAACGCAGACCGTGTCTGGTTGTTGCTCACGAATAACCCGCTCGACCAGCGCAGCACTGGCATCGCTAACGTGAGCGGTGCCGACCAGATAAACCTCGCGGCCATCTAGTTCGAGCAGGTCGACATTCGGCTCGACCGAGGTAATGGACAGGTCTTGGGACATTTAAAGAAGGAAGCCTAGCGCAAGAGCCGCCGGGCATTCTGCCCTAGCGGCCGCGCCGGTGCATGGTCAATAAACTGCTAGAGCGGGTGGCTAACGGACAACGGATGCGGACAAGGCAATGTCCGCTGTCTGCCAGATGGAGTCGAAGCGTTGCCGGGCCTCCGCCGCGTCGGCTTCCATGCCCTGGGCTGCCAGCGCAACGCTTAGTCCAAACAACGACCACCCGTTGCTGGGGTATAACTCGAGATCCCGCCGGTACACCGCCTCGGCCTCTGCCGGCCGACCCGCATCAAGCAGCAATGCGCCAAGGAGCTGGCGCGTGGGGTAATACCAATACGGTGGTTCCACGTAGGGCAGCGCGTCTTCTCGCGCGACAGCCTGGCGCAAGAAACCGATGGCTGCATCGGCGTCCCCCTCGGCCCAGGCAATGCGGCCGGACAGTTCGTCTGCAGCCAAACTCGCGAGGCTGGCACCCATCACAAAGGGAATCTCGCGCGTCTGAATTGCTTCGCCGTCGCGTATCTCGCGCAGCCTGGCCAAAGCGTCCCGCGCACCAGGCTCATTGGTTGCAAGACGCGCCAATCCCTGGGTGTAGTGGAACATCGCGCTGGCATATGGCAGATCAGACGAAGGCGGTTCCGCACGCCGAAGTTCTGCCCACTGGCCGAAGCGCGCCTGCCCCAGCCAGGGAATCGGCACGAAGTACTCGACTTCAACAAACTCACTAACCGCCTCCAGCGGCAAGTTGGAGTACAGCCGCTCTGCCGCCTCCGTCGACGCGCTAAGGCGCCCCTCCATCGCAGCCGTGTACCAGAGGAAATGCAGGTTGTGCGGATAGTAGGTGGCCGGATAAAACCCCTGCGCCTTGCACTGAGCGATATAGGTCTCATCCGCTTCCGCGGCGAGCTCGTTCGCCCGGGATGCATCGGCATAGCGGCCAACGCGAAGATAAATATGTGAGGGCATGTGCACAAGATGCCCTGCACCCGGCACCAGGTCGCGCAAGGTGTCGGCGTAAGGCTCGGCCCGTTCCGGCGTATCACTTGCCTCAACCGCATGAATGTAAAAGTGAATGGCGCCTGGGTGATCAGGGGCCTGGGCCAGCACGCCTTCCAGCGTTTCGAACACCTGCAGGGTTGCCGGTTTCGGCTCACCTTCCTCGGTGTAGTAATCCCATGGCATCAGATCCAGCAACGCCTCGGCATACAGCGTCTGGAGGTCGAGCTCATCGGGAAAATCGTCCGCGGCTGTGGCCATGGCATCGGCATAGGCCTGATCCAGCGGCGTCCGGTCGGCGACCGGCTCGGCAACGTAGCGTGCCGCCAGCGCGGCGATCAGTGCCTGTTCTGCCGGGCCGGCCCAGCTCGCCTTGTCCACCGCGCGCCGGCTGGCTGCGTAGGCCGCAGGCACATCGCTATCGTCCATAGCTTTGTTGATATTCGGCCCCAGCGCCAGCGCAATACCCCACTCGCACATGGCGCATTGCGGATCGAGGCGTGCCGCTTCCCGAAACGAGCGTGCCGCCTCGGCGTGATTGAAGCCGTAAGCCAGCACAATACCTTGATCAAAGTACCGCTGCGCAAGCGCATTGTTAGTGGATATCGGCCAGCTATGCGAGCCCAGATTGTCGAACAGCGGCGCGCCCCTGGTTAACGGCTTCGGCTCGTCTGCCGGAGGGAACCCGGCGCATCCGCCTAACGTAACGGCAATGACTGCCACGACATGGCTTAGCTTCATACGGATGAGTCTCCGGTCGGGTCTACAGCAACTCTGCAAGGTCCTGGAGCAGACCTTTGTCATCAGGCGTCGTTGCCGGTGGATAACGTTTGGCAATTTTTCCATCGCGGCCGATGAGAAATTTCTCAAAATTCCACTCGATGTCGCCGGGAAACCCATCGTCGCCGGTAAGCCACGCATACAGCGGATGTTTACCGTCGCCGTTCACGTCGAGCTTCTCGGTCATTGGAAAGCTAACCTGATAGCTGGTTTCGCAGAATCGAGCGATTTCATCTTCGGTGCCTGGCTCCTGCGCGCCGAATTGGTTGCATGGGCAGCCGAGCACCGAAAAATTCTTATCAGCCAGCTCCGTGTGCAGTTGCTGCAGGCCCGAGTACTGCGGCGTGAGTCCGCATTGGCTGGCGACATTGACTACCAGCACCACCTTGCCCGCAAGCTCCGGCCCGACCGGACCACCACCGTTTAATCCGTTTAGCGCGAAGTCTCCAAGCGTTGCCATGCAGTGTTTCTCCGGGGTTGTAACGCCATCGTGAGGATGTGCCGTGAGCTGGATGGCTAGCATACTCCTCCTGCGACCTGGTCGCCGACCGCGCTATGATCGAGTAACCCGACCTACTCACCGCAACTGCCGGAGCCTTGCCATGCGCCGACGTCTAGTGTTTATCGCCGGGCTGTTCCTCGTGCCAGGACCCTTGCTGGCCCAGGGACAGGACAGTACTCCCGCAGCACGGAGCCAGCAGGTGCTTGCCGAACTGCTGCCCGGGCTCTACAGCAATTCGAATCAGGTCTACTTCGATCAGCGCCGCAAGCTGCCGCTGGCGAAGCGCGCCCAACCGATGACCGTGCGCATCACCAGAATCGATCGAGATGATGGCGTCTACCTGAACCTCGACACGCAATCCGGAGACAGTCGACTGCTGAGTCTGAGCCTGGACGATGATCCAGAGGTCGTAGCGATGACCATACTGGACAGGGCAGCCTCGAGTTCCTGTGTGCTGCGCTGGCGGCGGGAAGCCGGGCAGTTCTCTGGTGCTTCGGACTGTGGCGGCCGCTGGTTGCTGAGCCCGGGTGACCTGTGGATCACCGACGCAGAGGGTCGCGAAAGTGAGCTGCAGCGCGCCCGTCTGTTTAGCTGCTATGCAGATATTCCCGGCGTCGCCGGTGGGCGCGACGAGCCGTTCGACCGCTATCCGATTGCGCAGCTGCACGATCAGGGCGACATCGCCTGGATAACCACCAAAGACAACCGCGAGCTTGGGGTGACGCTGCGCAACGTCCGCTGGCCTATCAATAATGAGATCGGCGCGTTTACCCGCAGCTCATTAGTAATGGAGGTGCTCGAGCGTATTAATGGAGAGGTTCAACAACTGCCCTACGCATGGACGGCGCCCGATGCCACGCGCATTGGCATTAACCTTAGGTGGGTGCTTGTGAACTGCTACCAGCAGTCCAACCGTGACGTGCGTCCGTATTTTGAGTGAGGTGCGCGCTAGGCTGACGGAAGCGCCGGAATCCGCCACGCCATGAACGAAGACGATCAACGCACGTACTATCAGATACTGCACGTCCAGCCTGACGCCCCCGTAGAGGTCATCAAATCCAGCTACCGGACCATGATGCAGCGGATGAAGATGCATCCTGACCTGGGCGGTGATCACGTCACCGCGGCGCTAATTAATGAGGCCTACGGGATTCTCACGGATCCAGACAAGCGGGCGCGGTACGACGAAACACTCACAGATCTTGAAGCGGAGCTGGCACGGGAAGATGCGAAGGCAAACGCCGCAAACGAGCCTGCCGCCGAGCACACCGAGGCAACGGGCAGCCACTTCGTTGATCTGGGCAGCAAGGACAGCTGTGTGTTTTGCAGCCGCGCGCATGCCGGACCCATTGAAGGCGACAGCCGCTGTCAGCACTGTGGCAGCCCGCTGGCTCGCGTCGGTGGCAGTGGAACCGCCGGGGCCTCGTGGCTGCGCACGATGGAGCGTATCCCGGCTGATCAACCCCTGAGAATCTGGCGGGATGCAGCCCAGGCAGAACCTGAGATCTGCCGGCTGTTGGATCTGTCACCGACGGGATTGCGCTTTGGCGGGCCACAACGCGTGCTGACGGACCAGTTCGTTAAAGTAGAGAGTGACTTGTTTCAGGCGGTTGCCCGGGCCCGGCATTGCCATCAGAGTGGCGATGAGTGGCAGACCGGTGCGGAGTTTTTGACGCTGCTGTTCGAGCGGACGCGCGGCGCCTTCGTGTCTGCTGAGGTTTAAACAAGCCTCACCAGTCCGTCACCACGGGCGCCGATAACGCTGTACCAGACGCCCGGATAACTCGCCGGTCTCAGCCTGAGTGTCATCGTCGGGCGGCGACCCGCTAAACCGGCGCTCGTCTTCAAACACGAAGCCCGCCTCGGTAAGGTCCACGCGCACCCGGCTTGCAGCCACGCTGCTGGCGGGCGCGATTGGAGACTCAGCGGTCTGTCTGGCCCGACGATGTTGAATGACGCCGAGGACGGCACCCGGGCGCAGGCTCCGGTAAAGGGCCGTCAATAGATTCTCATCTTCCAGGCGTTGCCAGCCGTCGGGCCCCAGCACGTAGTACACCTCTCGGTATGCCATGAAGAGCAGAGCGGCATCAAACCCCCGGGCCGGCAGGACCAGAGACGCGCTGGTTGAACGCAAACGCTGGACGTTATCAAGGGGAATCTCTATCGAGGGCGCGGAGGCCCGCGCAAAATCGACAAAGGGCGTGTTGTCGTGAACGACAACTCGCCCCGTTTCACCGACAAGTTCGCTAACCACGCGCGTGTATCGCCCTCCGTCCGCATACAAGTCGAGGACCTGCATGCCGGAGCCGATACCCAACCAACCAAGCACTTCAGCCGCCTCCGCATCGGCCGGAGCCGCGATTTGCGGCGGCGGTGCGTTGCGGACCACTTTCTCTATAGCAGCCGCGGAACCGGGCCTTAGCACCTGCTCCGTCTTTACGGTCGCCGCGGAGCGCGCTCCCGCCGCGATGTCGCCAGAGGCCAATGGGTCAATCTGCGTGCACGCGGTTAAGAGCATGACGAGCGGCATGGCAGCCGATAACCGGAAACAGCGGTAGCGATTTGTCATGGCAACAAGAGCGGTGTCACCGCAAAGTTTCGAACTGATCAGGGTTACAGGCGGACCTGGTCGCCAAAGCGTGACGCAGGTCACAGGATTATGTCAGCAACCACAGCCGCTCTGTGCAGCCTCCGCGTATTCTCTCGGGCGGAGGATCAGCTAATGAAGAATAAGAATACGGCTGAACACTGGGATCTTGATGCCGAGATACTGCGCAGCATCGCCTCAGATCTGACCGAAGTTCACGCGTTGATGGCAACCTTGTGCAAGGAGCTCAACGGCGGCGGTCTGGTGCATGCGCGGGACCTCGAACCCGTACTCGCGGGCACCGTGCCTAAGCTTCGCGCAGCCTGCGACGCGGTGGACGAACTCGCTGACCTCGGCTGGACCCCGCCGACGATGACATCGACGAATCCCCTGCTAATGTAGTGAAC
>JANQPY010000036.1 GCA_028285245.1 Gammaproteobacteria bacterium | reverse complement strand
CGGCTCGCCATCGGCAGCCAGCTTCAGCACCCACAGATCCGACTTGCCTGCGCCCTTCGATTCGGTGTGGCCGACAACCACGAGGGCTCCGTCCGGCGTTTCCGCAATCGCATTGACCCAGTCGGTTCGCGCGCCGCCATAGCGCCGCTGCCATAGTGTGTTCCCGTAGCGATCGAGCTTGATCACCCAGAAGTCATAAGGCGCCCCGGCTGTGTCCTGGGTGTAAGCGCCAACCGCGAAACCGCCGTCGTTTGTTTCCACTACGGCACTGGCCCAGTCCGTCGCAGTGCCACCGAGTACCCGCTCCCACAGCAGCTCTCCGGCGGCATCGAGTTTCAGTATCCACGCATCAAACTCGCCCGCGCCGCTTGATTCGGTTGCGCCCGCAACCACCAGGCCACGGTCGCTGGACTCAATAATGGCGCGGCCACGATCTATTGCCTGGCCGCCAAAGGTCCGGTCCCACAATCGGTTGCCATCACCGTCGAGCCGGACAAGCCACAGGTCTTCCAGCCCTGCGCCCTTCGAGGCCGTACGTCCAGCGGTGCACAGACCGCCGTCGTGGGTGCCCGTCATCGCGTAAGCCCAGTCCTTGGCCGGGCCGCCGTAGGCGCGTTCCCAGACCACACTGCCTTGTGTGTCGTCAGTCTGCACTGCGCGGCGTTCAGTGGGCGCGAGTTGGAAATCGCGCAGCGCCGACCGATCAGTGGCAGCGACATAGGCCAGTTTCGCGGCCTTGTCGCAGCTCCCTGTGTATTGAGTCAGATAGTTGCGAGTCAGCGTCTGAATTTCGCCATCAGCGGTAATCACCAGTGGCTCATCATCGAGATACTCGACGATAGCGCCGGTCAGGCCTGCTGCCGCGGGATTGGAGAAGTTCATCGACAATCCCTGCATCATCGGCGCGTCGCCGGTTATGGTGATCTTGAGCCGACAACCATCTTGCCGATCACGATAGGTTGCGCTCGTCGAAAGTCCGCCGCCGAAGGCCAACTCATCGGCACGGCCAGACTTCGGCCGACTGCGCTCCCAATTGGCATCCAGCGGGGCGGGCAGAAAATCAGCAAACCCATCCGCCGGGTAGGGTGGCGTCGCGCAACTGACCAGCGCTGCAGCCAGGCCCACGTGGATTGCCGAGCGGACGGTCAAGCCTGCCCCTTGAGCTCGACGGTGTTGCCTTCCGGGTCTTTGAGGTAAATCGAGGGACCGTATCCCGTTGCCCCGTATCGAGATGAAATCTCATCGTGGTTCACGCCGAGCTGCGCCAGATGATCCACAATCAAGTCTTCATTCCATGGTTCGATGAGCAGGCAGATATGATCCACGTTGTGCGCGCTATGATCTGGAGCTTCGCCAGTGGATTTACCGAACTCGCTGGTGGCGTCCAGCAGATCAATAAGCGAGTCACCCGCGCGTAGCTGCGCCAGACCGATATCGTCGAGGCTGCGTTCAAGCCGGCAGCCGAGCACATTGCAATAGAACTCGATCATCTTGTCGAGCTGCATGACTCGCAGCACCACGTGATCGACGCGGGTGACTTTGATGGGGTTGGCTTCAGTCATTGGCTCGATCGACGGGACTATCTTGGCCGCACGAACTGATTCCAATGAGTTGTCTAAGCCGCTGCTTTGCGACCCTGGCGTCTGGTCCGGGGCTCAGGAGTTCGTTGACTGCACATATGACCCTGGCGCCGGCTCGATAACCTCAAGCTCGCCATCGCCCGGTTGCCGCGCGGGCACTTGCTTGCCCGACTGCTCGCTAAGCCACGTGTCCCAATCCGGCCACCATGAGCCGGGGTGCTCCTCAGCCTCGGCCAGCCACTTGTCTGGCTCGTAGGGCGGGTCGTCATTGGTCCAGTACTGATACTTGTTCTTTGCCGGTGGATTGATCACGCCTGCGATATGTCCGGAACCCGCGCACACCGCGCGCACCGGACCGGTGTAGCTGCCGACTGCCTTAAACACGGAGTTATATGGCGCAATGTGGTCTTCGCGCGAAGCCAGCAGGTAGATTGGAATGTCTACCTGGGTCAGGTCGATCGGCGTGCCGCCCAGATTCAGGGCCCCCGGCTTGACGAGGTTGTTGTTCAGATACATCTCACGCAGGTAGTACATGTGCGTGTTGCGCGGCATGCGGGTGGCATCGCCGTTCCAGAACAACAGGTCGAACGGGATGGGGTCCTTTCCGAGCAGGTAGTTGTTTACATAGAAAGACCAGATCAGGTCGTTGGCGCGCAGCATGTTGAACGTAGCAAACATGGCCTTGCTGTCGAGATAGCCCTTGTCAGACATCATCGAATCAAGGTTTGCCAGCTGTTCTTCATCGACGAACACCTTGAGATCGCCGGCTTCAGAGAAATCCACCTGCGCGGCAAAGAAGGTCGCGGCTTTAATACTCTTGTCGCCCTTTGCGGCAAGATGCGCCAACGCCGCGGCCAGTAGTGTGCCGCCGATGCAATAGCCAATTGCAGTGATGTGCTTGGCGCCGCAGGCCCGCTTGGCAGCGTCCACGGTCTCGACGATGCCTTCGAGCAGGTAGTCCTCGAAGGTCTTGTCTGCCAGCTTCTCGTCCGGGTTCACCCAGGAAGCAACGAACACCGTGTAACCACGGTCGATTGCCCAGGCGATAAACGATTTCTCACGTGTCAGATCGAGAATGTAGTACTTGTTGATCCACGGCGGGAAGATAACCAGAGGCCGCTTGTAGACCGTTTCGGTAGTCGGGTTGTATTGAATGAGCTGGACGAGGTCATTCTGGAAGACCACGCTCCCGGGCGTTGTGGCAATGTTTTCGCCGATCACGAAGGCGCCGGGCTCGGTCATCGTCATGCGCAATGAGCCGTCACCCGCCTCGAGATCGCGCCGGAAGTTTTCGAAACCCTTGACCAGGTTCTGTCCCTGACTTTCCACTGTAGCGCGCAGTACTTCGGGGTTGGTCCAGATAAAATTGCTCGGTGAGCAGGCATCGGTGAACTGCTGCGTGAAGAAAGTGGCTTTGTGGCGGGTGTGGTCGTCGAGCCCCTGGATATCGCCCATAGTGTCAACCAGCCACTGCGACGTGATCAGATAAGACTGTTTGATGAAGTCGAAGATCGGGTTTTTCTCCCAGTCTTCGTGCCGAAAGCGCCGGTCATCTCGCTCCGGTTTGACTACCGGCGCCGCATCACCAAGGAGCATGCGTTGCGACGCCTGCTGCCACAGCTGCATATGTTGCTGCCAGAGGCGCAGGTTGGCCTGCATGAGCTGGACAGGATCCATCCAGAGTTTCTGATTGGCGGCCGCGAGTGACTTGGTGATGCTGAGCGGGTCAAGGTCTGTCACGCCGGCAGCGCCAGCGTTGCCGAACTGCTCAGCAAACATCTGTTGACTCTGCTGTGCCAGCTCAACCATCTCGGCTGAGAGTTTGTTGAACTCGGCCAGCGGGTCAGACCGCTGATGTCCCTGTTGACCGGATTGTGATTCCTGATCGCTCATTCTGGTCTTCTTGTCGCGGCGGTTCCAATCAAGAACTAACTACTTCTTGCCGGTCTTGCCTGGACCGGATGTGCCCGGCGTCATTGATTCCATGAAAGCCTGCTGCAGTTTCGTCCAGGTGTCCATGTTCTGGCTCACCATGTCCTGCATGGCGCCCATGGGTGTGTTGGAGAGCGTCTTGCGAAACTGCTGCTCCATCAGGCTTTGCTGTCTGGCAAAGGTTTGCATGCCCTGGTCGAGATACTCGGTCATAAACGCCTGCATGGGATTCCCGTAAAAGCGGATCAACTGCTTCAGCATCGACGTACTGAGAATCGGCTTCCCACCCTGTTCCTGCTCGGCAAGAATCTGCAGCAGCACGTTGCGTGTGATGTCGTCGCCTGAGGTGTCATCGATAACCACGATGTCGTGCCCCTCAGCCACCAATCTGCGCACACCGTCGAGCGTGAGATGTTCGCTGGCTTCGGTGTCATAGAGCCGGCGGTTTGCGTACTTTTTTATGGTGCGCGGCATTGCGAGCATTCTAACCCGGTTGAGCGGCTTGCCTGCGGCACAAAAAAGGGCGGTACCGGCTGGTACCGCCCATTGGGAGGACAGTGACGAAGCGCGTTAGGCCGCTTGCTTCTCAGCCGTCTGATCGAGGGCAGTCTCCTGCACCTGATTCTGCGCCGTCTGGGCAATGGTCATGTACTGGTTTACACGCTCCATGAGCTGCGCGCCGAAGGCGTTCACCGCCTCGATCTGCTTGCCCATGTAGTCGGTTGGGTCTTTTGCTTCGGTCGTCAATTTGGCCTGGCCGACGGCGAATTCAACATAATCGCCGATGACAGCGTAGTTCTGACGGGCGACCCGCTCGAAAGTATCGGCAGCAATGCCGCCGAACGCGCGGACCGGCTCAAAGGCCTCGGCCTGAATGGCCGTGATCTTTTCAAACTGTTTGTTCAGGTTTTCCATCGATTCATGCTCCTGTCGCTGGAAGGTCTGTGGAGGTTGTTGTGCAGCGCACAGTATACACTATTGGTTGTGCAGCGCAAGAGAAAGTTAACAAGGCAGGAATATAATAAGTAATTGATTTATAGAGTATTGAAGGCTGGATTGGAGCACTGCGAATGATCAAGCGCAATGATTCTTCCCATCGCATCGCACAAAAAACCAGGTTTGGGAGGGCCGTTATGCCGCAATACGGCATGACAGGTTTGGGTGAATTCGCGCGCAGGCTCTGCCCGCTTGCACCCGTATGAATGGCCGCGCCCATCGATGCATCACAGCGTGGCCGCCTCGATCAGCCGCGTAGTTTCCTCGCCGTAGACCTGCACCACGAGATGCCTGTCCGGATCCAGTCTGACGATAGCTTCCTTAAGCCGCTGGCGAATCGCCCGCCGCTCTTTGGTTTCCCCACTCGACAATGTGTTGCCCTGCGAGTGCAGTTCTAGCCAGGCATCGAAGTACTGCTCGCCGTAATGCTCAATGGCGCCGAGCGATGCAGGTTCAACCCCAAACACCAGCAGGAACACCGGTGAAGCCATGGCGCGCATGTGCATCAGACGAGAAGGCTGCAGCAGAAAACGCTCGTCTTGCCGCGCTTGTTCATAGACTCCCGCTACGCTGGCGTATTGTTCCAGGATGTCATCCAGGTTCGACACGAGGTCCCGGTCCGGATAGAGGTCCATAGATACCTGGCTGCCGCCGGGACTCAGCATGCCCTCGAACGAGAAGCGGGGGACATCGAAGCCGGCGTCGGGAATCACGTGAAAGTTGAAGTAGCGTACGCCGGGCGCAAGGTTAATCGACAGACTACTGGCCTTCTCGATGCGCGGCGCGTTGAACACCTTCGCGTATCCAGTGCTCTTACCCGCGAGGTTGTGAAGATCGAGTAGCGCGTCAAACTCGGGCAACGGCCTGGCATCGAGCGCTTGCACCAATCGGTTCTCAAGCCGATGGCCGAAACTGCTGATGATGTCTGTCGGGTCGTTTGACATTGGTCTATGGCCGCCAGTCTTCCGGCGGGCCGCCACCGCTGTCAATAGGCCTGCAGGCCTTCCAGAAACAGGCGTAAAAAGCTGTGCGCCGCAATTGTTGCCCGCTCGTCGTACTGCAGGCGGTTTTTTTCAGGCTCCAGGTCTTCCTCGTCGAATGCGTGCGTGACGCCGCTGAAGTGCGCCGCTGCCACGCCTACGCCACTGGCCTCAAGCGTTTTGAATGCAGCCATGCAGTCCTGCTCCGGCGCGAGCGCATCGTCTTCGACCAGCAGGGCCATAACCTGGGGTGACCGATTCCACGGATGGTTCCCGGTCCGCGACGGGAAGCCGCAGTACGGATACACAAGAAACAGCCCGCTGATCTGGGCGGGCTCGTCGACCGGCGTTGGTTCAAGGTTGTGCGGCCACGAGTCTTCCAGATCGAAGGTCATGGCCTCCATGATGGTCCAGCCTCCATGGCTCCAGCCCGCCAGCACCACATCGGACAGATCCAGGCGGCTGTCCGACTCAACGTGTTTCAGGGCGGCGAAAATGTCGCCTGCCCGTTCGGCCGCGCGCAGCTCATAGCCGGTGCAGATGCGGGCTACTGAACTCCAATGATCATGACCCCGCGCCTTGTGACTATCGACCACGACGACGGCGTATCCGTGATCCAGGGCAATATCGCGATATGCGATCGGCTGCGCGCGCATGTTCCCGTCGGGCCCATACAGGCCGCCGCAGCCGGATACATACACCATCACCGGATACGGCCCGTAGTCGCCGGGCACCCATACTTTTATATGCGGGGCCAGAAACTCAGCCAACTCGGGCAGAGAATGCTTCGGCGTAAACCAGCCGCCCAGCAAGGCCGCGAGCGCGCCGCCACCCAGAACGGCAACCAACGCGAACGAACCCAGAATCCACTTGATAGTTTGCATATCGCGAGAGCTGCTCGCCGTGATCCGCAGGCGGGGCAGCGTAGGCGCCGTGCTGCAGGCGCTCAAATCCCACTGTATACAGGACATTCGTCTCTCCCATAGGCAATCCGTCACGCTTCAAATGACTGTCATCGAATCGGGTTAGTGTTGCGGGACTAGCAGCGGGGCAACGGGCTTGACGGACTTCTCCAGAGCATTTGGCCGCAGGGAATTGCTGGGCGCGGGGCTTTTGCTTGCCGGCTTGTCGCTGGCCGCGCCCCGGCCATTGGCCGGCGCGCAAAGCAAGCTAGTTGACGTGGCGGATGAGACGACTGGCCTGCCCTTGTTGCGCTTGCCGGAGGGTTTTGGATACCGCAGTTTTGGCTGGACCGGCGATCGCATGCTGGGCGGCCTGCCCACGCCTGCGCGGCACGATGGCATGGGCTGCGTTGGCCAGCGCGGCGATCTTGTCACGCTCGTGCGCAATCACGAGGAAGTGTTTGCCGGAAAGCCATTGGGCCCCGTGCCCACTTACGATCCTCGAGCCAAGGGCGGTACAACAACGCTCCGCTTCAATGTAAAGAGGGGCGAGTGGCTGGATGCCCGGCCCAGTCTTGCCGGTACGTTTGCAAACTGCGCCGGCGGTACAACGCCCTGGGGCAGCTGGCTTTCCTGCGAGGAGGCGGTCATCGACGCCGACGGCCGTTTGGGTCCACGCTTCAATAATCGCAGCGCGAATCTCGAGCGGCCGCACGGGTATGTATTCGACGTACCTGGAGATGGGGTCAGCAACGCCCGGCCGCTGCCTGCGCTTGGCCGCTTCCGGCATGAAGCGGTCGCTATCGATCCGGAGAGCAATGTTGTCTATCTGACCGAAGACAATCAGCCGGTCTCAGGCGTCTATCGGTTTGTTCCTGATCAGCGCGGCAGCCTGGAGGCAGGCCGCTTGCAGATGCTGGCAGTGCCGGCGCAACCGGATTTGCGCCGCGGCGTTACTGAAGGTGTCTGGTTCGATGTCGGTTGGGTTGATATTGAAGATCCCGACGCAGGCCACAATCCGGGCACTCTAGATAGTGCGGCCGTGTTCACTCAGGGCAAGCGAGCCGGTGGTGCTACGTTCCGGCGGCCCGAGGGCTGCTGGTTCGAGAACGGCCGCCTGTATTTTTCCGACACCACCGGGGGCAACGCCAGGCGCGGGCAGATATTCGTCTATGAACCTGCAGCGGAGCGGCTGCAGCTACTGTTCGAATCACGCGATAAGAATGTTCTCGATCACCCCGACAACATCGCCAAGACGCCCGGCGGCGGCCTGCTCATTTGCGAAGACCGGCCGCGGCGCGTGCAGCGAATCAAGGCGCTGAATCGCGCTGGCGAGCTGGTTCATTTCGCCGATAACAACCTGCGGCTTAACGGTGAGCAAGGCCTGCCGAAGGGTGATTACCGTAACAAGGAGTGGGCGGGTGCGTGTTTCTCGCCCGACGGTAACTGGCTGTTTGCCAACATCCAGAAGCCCGGAGTGACGTTTGCGATTACAGGGCCGTGGGCGGAGCTGGGTCTTTAGTCTCACGAGGCGCGGCCCGTTGTGCCGGCGTGGGTTCGGAGTTAATCCCAGCAAGTTTTTGCATAGCCGGGATAGCTGCGTTAATGTCCGCGCGGTAACTCTTCGGGTGAATACACCGTTCTCGCGGCGTATTTAACGGGAAGACGGTGAGCCGAAGGATAGGCAATCCCGTCACTGCCCCCGCAACGGTAAATGAGTTAGCTGGTCATAAGGCCACTGCGCGACAAGCGTGGGAAGGCGACTGGCGTCAAGCGCAAGAGCGCTCCTCATGAGTCCGGATACCGGCCCGTAAGACCACTCACTGTTCGGTCGCGGCGGGCGTCCGGAGGGCTTGTTCAAGTTCTCCCTGTGCTCTTCCGGCCGGCTACAACGCAGGTCCGGGGACGCCTGTGGGAGATAACAATGAATATCGCCAGTCAGTTTGCCCTGTTGGGGCTCTCAGCATTCGTTTTTCAGGCCGCGCAGTCGGCTGATGACCCCGGTCCGATGGACGAAACCTTCGTTTCTGGATCTCTATCGCCGTTAGCTCGAAGTGAGCTAGGCAGTGCCTACACGGTTATTCCCGGCGAGGAGTTTGAGCGTCGCGAGGCCCGGCTGGTGACTGATGTGTTGCGATCGGTGCCGGGCTTTGCCGTGAGCCGCACGGGCGTAGTGGGCTCGCAAACCCAGGTGAGGGTGCGAGGATCCGAGGCCAATCACGTCATTGTTCTGGTGGATGGAGTGCGGGTTACAGATCCCGCAACCAGCGATGAGTTTCGCTGGGAATACCTGAGCACTGCCGGAATCGACCGGGTAGAAATCGTGCGTGGCGCGCAGAGCGCATTGTGGGGCAGCGAGGCGATGGCTGCGGTAGTCAACGTGATTACCAAACAGCAGAAGCAAGGCAGCAGCGCCAGCGGCTATCTTGAAAGCGGTTCTTTCAGCACCAACAACGGTGGCCTCTATGCAGGCACCGCCGGCGACGGCTGGTCGCTCAACAGCAGTTTTGACTACCTTGGAACCGACGGCAACAACATCGCCCGCGTTGGGGATGAGGATGACGGTCTGCGTCTGCGAACTTTTAACGTCGGCGGCCGCTTCGATGCCCAGGGCGATGTGACCCTCGACTTTGGTATTCGGGCAACAGACGCGCAATCGGATGTGGAGGACATTGATTTCTTCGTGACTGGCTTGCCTGAGGATACGACCAATCGCGAGAACGTCTCCGACTCCCTGTCCGGTCGTGCTGGCCTGGCCTGGGGTTCACCTGAGAGCCGCCTGAGTCAGCAGGCGCGCCTGCAGTTCTACAACTCCAAGAACAGCGACGTGATAGACGGTTCAGTGGATAGCTTCACTGCCGCCGAGCGGGTAACGCTTGCCTACCAGGCTGATATCGAGATCGGCAGTGACCTTATGGCTATCGCGCTTGAGCGAGAGAACACGGAGTATCGGCAACGCGGCGAGGCGGCCTTTGGGTTCGACCCGAACCAGGATCAGGAGATCGAGGTCACCAGCCTGGTGGCTGAATATCAGGGCCGTGCGATCGACCGTCTGACGTGGATCCTGGGCGTTCGCTTTGATGACAACAGCGATTTCGGCGATGTGCTGAACGGCCGCTTGTCTGCCGCGTACCAGCTTGCGGACGCGACCAAGCTACGCGGCAGTGTCGGGACCGGGCAGAAGAACCCTTCATTTACCGAACGCTTTGGGTTTTTCCCCAACCAGTTCGTCGGCAATCCGGGTTTGAAGCCGGAGAGCTCAGTTAGCGCAGAGTTGGGCATCGACCAGGGGCTGCTTGACGGAGATCTGCAGCTTCAAGCCACCTTGTTCATCGAAGAGCTTAAGGATGAGATCGACGGTTTCGATACTTCCGGCCCAGTTGCAACAGCCGTGAATCTTGATGGTGAGAGTGATCGCAGCGGCATCGAGGTCGCTTTGCAGTGGGCAGCCACAGCATCAATCAATGTCGGTGCCTACTACAGCTACGTCGATTCAACCGAGCCGCTGGAAACTGGCGAGGAAGTGCGAGAGCTGCGCAGGCCACAGCATGCCGGGGGACTGTCAGTGGATGTCTCTACGCCAGGTGACCGGCTGACCGCATCGCTGAATGCAGACTATAGCGGCGAGCGCCGCGACACCTTCTTCCCCCCTTTCCCGGACCCATCTGAAATCGTGCGGCTTGGCGACTACTGGCTGGTTGATCTGTCCGTGCAGTTTCAGCTTACGGATCAAATCGAGCTGTTCGCGCGGGGTACCAATCTGCTGGACGAAGACTATGAAGAGGTCCTTGGGTTCGCTACACCCGGCCGCGGCGGCTTTGCCGGTGTTCGGGTCAACTTTGGCCAATAGGCTGTACCGATGAACAAACTGCTTGTTGCGCTGGCCACCGTTGCGCATCTCGCACCTCATCCTTTCGGTGTTTCGCCGGTCGCCGCCGCCGCACTCTACTCAGGTGCTTACGCACCCAAGAGATATGTTGTGGCGCTGCCGATCCTGATACTGCTCGCCGGGCACCTCCTGTTCGGGTTCTACGAGCCCTGGGTGATGGTTTTCGTTTACGCAGGTTTTGGCTTGAGTGCGCTCGTCGGTCGCTGGCTACTTCGGGTCAGTCGAAGTCCGCGCCGTCTAAGCGCAGCCGTGGCTATCGGCGCGGTGGTATTTTTCCTGGTGTCGAATTTCTCCATCTGGTGGGTCGGCATGTATCCACGGACCGTTGCCGGGCTCATTGAGTGTTATGTGAATGGATTGCCCCTGCTTGCGAAGGCCATGCTCGTCGATGGTGTATACGCCACAATTCTGTTCGGCCTGCATCGTCTGCTTGGTGACGTGGAGCGGCGGGAGCCGGCAGTCAGTTGAGAATCGTGACGCTGCTGCCCAGCGCCACGGAGATCGTGTGCGCGCTGGGGGGTGAGCAGCAGCTCGTCGGCGTATCGCATGGCTGCAACTACCCGGCCTCGGTGCGGCGGCTGCCGCGGATGACGTCCACACATGTTCCTTACGAGAAGGACAGCCGTACCATCGATGCCTATGTGCGGGATCACCTGACTGGTCACGCAGCGCTATATGATCTTGACCTGACGGCGCTAAGTGCGGCGCGGCCGGATGTGATCGTTGCGCAGGCGCTGTGTGATGTTTGCGCCGTGTCCACTGGTGATGTGTTGGCAGCGCTGCATGAGTTGCCTTCGAAGCCGACGCTGATTGACCTTGAGCCGCATACGCTGAACGACGTGTTCACTGACATACAGCGAGTGGCCGAGGCTCTGGGTTACGCGGCACCGGTCCGATCGCTGATGGCAAGCCTTACCGACCGGCGCGATGCTGTGGCCAGGGTTTCTGAAGGAATCGCCAGCGACGAACGTCCGCGAACATTGTTTCTTGAATGGCTGCTGCCACCGTTCTGCGGGGGGCACTGGAATCCGGAGCTGGTAGAACTGGCTGGCGGGATTGATCTGCTCGGGAATCGGGGCGAGGCATCCACGACGTTGTCGTGGGAGCAAATCTTGAACGCGCAGCCGGAGGTCATCTTCATCGCCTGCTGCGGCTTCGATATCGATCGTGCCCGGGCCGATCTTGATGAGGTATCACAACGTCGCGACTGGCAATCATTGCCGGCGGTCGTCAATGGCCGCGTGTATCTTGCCGATGGCAACGCGTACTTCAGCTCGCCCGGACCTCGTCTGATCGACGGTCTGGAGATAATGGCCAAGGCACTGCATCCGCGGCGGTATCCAGGCGGCGATTCGGGCCGGTGCCTGGCTTACAAAAGTCCGCGCTTCACAGACTAATCCTGTCTCGCGCTTTTTTTCCTGATGCCGGCAAGAAAGCTTGCTGGAGACATTGCCCGTTGCTCTCGATGATCACGCTCAGGGTTTGCAAATTAGCGCGTGGAGAGTGCGATGAGCAGATTAAGGATCTTGCTACTGGCGTTGGTAGGACTCGCCGCTGCGTGGAACGCACACGCAAGCGGAACCCCATCGAATCAAACCGGGCCTATCGGCGCGTTGCGCGTACTGCCAGGTGGTGTGGAGCTGATCGCGCCGAGTGAAACGCAGGTCTTTCCCGATCTGTTGAGCTGCGAAAACGATTTCGGCAGCTACGGCAACTTCAATGAACTGATGGCCAGCAGCGTCGTTCTGCCGGCCGACGACCCCAGCTTTGACCAGCTTATGGCGATGATGTTGCTGGCCCAGGCAACTGACGCCGACGTCAAGGTGTGGGTCAGCGTGCAGGAATGCGCTGAAGTGGAGGTTTACCCGCAGTACTTCGTCAGCAAGCCACGCATGACGGGCGTAGAAATCCTGGAGTAAGCGAGCGCTATGAAGATCTCGCACACAATCTTCGGGTCGTGGCTTGCGTTGCTGCTGTGGCCAATCCTCATGTGGTCCTTATTGACAGGGTCAACGAGCCCGGCCGCGGCCGCGGGCTTTGATGGGCTCTACCAGTTCAGAATCGGCGATTACGACGGCGACGCACTCAAGGACATCGTAGTGCTGCGACCGGAGTCATTCGCGGTGTTGTCAGTCGGGAGTATCCGGGCGCCTTTGCCCATTCGTGGAGACGTCGCCAGCTTCGTTCTCCTCCAGCGTCCTTTGGCAGAGGGTGGGATGGTGTTGCACGCGCTTGACCCTGGGCGCGATCTAACCGGCTGGCAGGTGGCGGACCTCGATCCACGCTGGGCCGATGTGGACTTTGACAAGCATTCGGATTTGCATCTCCGCAACGTCGGCACCTATCTGCCAGGCCTGCCTGACCAGCTTGTGTTTGCCGATTCACGCCCCAATCAGCCGCCGGTGCATGTCACCGGGCGCACTGAGGCCGTCGATCAGTTCTTTCGCGAGGCACAGGCGTGGCTGCTTGATCAGAACTACTTCGACGACAACGCTTTGCCAGTTGTCAGCGCCACGCCTTCCGGGCAAGCCACATGGCAGGGCTTTGTGTCCGACGCCACTGACTTTCTGGCGATTAGCCAGTTGCTGTCGATCTGCGAACTTACCGTTGGGTCGCAAGTCTGTGTGATCTCCGCAGCACCACCGCTGGGCAACTGCTACCGCTACGTGCAGCTCTACGATGACTTCGGCCGGCCTATCGGGATCCGGCTGACCGACATCTGCCAGTATCCGCTGCACGCCTACTCGTATCCGCCCGGCACGGTAACGATCGAATCGGATTACTCAATCTTTAGCCCGGATGCCATGGCGCTCGCTGAGGCAATACAGCTTGTTGCAGGCGATCTGCCCGACTTGAGCGAGCGCGGCCACGACGGCGAAGTGCAGACGATGAACACGCGGCTTGCTGAGATTCTCGAGCGCGTGCTGGGCAGGTTCGAAGATGATCCGGTCGCTGACCAGGAAATCGATCTGCTGGTGAGCTGCCACGCGCTTCCTGCGCTGCGCGATAACAACACCGATCATCCGGATTATCCCGGTGATGATGAGTTCGATCGGTCAGACCGGACGTTTCATCACTACGACACCAGGACCCGGCTATGCCGAACTGGTGAGCACGGTTGTACGACGGCCGTCGCGGATATTGTGTTGCGCACATTTTCCTACCCGGCCGAGCGCCTGCAGCCGCAGAGTTTCCTGCAATTTGATGGGCGCACGCCGCGGGCGGTCTATGTCGCTTTCGCTTTCTGGGCTCGGCAGGATCCGGAGGCCTACACGACGTTCTTCGGCGACATTACCCAGATCCAGGGCGCGCTGACGGGACAGCCGTTACCACCCAATACCCTGGCGATTCGCAACCGGACGCTGGCAAACCACACTGTGTTCCCCGGCACGATTACGCGCTCCATTGAGCAGGATCAAGAGGGCCTGAGCATCTTTACACATGGGATAGGTGTGAACATTGCGCAGGATCTGAACACGCCCGTTGGCAGGATTCCTGTTTGGACGTTGCCCATTCCGTCTCGGGCCGTGCACTTTATCCTTGGTTGCGGCAACGACCATTTCGGTCCCGATGCCTTCAAGACCCTGGACAAGGTCGCAGTCAGGTGGTGGCGCAACACCTATGGTCAACCGCTGGCGCTGCGGCATGCCGCTACGCCCTTGTTCGGCGTGCCAAGCGATTAGCATGCTCAGGCATGGCAAGCTCGCGGGGTTTCTTGTGGGGCGGTCTTTGGCGGCTGGGTTTACTGCTAGAGATCTTGGTTTGTTTCGCGCCGCTCTACATGTATTGGATTCTGGGCTGGATCGCGGTCGGCTTCTTTGTATTCCCGTCTAGAGAGATGCCGTGGGCGGATGTACCGGTAGTTCCTGCAATCTATGTGCTCTGCGGATTCGTCGGCCTGGTGACATTGTTTGTCGTGCTGCTGCAGGTGCTGATTCCACCGCTGCGCATAGTGCGGGGTAGCTGGCTGCTATTCGGTGTTGCCATCGGTATGGCACCGACGATCATCATGTCGACCCAGGGGCTGCCGTGGGATGATGGCACTGACTGGTTTCTCTCCTGCGTGCTTGTTTTCCTGCCGATGCTCGGTAGTGGCCACCTGATCTATCTCGCGAGGGATTTTGTGCTCAAGTGAGAGCGCGACTAACCGGCTTTAGGTCTCGTCTGCAACGGGTCTAGTTAGTGAGCGGGTCCAACGCCGGTTCCCTCTTCCATGCTATGTTGTCGACTTGTCAAAATTGGCGTATGTCCGTAGACATTCATGAAGAACAAACACGCGCCCATTACGCCGCGGCCCGGCAAGAAGGCACAGGAGTTCAAGCAGAGACGTATCGAACAGCTCCGTGGCAATTTTATCGTCGTCGGCCAACGCATGATCAGTGACGAGGAGATCGTCAGCCTGAAGGCGGTTGTCTCAGCCAGCTCAGACACGGCACTAGTCGCCGGCATGGGCGATCAGTCCGAGATTCGACGCACGGATATTCACTTCGTGCTCCCGGATAAATTCCAGTGGCTATACGATCGGGTCTGGGCGCTTACGAGCGAAATCAACAAGATGTACCGCTTCAACCTGACGGGCATCGAGGAAGGCATTCAGCTCGCGATCTACGATGAGTCCGATCAGGGCTTTTACACCTGGCACGAAGACAGCACGATCTATCACCTGGAACGCAAGATTAGTCTCTCCATTCCGCTTAGCGAGTCGGATGACTACGACGGTGGCGAGTTGCAGTTCATGATTCAAGGCAAGGGTGTGCCGGCTCAGCAGTCGCCAGGCGTGCCGGTCGTGTTCCCCAGCTTTTTGACACATCGTGTAACGCCGGTTACCCGCGGGCGCCGCTACTCCCTGGTGTCCTGGATTACCGGTCCGGATTGGCGGTAGGGCATCGGGCTGCTGCGAAGGCGAACAAATCGCGTGTATAGGATCTAGGTTCAATGGCTCAGCTCGATATTTTCAGTACCGATTTTCAGAATCGCATCTGGCGCCGTCAGTTCTTTTTCAACGCGTTCAGCGCGCTGCGGTTCAATGGCATAGATGGAGACTACGCTGAGTTTGGTTGTTGGGGTGGCGTCACTTTCAATATGGCTTTCATGGAAGCTCGACGATCCGGGCATCCCGCCAAACTGTGGGCTTATGATTCTTTTCAGGGTCTGCCGGCGCCGGAGTCCGATAAAGATGATCACCCGATCTGGAAAGAGGGCGCTCTGGATATGACTCTGGAAGAGTTTCACCAAGTTTGCGCTGCGAACCAAATTCCTCGTGAAGCCTATGAGGCTGTGCCCGGTTTTTACTCCGACACTCTGCATGACCTTGCAGCCGATGCAGCGCCCGTGAATATCGCGCTGGCCTACATAGATTGTGATCTCTATAGCAGCACAATGTCGGTATTGAATTTTCTCCTGCCGCGGCTAAAGCACGGCATGATCCTGGGCTTCGATGACTATTTTTGCTGGTCGGCGACCCAGATCGCAGGGGAACGGCGCGCCATGCTGGAGTTGCTGGAGAATCACGAGCGCTGGCATCTGCTGCCGTTCATGCAGTTCGGTTGGCATGGCAATTCTTTTGTTGTGGAGGATCGCGCGCTGCTCGCGTGAGCTTACTAGCTTGCCGGCGCCTGCTTCGCCAGATTCTCTGCCGGACCGCTGATGCGTTCCAAGACTCCGAGTTCCATCAGGGTGCTTCGGTTGCGGACGCCAGCCAGCATCACACGCTGCTCGTAAAACTGCCGTTTCTCCGCTGCGTCGCCCCTGGCTACGACATCCCTGGCCTCGCGATGGAAAGGCAGGATGTCATCCCTGTCGAACCACTTGTCCGCAAAGGCGCCCAGCGTCTGGTACTTGGTCACAAAATTTTCGTACCCGCAGTTGGGGTAGTGCAGGATCAGGTTGCCATCCGCGAATTCTGCAGATCGGCTGGGCACCTCATTGGAATTGACGAATCGGCCGAACCGATGCACGCCGACGGGCAGCAAGCGCTCGTCAACTCGGGCAGCCGACTTACCATTGCTATACAAACAGAACCAATCTTCAGGTCTCCTGACGCCGTTGGACTCGATCGCCGCAAGTGCAGACGGACTGAACCTCGGTTTTCCCTGAATCATCGGGTTTGTCTTGAATAGTGTCACTTCGCGAAAGTAGTCGCGGATCTCGGTTGCCTCAGGAACGGCCTCAAAGTTCTGAAAAATGGCTTCCGTGACATTGCTGGCAGACAGTTGATCAAACAACTCTCTTACATCAACGTGAGTTCGAGACAAGAACAACTCGTCGCTATCGATATGCATGATCCAGTCGATGCCGTCCTGGCGAGATTTGTTGATCGCAAGCTCACAGTTGAGGATTTGTCTGGCCATCACTTCTGACTTGATATGCGCAGTCAGTTCGTCGTAGCGCGTCATTCGCTGCCAGGCGGCGCGGACCTCGGCATCGCACGCTACCGCTGTTACCCGATCATGCTTGGCGAACCTGTCTAACGAGGGATCGTCTGGGTCGTCGAAGAACAGGTAGATGCGCTCGAAGCCAATGCCCAGGTGGTAGGCCACGAAGCTGTCAAGGACTGGGCCGGCGTCTCTTACCGTAGAGACTATCGCGGGGTGAGGTTGCATATTCGACGAATCTTGGATCCGGCTTGATTGCGGCGTTGACCGGCAGCATCCTACTATTGTTCAGTCGCAGCAACTCAATAATTACCTTGAACCAAGCTCTGTCAAATGTGAACTACCGTGCTCCCGGGATCGTCGTGGAGGCCAGGATTGCCGATCATGAGATTCGGTTCTTCGTTCACAACCAGAACGACGTCATTCAAAAAGAGCATCTTGAGGGGAGATTCTACGAGCCTGAAGAACTGGCGATGATCAGCCGCTTCGTTAACGCGGAGTCAAGATGCCTGGATATTGGTGCAAACGTCGGCAATCACGTCATCTACCTCTGCAAGTGCCTGGGCGTGCGCGAGCTCACAGCAATTGAACCGACCCCCGCAGCGAGAATCCTGCTGTTGCTGAACTTGCGGCTGAATGACCTTCTGGAGCAGGTCGATACTTCATACCTTGGGGTCGGTTTGTCCGATCGCGTAACCACCGCAAACGCTTCCGTTCCGCAAAACAATCTCGGTGGTTCTCGGTTAGTTGAGAGTAGTGATGGTGATCTGAAGTTGACGACGGGTGATCAGCTGCTGGGGCAGGAACATTACGACTTCATCAAGATTGACGTTGAAGGTATGGAGATTGAGGTGCTCCGAGGCATGCAGCAGCTAATTGACCGGTGCCGGCCAACGATGTTCATAGAAGTGGACACGCAGAACCAGAGTGCTTTTCAGGCATGGCTCGAGGCCAACAGCTATGCCGTCGCTGAAAGTTATCGCCGCTATATTGAGAACGATAACAAGCTGATCGTACCAAGGTAGCGCAGAGTCAACCTATGGCCATCGGTATCGTTGAGTACTCCATGATTCGTTCGCTGCGCGTTCAGGGCGCGTTGCCGGTCGGTGGCAATCTCCTGGAGATTGGCCAGGCTAACTGGTTTGGCAACGTTGAGCTGAATCAGCTTGCCGAAGATATCGCGGAGTTTGCGCCAGGCCACCGACGAGAGGCGCTGGCCAGCAAGCTGCGGGACATTTCTGACGACGGTCCGCCCAAGCATATGTTCGCGCTCGCGAAGATGTTCTGGGAGACCTTCCTGCAGCCGGCCTCAATGACGGCCATTGATCTGGGGGGAGACGAGCAGGCGCACAAGCTTGATCTGAATCAGCCCGTCGATCTAGGTAGCCAGTTTGATGTGGTGTCTAATCTTGGCACGGCGGAGCACGTATTCAATGTGGCGCAGCTGTTCAAGACCATACACGAGCACACCCTGCCCAATGGTCTGATGATTCATGTGATGCCCTTCACCGGCTGGATAGATCACGGTTTTTTCAATTTTCACCCGACGTTCTACTGGGATCTTGCAGCGGCTAATCGATACGCCGTCATGCTGACGGTTTACGGTGAGCTGAGGCCGCCGAAAATGCTCCATGTGCCTAACCGTGAGGCCATACCGGCTATGCTGCAAAAGGGTGAGATTGGGCCAAACTCGCTGCTTTATGTGGTTCTTAAGAAGAACGCAGAAGAGACTGAGTTCGCGGTTCCCATGCAGGGATACTACGCGGATACGCTGTCAAAAGAGTCCGCGGACAACTGGAACAAGCTGGTGTGACTGGCGCTTAGCCACGCGCTGTTGAAAACTATTCAGGCGGTTTGGCGAACAGAAACTTAGTCGGTGAGGTCCACACCGGTATCCCTATTCGCGCAGCAAACTTGTTCACGGCGGCGACAACTCCCGGCCATGCAGGGAGGTAGTCATCACCAAACATCACACCGCCTGGATTGACGCGCTGCCAGTAGAGTTCCAGATCAATCATCACCTCTGCTTCCTCGTGGCCGGCATCGATGTAGACCGCATCGGCAGTAACATCCAGGTCCCGCAGCAGGTAGGCGGCAGCGGATGAAGTCATGGGTAACGGGTAAACTCGATCAGCAATCTCCATCGCTTGAATGTTGTGGATGAACTGCTTCCACATCGACGGATAGTCGCCCACCAGCATCAGCGATGAGCGGTACTGGTCGTCCGTCCACAGACCGGCGTTCGAGCCCAGCCAGGTATCAACACAGATAAATTTGGTGTCCAGGCCGGCTTGCACCGCCAGCTGGGACATATGCTGCAGCGACGCACCTTTCCACGTGCCGACTTCGATGATCGTCCGCGGCGCGAACTGCTTGATCACGTTGGCAAACATCGGGTGCTCAACGCTCCAGCCCTGTATGTCGGTCTCGATACCACTCAGGTCGAGCGCCGAGTAGTCACGTTGCAGACCGATACTGCGCCACTTGTCGTCTAAATCGCTATTGGGGTGATCTGTCATTACGTGTACATGCTCGAGAATCAGGTCCCGGCCGAAGCAGAAAGTTAGCGGTTGTCAGCATCGCCGGCAACAGACGGTCCGGCAACAGGCAATCTAAGCCTCGACGCTTCGGGGTCTCCGGGCATCGTCGATAATCAGTTGTGCAACGGCCCGGGCTGTAGTGGCACTGTCCGGATCGCCAGACACCTGGGCCGTGACGATAGCACCTTCAAGCAATAGCGACAGCGAGGTTGCAACTTTCGCCGGATTTTCCAGATCAGCCTCGTTCGCCAGTTCCTCGATAAACGATGTGACCTGCTCCTTGTAGCTCTGACACGCCTTACGAATGGCGGTACCGGGTGCCGAGTACTCGCCCACTGCGTTAATAAATATGCACCCAAAGAAACTGTTGCTCCTGAACCATTCATGCGCGAAGTCAAAGATCGCGAGCAATCTATCCGTCGGCGAGGCCCCGCTGTCATTCACGGACTTCATGAACTGGTTGCGGCCCAGGCCATCCTGGTGTTTCAACGCGGCGAGAATGAGTTCCTCCTTTGATCGGAAGTGTTGATACATCGTCTTCTTGGAGACGCCAGCCTCCTGGGCGATGCGATCGATCCCCGTGCCGTGAAAGCCATCGCGCGCGAATAGCTCGATGGCGGTATCCACCAGATTTTGGCGCTTTTGGGACATTTGAGACTCGAGCTCGAAGGTAACCGATAGGTAACTAAAAGGAGCGGAAAATCTGTCTGATATCGGCAAGGCTAGCAGAAACCTCAAAAATATGGCCAAAAATTCCCTTGACAAAGTAAACCGATCGGTATACTTTCTCCTCCAGAAGTAAACAGAACGGTTTACTTCCGTTTAGTCCCAACACAGGAGACCCAGGGAGATGATCAGGAAATCGACAATGCTGGCCAGCCTCGCACTGATGCTTACTTACATGGGCGCGGCCCTCGCCGATCGAAACTACGCCAACAGCCTGCCGGCGGTGCAGGGCTATGACGTGGTGTCTTATCACACCGACAAACGACCCATTCGCGGCAGCGGTCACTTCACGGCCGTGCATGATGGGGCTACCTATCAATTCCACGACCAGGAAAACCTTGATCTATTTGCAGCCGATCCGGAGAAGTACGTGCCTGCCTACGGCGGCTACTGCGCCTTCGGCGTATCGGCTGGCAAGAAGTTCATCGGCGATCCGGAAGTCTGGCGAATCGTTGACGGCAAGACCTATCTGAACCTCGACGCGGCTGTGCAGGACCGTTGGCTCGAAGATACTGCCGCAAAGATAGCCGCCGGCGACCGGCAGTGGCAGCGGATTAAGGATACGGACCCCGCTGAGCTCTAATCTATGGTGGCCCCCGATGGCGCGGAGAACGGTGACGCCCCCCTTGCGTTTCCTTCTCCGCGCCGCTTCCCGCTTACGCCAACTGCGCGTACTTAGAAAGGTAGGCGCCCGCCATGGTTGCTGGCGAGTAGTCTCCCGCCATCGCCTGGCCGTTCCTTCCATAGGTCGCGCACAACTCTGGGTCTGCAGCCAGTCGCTCGATCGCACGCCGCAATCCCTCCGGGTCATCCGCTCCAATCAACAGTCCATTGTGTTCGTCGCGCACTATTTCAGGCACGCCACCGGTGCGGCTGGCAACGATGGGCAGGCTGGCCGCCATGGCGTCCAAGAGTATGCTGCCCAGTCCCTCGAACCTGGACGGCAGGATGAACAGATCCAGCGCCGCCAGGTAATCCCCGACGTTATCCACGAATCCGGTAAAACTTAGATTGCCTAGATCCTTAGCCAGGCCACGCAACATGTCTTCGTCTTTGCCACCGCCAATCAGCAAAAAGTGGAGCTGCGGATGAGATTTCTCAAGCTCGCGGGCAACGGCAATCACGTTGTCCTGGCCCTTATGCCGATTATCGAGCGCGGCGACGTTACCTACTAGCCACTTGTCTGAGAATCGTCTTCTAATCTCAGCTGCGCGGCTTACGTCCGGCGTGAAGTTGCTGTGCGAGTCCTTGACCGTTGCCACCGACATTTCACTGTCGTATTGATTCAGTCCCTGCGCGACGGCATCCGAGACCGCTGCCACGCAGGCTGCCTGCCGATATACGCGGCGCGTGATCCAGCGATCATCAAGCTGCCGATCTACGCGCCGCGTAGCCACATAGGGAACGGCATGCATCAGCGAATGAGCCCAGGCAGCGTAGATTCCGCGTCCTTCGTGAGCGTGCACTACGCTTAGCCGTTTAGTTGAAGCGATAGCGCGGTAAGCAGACAACAAGTCCCGCGCGCAGCCACGGTGCTCTATGTCCAGGCCAGCCAGTCTCGCCGACAAAATGCTCTGGTGCGGAGAAATCAGCACCTGCTCGATGGGCTCGTTCGTTACCTCGCGCCGGTCCAATAGCGCGCGTACCAGCAGTTCGGTTTGCCTTTCGCCGCCGCGATAGCCCTTGGCAAGGTTAAGGTGCGCAACACGCATGGGTCTATCGTGAACTTGCTTTGCGTGTGTAAGACGGCCGGAAGCTTAGCACGCCCGGCAAGCTTGGCCCTCAGGTCCGAATCGCTGGAAGTCTCGTGGCCACTCCGCGTAGTCGGTGTAAACTTGTTGTTCAAACAATCACAGCAACGCCCAATCAAGGACACTACCGTTCATGCCCGCATCGTTTCATCCGCCCGTCCGCACGTTGATGGGCCCCGGACCCTCCGACGTCAATCCACGCATTCTTGAGGCCTTGTCCCGGCCCACTATCGGGCACCTGGATCCGGTTTTTGTTGGCCTGATGGATGAGATCAAGTCGCTGCTGCAATTTGCGTTTCAAACCAAAAACGCGCTTACGCTGCCAGTGTCAGCTCCAGGGTCGGCGGGTATGGAGACCTGCTTCGTGAATCTGGTGTCACCCGGCGACACCGTGGTAATCGCACAAAATGGCGTGTTTGGCGGGCGCATGCAGGAAAACGTTGAGCGCTGCGGCGGCACAGCGGTAATGGTCAAAGATGAATGGGGGACTGCCGTCGATCCGCAAAAGGTTGAGGATGCACTAAAGGCGAATCCCGCTGCCAAGGTGCTGGCGTTCGTGCACGCGGAAACGTCCACGGGTGCCCGCTCCGATGCCGCCTCCCTGTGCGAGCTGGCGAGTAGCCACGACTGCCTGACCATTGTCGATACCGTGACCTCGCTGGGCGGTATTGAGGTTGATATCGATGGCTGGGGCGCCGATGCGGTTTACTCGGGCACGCAGAAATGTCTGTCGTGCGTACCCGGCCTGTCGCCGGTCACATTCAGCGAGCGGGCCGCCGAGGTCATTAAGGCCCGGGATCACCGGGCGCAAAGCTGGTTTCTGGATCTCGAGCTGGTGATGTCGTACTGGGGAGAGGGTGCCCAGCGCGCCTATCACCACACCGCACCGATCAACGCGCTGTACGGCCTGCACGAAGCGCTGCTGATTCTCCATGAAGAGGGATTGCCGGAGGCTTGGGCCAGGCATCGACGCAATCACACGGCGCTGGCCGCGGGACTGCAGACGCTGGGCATTGAATTTGTCGTCGACGCAGACCATCGCCTGCCGCAGTTGAACTGCGTTCGGTTCCCCGACGGAATCGACGATGCGGCGGTGCGTAAGGCGTTGCTTGGGCAGTATCAGCTGGAAATCGGTGCAGGTCTTGGCCCGCTGGCAGGTAAGGTGTGGCGCATTGGTTTAATGGGTTTCGCGTCCAACCAGAAAAACGTGCTGCTGTGCCTCGGTGCCCTGGAGTCAGTGCTGCTACAGCAGGGAGAAAAACTTGAAGCCGGCGCCGCAGTCGCGGCCGCGCAGGCCAGCTTCGCGTCGTGACAGCGAGCCCTCGTCCCTACGCCAGAACCCTCGGTTAGCCCGTCGCTGCGCGCAGACGCGCTAACCCCAAAACCAAATCAATCGTCGGCGTTGGCACGCCGACTGATCGGCCCAGTTCAGTAACGCCGGCAACCAGCGCGTCTAGTTCAAGCTGCCGGCCTGCCTCAAGGTCCTGCAGCATAGAGGTTTTGTGAGCGCCCACCGCAACGGCGCCGTCGATGCGTTTGTCGATATCCATCGCAAAGCGAACGCCGAGTTTGGTCGCGACGTCGGTCGCCTCGGACATCATTTGGTGAATCAGCCCGCGCACCGCCGGATCCTTGCCCATCTCTTCAAGCGTCGCGCCCGTTAGAACGCTGACAGGATTGAACGTCGCGTTGCCGAGCAGTTTGAACCAGATGTCGTCGCGAATCTTCTTGCGCACTGGCGCTTTCATGCCGGCATCAGTCAATGCGGCACTCAGCGCCTTAGCCCGCTCAGATTTTGAGCCGTCAGGTTCGCCCAGCATGAAGCGATTGCCCTCGAGGTGTCTGACCACACCGGGCTCGACAATTTCACACGAGGGATACACCACGCAGCCAATGGCACGTTCAGGGCCCAGCGTGTTCCAAATGCGGCCGCCGGGATCAGCCAGCTCGAGCTGCCGCCCCTCCAGCGGGCCCTCCAGCTTGTGAAAGTACCACCACAGCACGCCGTTCTGCGCAGTCACAACTGCTGTTTCATCGCCAAGCAGTGGCTCCATCTGCTCAACAATTGGTGCCACCGAGTGCGCCTTGAGCGTGATGATCACATAGTCCTGCGGACCGAGTTCTGCCGGATTGTCCGTACAGGTCACGTTAACGATTTTCGCTTCGCTACCCACCTGCAGCGTGAGTCCGTTGGCCTGCATGGCCTCCAGATGTGGTCCGCGCGCAATGAGGCTAACGTCAACGCCAGTCGCTGCCAGCTCGCCACCGAGGTAGGCGCCGATTGCTCCGGCACCGTAGATACAGATCTTCATGGGGCGTCGGCCAGCCCCAGTTTCTCAGCAAGCCCAATTCGCTGCAGCTTGCCGGTTGCGCCCTTGGGAATCTCGTCGAGCAGCAGGATCTGCCTGGGTACTTTCATGTCGGCGAGTCGTTCGCTGGCGAAAGCGCGTAGCTCCCGTTCGTCGGTTGTCATGCCATCTTTCAGCACGACCGCAGCGGCCACATCCTCGCCGAGTTTCTTATGCGGCACTGCGAATGTAACCACCTGATCGACTGCCGGATGCTCCATGATGATCTCGTCTACCTCGCGGGGTGAGATTTTTTCACCGCCGCGATTGATGATCTCCTTCAGGCGATCCGTTAGACGCAGATAACCATCGGCGTCCAGCACGCCCTGGTCGCCAGTGCGGAACCAGCCATTGGTAAAGGATTTGGCGTTAGCCTCGGCGTTGTTGCGGTACCCGGCTGTTACGTTGTCGCCGCGTATCACGACCTCGCCCGTCTGACCTGTCTCCAGGAGCGCCCCGTCCGCATTCATAATCGCGACCTCCGGCCCGGCCGCGATACCAACGCTCCCAGGCTTACGTTCCCTCGGCGGTAGCGGGTTGCTCGCCATTTGATGAGCGGCCTCTGTCATGCCATAGGCCTCTATCACAGGTGCGCCGAAGGTCGCCTCAAGTTCTGCCATCACCGGTGGCGGTAACGAGGCCGAGGATGACCTGATAAAGCGAAGGTTCGCCTGCGACACGGAGGATTTGTTGCGCCCAGCGCGCCCAAGAATGGCCTGGTGCATCGTGGGTACCGCGGTGTACCAGCTTGGCCTGGCTTCATCTAGCCAGGCAAAGAACTTCAAGGCGTTGAATCCGGGGGTGCATGTGATGTGCGCGCCCGTGTGCAGCGAGCTGAGTACCGCAGCGATAAGGCCGTGAATATGAAAGAGTGGCATAACGTTTAGACAATGGTCGTCGGCAGTGAGGCTCAGGCTGTCAGCGATGTTGCCGGCCGACGCACACACGTTGGCGTGCGACAGGGGCACGATCTTCGGGCGTGCTGTTGTGCCCGAGGTGTGCAGTACCAGTGCCGTGTCTTCTGCGGAAGCGGCGCCCGGGTTATCCGCCCTGGCCGATGTTCCGCGAAGCTCAAAGGTGCCTGCGGGTCGCGCAGTATCGGCATGCAGTGTGGCAACCGGAATACCAAGCTTGCCTGCGGCCTCCGTTGCAGGAGATTCTGCGCCGTCAGCCACCACGAGTAGCTTGGCCGACAGGTCCGAAAGATAGAACTCAAACTCGCTTGTCGTGTAGGCGGGGTTCAGGGGTGCGGTGGTTGCCCCGGCAGCAATTGACACAAACGCGGTGGCCATTTCCGGTCCGTTTGGCAGCACGATTGCAACCGCGTCGTTCCGCCCGGCGCCCAGGCCGTTGAGCTGCTCAAGCGTTTCGCCAACCTGTTCCCTCAGCCCCCCATAGGTCAGTGGCTGTCTGCCGGGCGCCCCGATGGCGTGCGCCCGGTCGCCGCCAGTCGCCAGTAACTCTTGAATTGTGATCATCCGAGAATAGTAACGATTTTCACCTGGACCGGCGCGCCAGCGACCGTCGACACTTCAGTCGGCGTGATAACATCGACGCTCACCAAAACGGGCGTAAAACAACAACAATTGAGAGTGGCAATGCCTGTTCGCCGGTATACCTTGAGCATCCTCGCCTTGAGCCTGGGTGGTTGCATTGCTGTTGGCCCGAACTACGAGCGTCCCGACGCCAACGTACCCGACGAGTGGCGTCAGGCGATAACAGTAGAGCTGTCATCGGCAGCACCAGACTACCGTGTCTGGTGGCAGAGCTTTGCGGATCCGGTGCTCGATAAGCTGGTGGCTCGGGCAGCAGCTAATCGAAACCTGCTGATCGCAGCAGCCAGAATCGAAGAGGCGCGGGCACAGCTCGGGATTGCCAGTGGGCAGCGCTGGCCGGACCTCGACGGGGAGGGCGCGGCGACCCGGCAGCGCAGCAGCGAATCCCAGGTACCCCTGCTGCCGGCACCGCAGTCGCGGACACAAACAGCAAGTCGGCTTGGGGTTGGCGCATCCTGGGAGTTCGATCTGTGGGGGCGGGTGCGGCGCTCGGTCGAGGCCGCGGGCGCGAACTATGATGCAGCCATCGAGGACTTTCGCGATGTGCAGGTTCTGCTGTACGCAGAGGTTGGCAGCGTCTATGTGAATCTGCGGACCTTGCAGGAACGCTTGCGGCTCGCGCGGGCAAACGTCGATCGCCAACGCGACACATTGCGCCTGGTTGAGGCGCGCAATCGCGCTGAGCTCGCTCGGGATTTTGAGCTGCGACAGGCAGAGTTGAACCTGGCCACGACCGAGGCGGCTCTGCCTAGTCTGGAAGCCTCGATTAACCGGGCCATTAACGCTTTGGCAATCCTCTTGGGCGAGCCGCCGCAAGGTCTGTATGCCGATCTCGCCGTGCCTGCGCCGATTCCGGCTCCACCCGGCCAGCTTTCTGTTGGTATTCCGGCTGATGTGGTTCGGTCGAGACCTGACGTTCGCCGCGCGGAGCGGCAGGTCGCAGCTCAGACCGCGCGAGTGGGCATCGCGACCGTGGCGCTGTTGCCAAACTTTTTCGTCAACGGCAGCTTTGCGTATGCGGCCACTAGCGGTCAGGTTCTGGAGAGCGGCAACAGGACCTGGTCAGTGGGACCGATCTTTAGCTGGAATCTGTTTGACGGCGGCCGCGTGCGCAACGCGATTCGCGTTGAGGATGCCCGTACCGAGCAGGCAGTGCTGGCCTACGAACAAACGATACTCAACGCATTGCGCGACGTTGAAGATTCGATGATCGGTTACGTGCAGGAGCGGCGCCGGGAGGAGATCCTGCAGCGCTCTGTCGCTGCTGCCCAGGAGTCCGTGCGGCTTGTACGGGTTCTGTACAAGTCCGGACTAACAGATTTTCAGAATGTGCTCGACAGCGAGCGATCTCTTTTCGGTCAGGAAGACCTGCTCGCCGCAAGCCAGGGCGAGTTAACCCAGAATGTCATATCCATCTACCGGTCTTTGGGCGGTGGTTGGGATTCGACTGCGGAGCCCACGAAGCAGTGAACAGAAATTCGAAACCCTTGTTAATCCTGATGTGCGGAGCACTGGTCGCGGCTTGCGGCGAGGAGCCAGCACCACCTGCCGAGCCCGTCGCTCGGCCGGTCAAAATATTTACTTTCGGGTCGATGAGCGAAGACCAGACCCGGGAATATCCGGGCACTGTAGAGGCAGCGCAGCGTTCGGATATGGCCTTCGAGGTGTCCGGGCGGATTGAAGCGTTTCTGGTTCAGGAAGGCGATGAAATACAGGAAGGTGATTTGCTGGCCCGGCTGGACCCGCGAAATTTTCAGGCCCAGCTCGACAAAGCGATTGCCGACAAGAACGCTGCGCAGGCGGACTTCGCGCGTTACGAGCAGGCCTATAACGACGATGCAGTGACCCGCCAGGATCTTGATCTGGCCCGGCGCAACCTTGAGGTGAGTCTTGCTTCGCTGCGGGCGGCGCGCAAGCAGTTTGATGACACCGAGTTGCGAGCGCCTTTTGCCGGTGTCGTGGCACAAAAACTGGTCCGGGATTTTGCCAATATTCAGGCAAAACAAGCGGTGCTGGTTGTGCAGGATGTTTCCTCTCTCGAGATGAGTATTGCCATACCCGAGCAGGATGTAGCCCTGGCGAGAACCGACCTGACTAAGGATCAGTTCACCGAGCGTCTCGAGCCCAAGGTCGAGATTCCGGCAACCATGGCCGATGCGTTTGGTGCTTACGTGAAGTCCTATGAGACAACGGCCGATCCGGTGACCCGCACGTATAACGTCACACTGGGTTTTGATGCGCCGGACGATGTCAACGTGACGCCAGGCATGACAGGCAAGGTGTTGATGCGTGCCATTCAGGAGTTGGGCAGCGGAGCGCCTTCAACGATACCTGCTCAGGCTGTGGCGGCCGATGCCGATGGCAACGCTTACGTGTGGACGATCCGCGGGGACGACATGACCGTTGCGCAAACTCCGGTCGAGGTCGGGGAGCTCACCGGCGCAGACATCAGTATTCGCAGCGGCCTGGCTCCGGGCACCAGGATCGCTACCTCCGGTGTGCACAATCTCCGCCCAGGCATGCAGGTGCGCGAGCTTGACTAGCTCGGCGCATGCCAGGCGCAGATCATGAAGCTCACTGAATTCTGTCTGGACAACCGGGTCACCACACTGGTGCTGACTGCCGTGCTCATTCTCGGTGGGCTGGTGTCGTTCAACAACATGGGCCGTTTGGAGGACCCCGAGTTCACCATCAAGGACGCGCTCGTCGTCACGGCATATCCGGGCGCATCCGCGGCCCAGGTTGAGGAGGAAGTGACTGACGAGATAGAGATCGCGGTGCAAAAGCTTGGTCAGCTCGATCAGATCAAGTCGCGATCCTCGCGCGGGCTGTCAATCGTTACGGCCACCATCCAGGACAGCTACGACAAGGAGACCTTGCCGCAGGTCTGGGATGAGCTGCGGCGCAAGGTCAATGATGCCCAGGGCAATCTGCCGCCAGGCGCAGGACCCGCGGTTGTCAACGATGACTTTGGTGATGTCTATGGCGTTTTTCTGGCCGTTTACGGAGACGAGTACACAACGGCGGAGATCTGGGATTTCGTGAAGCTCATTCGGCGTGAGCTCTTGCTGGTCAAGGACGTTGCCAAGATCGAGATCTTTGGCCTGCAGCCCGAGGTCATTTATGTCGAGCTCAACCCTGAACGCATGTCGCAGCTCGGCATTCCACCGGCCTTGATTGTCGATCGTCTGCAGCAGAAAAACATCGTCAGCGATGCCGGGCAGGTGAAGGTGGGTAGCGAATTCATAACGTTGTCGCCGACCGGCGTGTTTGATTCGGTTGAGGACTTCGGTTCGTTGCTATTGTCCGGCGAGCCGGGGGGCGCACAAATCTATCTGCGTGATGTCGCCGACGTCCGGCGTGGCTACCTGGAGCCGCCTTCCACCCGGCTACGCTACGATGGCAACCCGGCGATCGGTATCGGTATCTCCACAGCATCCGGTGGCAACGTCGTGGAGATGGGCGAGGCAATCGAGGCGCGCATGCTTGAGCTCGTGCCTGATATTCCCCTGGGCATTGAATTTGGCGTCGTGTCGCTGCAGTCCGAAGCAGTCACGGTCGCAATCAGTGGTTTCGTCAACAGTCTGATCCAGGCCGTCGCCATTGTTGTTGTCGTGCTGCTGTTTTTTATGGGACTGCGCAGCGGGTTGCTCATCGGCTTTGTCTTGTTCCTCACTATATCCGGCAGCTTTATTCTGATGGACCTGGTGGGCGTCACGCTTGAGCGTATCTCTCTGGGTGCGCTCATCATTGCGCTCGGTATGCTGGTGGACAACGCCATCGTGGTCGTTGATGGCATGCTCATCAAGCTTCAGCAGGGTGTCGACAGGCGCAAGGCGGCCCTCGAAGTGGTTTCACAAACCGCATGGCCGCTATTAGGTGCGACCGTGATTGCAGTGCTGGCCTTTGCGGCAATCGGTACGTCTGCGGATAGTACGGGTGAGTTTACCCGCTCCCTGTTCACCGTGATCATGATCTCGTTGTTGCTGAGCTGGGTCACGGCGGTAACCATCACCCCACTGCTCGGCGTCATGTTTCTCAAAGCCGACGCGCAGGGGGACTTGGATCCCTATGCTGGCGGCTTCTACGGACGCTTTCGCGGTGCTCTGGCAATCTGCATCCGTGCACGATGGCTGACTCTGGCCTTTGTCATCGGTGTGTTTGCGCTCTCCCTGTTCGGGTTCGGCAAGGTCGAGCAGAGCTTTTTTCCTAACTCTACGCGCCCTCAGTTCATGGTGGACTACTGGCTGCCGCAAGGAACGCACATTGATCAGACCACGGCTGATGCCGCGGAGATCGAGAAGTATTTGCTGGGTCTCGACGGGGTCACCCATGTATCCACCGTGGTCGGCGCTGGTGCGCTGAGGTTTCTGCTGACCTATGCAGCAGAGAAACAGAACCCTGCCTACGCCCAATTTCTGGTCGATGTAGATGACTACAGTTCGGTTGAGCCACTGATGGCAGAGATCCAGTTGTATCTTGAGGCCGCCTATCCCGGGAGCATTCCGCAGGCTCGTAAGTTCATGCTTGGACCCGGCGAGCCGGGCAAGATTCAAGCCAAGTTTATGGGGCCGGAGCTCAACGTGTTGCGCAGTCTGGCTTCCCAGGCTGAGGCCGCCATGCACACGGAACCGAATGCCTTTGGCGTACGCACGGACTGGCGCGAACGGGTCAAGCTAATTCGGCCCGTGCTGGCGGAGGAGCAGGCGACCCTGAACGGAATCACCAGTCGCGACGTTGCCGCGGCGCTGCTGGAGGGCTTTGAAGGTGCGCGCGTGGGAGTATTTCGCGAGGGTGATGAGCTGCTGCCGATCATCTTGCGTGCACCAGACTCTCAGCGGCTTGATCTGAACAGCATTCGCAACATGCAGATCTGGAGTCCCGCTGCGCAGAGAATGATTCCACTGCGCCAGGTCGTCAGCGGATTTGAGACGCAGTTTGAGGACGAGATCATCTGGCGCATCAATCGCAAGCGCACGATAACTGCGCTGGCAGATCCTCGCGTTGGGGAAGCCAATCCATTGTTCAACAAGATTCGGCCAAAGGTTGAAGCGATAGAGCTGCCGGAGGGCTATAGCCTCGAGTGGTGGGGAGAGTACAAGAGCAGCGCGGATGCCAGAGAATCGCTTGCTGGCAGTATTCCAGTATTTTTGCTGCTGATGATCCTGATCACAGTGGCCTTGTTTAACGCACTGAAACAGACGCTGATCATCTGGCTGGTGGTGCCACTGGCGCTGATTGGCGTGACGTTCGGACTGCTGGTGACCGGACAGCCGTTCGGATTCATGTCAACGCTTGGGTTCTTAAGTCTCAGCGGCATGCTGATCAAGAATGCGATCGTGTTGATCGATCAGATCGATGTTGAGATCGGGGCTGGCAAGGAAAAGTATGTTGCCATCCTCGATTCAGCCGTCAGCCGTTTGCGTCCGGTGGCAATGGCAGCGGCGACAACGATACTTGGCATGGCGCCGCTGTTCCCGGATGCGTTCTTTGTGTCAATGGCAGTAACGATTGCGTTCGGGCTCGGCTTTGCCACCCTGCTGACTATGCTGGTGGTGCCGGTACTCTATGCAACCCTGGATCGGGTCGCGGCGCCTCGCTGAGCGAACCCGGCTGACTGCGAATCACACCTGCCTGGCCGGGGAACCGTGTACACGGCCACCATGGCTGAGCGCAGATTCTGCGGTGCGCGGCCCGCGTGCAGTTGCCGCGGCAACGGGCTTACCCCCCCGAGGCCAGCTCGTTGGCAAGATCCATTGCTGCCGCGCGGGTGATGGCGTCCGGATTCTTCTCGCAGAACGCTGCCAGATGATCTGTGAGTCGATAGAAGTCCCACTGCTGGCCGGCTGATGCAGCCATCGCCAGGAGCTCATCAATGGTCTTGCCGGTGGTGCCGTAGTAGTAGCCGTTGGCCCAGGTGAGCAACGAGTGGCGCGTGCCTAGCGGCCCGATCACCAGCATCTCCGTGAACACATTGCAGGGAATCGCGCCGATGTCCGGAACGCCACCCATGCCGGCCGGCAGTTTCAGCCCGTCCGCAGAGACGGTGCCGCTCATCGCAAAGCCTATGAACAGCGTTGTCAGCAGGGCACGGATGCGCATCTTCAGTTGCCTGCTCATCAACCTGCTCCCTGATTCTTCCAGTTGCCGACCTCAGCCTCTTTCTTGGGCGCCATCCACAGCGCAAAGATCAGGCCGACAAAGGCGGCGAACACGACCGCCATTTCCGTGGTGTATGTCCATGGATCCACCCAGATTTCGGTGAGCAGGCCGAACTTACTCATCACCTCGACATTCACCCAGAAGATGTTGCCTACCGGAATTGCGTAGCGCAGCGCGGTCGACGTGCGCTTATAGCGGATTAGCCGTGTGAAGCAGAATCCGCTCCAGATTGTGGCAACGAAAATGGAGGCCAGGTTGACCGCCTTAAAGGCGGTGTCCGACCCAACCAGACCGGGGTCGAAACACAACAAATTCCATGAGTAGCAGAACCAGGTGACGAAGAACACTTCCATGAAGGTGATGATGGCGTAGTTGCGGTCTCTTGCCGTTTTAGTGCTCGGCCCAAGACCTTCACGCAATCCCAGATGCTTCTGGAACCAGACGAACATATTGCAACGGGTGTCTTTATCGAACGTGTAGAAGCACAGCATCATCATCAGGATGCCCACTGTGGAGCCCATGATCATGTACTCCGGCCACGTGCCGCTGACGCTAAGCCCGTCGGCGCCATCCATACGTGGCAACATGCCCCAGTTCATGCGGCCGTACCACATGTAGAAGAACTCAACCCACGCCATCCACACAATGATGCCGGCGAAGAACCCGATCCAGGTCTGAAAGTTCTCGTTCTTCGATTTGATGCCGTACCAGAGCATCACAATACCGCTGAAGCCGATGAGCGGGGATACCTTGAGTGTGAGGTCGCGCCCAAGCGAATGCTCGATCCAGACCATCAGCGTGTGTGCCAGCGCGATGGCGATAAACATCAGCACAAAGGTGGCGATGCCTACCACCGGCGGTTTCCAGAGCCTGGATTTCGCGGCGCTAATTCCTGTAGCGGTGCCCATAACGTGTTGCCTCAGCGTTTGTTTTTCTTGTTGCTTGTCGGTTGATTCATGTCGTCGGTTCGCAGTGCTTAGCGCGCCGGCGCCGGATCGAAAAACTTGTCGAACTTATCTGGAATGCCCTCGTAATCGTCCGCGTCTGCGGGCACATCGCCCTTGTCGGTGATCACTGGCCAAACTTGGGAATACTCGGTGTTGAGTGCGAGCCAGCGGCCGCTGGCATCGTCATCGTCCTCGATGATGGCTTTCGGGCCGCATTCGGGTAGACACAGACCACAGTCGATGCATTCTTCCGGATCAATGACCAGCATGTTGCGGCCCTCGTGAAAGCAATCCACGGGACATACCTGCACGCAGTCCTGATGTTTGCAGCGAATACAGGCTTCTGTCACCAAATACGTCATGTCAGGTCTTTCCCGTTGTCGGGCTGAGTTTCATTCAGCAGCAGGCCATGCATGGAGCTGATGAAACGCTCTTCCCAGTCTGGTTTGTCTGCAAACACACGCAGAATTACAACGGCTGATCTGGCCATCAAAACCACAGAGTCTTCAGCGCTACCGGCGCGCAGCAAGCCGGAGGGCTCAATCTGGCGAAACAATCGCCGCATGTGGGTGACCACGGGTCCGTGAGCCGTCTCCAGCAAGTGGAAGTACTGCGCTGCCTCACGTTGCACCAGAGAGAACGCGGCCGGCGCGTCTCGCCAAATTTCGATATAGACGTTCAGAATCTCGTTAATGATTGCCCATGGGTCGTGCCCGTCGATCCTGGAGAGCTTCTCGCCCTGAGCTTCAATGAGTGGGCGCAGGATCGCCGACAGCACGGCTTCCTTGTGCTGAAACAGCTTGTAAAACGTACCCCGGGAGACATCAGCCGCCTCGATGATCTCCTCAACGCTGACCTGAGCAACACTCTTCTCGGCAAAGCGTGCCGTCGCAGCGGAGAGAATGGCCTCCCGGGTGCGGGCCTGGCGGCGCCGGATACGGGGGCTGGCGGTTTCGGCGGGCGTGGTTACGGTAGAGGGCATGTGCGTGAGTGATTGAACGTGATTGTCGAAAAGATACACAAATGACTAAAAATAGACAAGAGTGTATAAATTAGTCAGTCTATACGGGCGGTACAGATTCATGCCATTGATTGTTAAAACAAAAACAGCATACCCGGGGGCGACTCCCGGCTGGTTTCCAGGGCGGCGGGCGATAGAATAAGTCGCCATGCAAAGCAATCTGTCGAAACCAGCCCCACGCCAGCAGAAGGCTCCCGCGGGCCGGCTGCCGGAGACGATGGGGGAGGCTGTGGCGGCTCATCTGCGGCCCCGGCCGGCTTTGCCGGCAATTCTGGTGATGTTCGGCGCGGTGTATTTGCCCGTTCTGATCGGCATGGAGCCGTCGGGCGGATCGCCATCCGCTTTGTTCATTGCCGCGGGCATCGTGACTTCCGCCTTGTTGGCAGGCGCCGCTGGCCTGTGCTCTTTCATGCCACCGGCGCTGTGGTTCGGCCTGGCCTGGTGGTGTCGTGCTACCGTGCTTGGCGAGTCTCTAGCCGACTACCACCTGGCGCTGCTGGTCATCGGGCAGGCCGCCATGGTCGGCGTGTTTTTCGTGCAGGTCTGGCGGGTCGCTACAGGCCGTTTTGCGCCCACCATCGACCCGCAACCGATAGACGACTGAATGAAGGCGAATACGCGAAACCAGACCGTGATTCCGGGCCGCGGGGCCATGCAGCTGGCAACACTCATGCTGGCCGCCTGGGTGCTGGGCGGCTGTGCGGTGAACCCTGTCACCGGTAAGAATGAGTTGGCGTTCGTCAGCACTGCTGAAGAAATACAGATCGGCCAGCAGCAGTACGAACCGATGCGCCAGATGGGCGGCGGCGACTATGTAGTTGACGCAGAGCTTACGGAATACGTGGCCGGGGTCGGCAACCGTCTCGCGGCAGTCAGCGATCGCGATCTGCCTTACGAGTTCGCGGTCATCAATGATTCCACGCCCAATGCATGGGCCCTGCCCGGCGGCAAGATCGCGATTCATCGTGGTTTGCTGGTGGAACTGGGCAGCGAAGCCGAGCTTGCAGCGGTACTCGGTCACGAAATCGTGCACGCGGCCGCTCGGCACGGGGCTCAGTCCATGCAGCGCGGCATGCTGCTGCAGGGTGCGATGGTTGCAACCTCTGTGGCGGCAAACGCCAGTGATTACGGATCACTACTGATGACTGGCGCGGGCATAGGCGCGCAGCTTGTCAACACGAAATATGGCCGGGACGCGGAACGTGAGTCCGACAGTTACGGCATGGAGTACATGAGCCGCGCCGGCTACAACCCCGAGGCAGCGGTGCAGCTGCAGGAAACGTTTCTGCGGCTGTCCGGTAACCGGCAGTCGGGCTGGCTCGATGGCTTGTTTGCGAGCCACCCGCCTTCGGCCGAACGCGTTCGGAACAATCAGGCCAAGGCAGCTGAGTTACCGAGTACCGGGGAGTATTTTCGCGACCGTTACCAACAGGCGACAGCGAGGATTCGTGCCAGCCAATCAGCGTACGACGCGCATGACCGCGGTCGCCGAGCATTGGCTGAAGGCAAGCTCGATATCGCCCTAAATGAAGCGCAGCAAGCCCTGCGTCAGGAACCTGACGAGGCGCTGTTCCACAATCTGCGGGGCGATATCCGTTCAGCGCAGCAGCGCTGGTCAGATGCAACGATTAACTACTCCCGGGCTATCGATCGCAATCCCGGCTATTTCTACGCACACATGCGCCGCGGCATTGCGCACAAGGCGCTGGGCCGTACCGGCGAAGCCGTCGAGGATTTACAGGCAAGCATTGATCGCCTGCCGACGGCACCGGCCATGAACGCGCTTGGCGAGCTGCGCCTTGCGGCAGGTCAGCGCGGCGAGGCAATGCAGCTCTTTGCCGCGGCTGCGAGCTCCAATTCTCCGGACGGGCGCGCAGCAGCCGTCTCCCTCATGCGGCTGGAGCTTAAGGACAAACCATCCAAGTATCTGAAGGCGCGCGTCGGCACGGACAACAGCGGGCGCCTGCTGGCGGAGATTCAAAATCCGACGCCGCTCCCGGTCACAGTAAAGTCTGTGCTGTTCGAGTACATCGATCAGGCCGGGCAAACCCGGCGCGTCACCCGAACCTTGAACAGCCGGCTGGACGCAGAGAGTTCCAGGCGGTTTGCAGTGGATAACGCCATCGCAAGTGCGCTGCGAGATCTGCGCAGCATTCGCGCCGGTGTGTCCGGAGCAGAACTGGCGGAATAGTCGCGGTTGGGTGCCCGCGATTCTGCATTGCTGGATTTGGCAAGGATACAATTCGCTGGCAAGTCATCCATGCAGTATCAAGTAACGTCTTTTTGTACTGTTTGTTGGCGGCTATGTCTGACGCGTCAGACGGATTGGCGCTCAATCGCAAACACCCGACAGGCCCCAAAATAGGAGCGGAGTTATGGATCGTTCAGTCGTCGTCACCACGCGTTCGTTGGCAGCAGCCTTGATTTGCAGCTGCCTGCTGCTGGCTGGTTGTGCCACAGGTCCAAACATCGTTGTCAACGAGAATCCAACGGCGGACTTCAGCCAGTTCAAGACCTATGGCTTTGCTCAGCCTTTGGGCACTGACCGGGCCGAATACAGTTCGCTGCTTAGCCAATACCTGACCGTGGCGGCGAGTCGCGAAATGGATGCACGCGGCTATCGTCAAGCCGAAGATCCCGACCTGCAGCTGAATTTCTTTGCGAATACAAAAGACAAGATCAGGACAACGCAAACACCCACCGCTGGTGTCTACTATGGCTACCGGCGGGGTCGTTATGACGCCTGGGGTGGCTACGAAACACGTGTGACCCAATTCACCGAAGGCATGCTGACCATTGATGTGGTTGACGCACAACGCAAGCAGCTGGTCTGGGAAGCGAGCATTTCGGACCGCGTCAGAGAAGAAGACAAAACGAATCTTGAAGCGGTGCTGAATGAGGCACTAACGCTCGTGTTCGCAGAGTTTCCTTACACAGCCAACTAACAACGCCGAGCGCCGCTGGCGCGTCTGCAGCCATCCAGGCCTGTACAAAAAAAGCCCGCCATACGGCGGGCTTTTTCGTTCTTTCGTGTTGAGACCTCAGGCTGCCTTGCGGCGTACCCAGCCCAGGAGACCCAGTGCCGAGCCAAATAACCACACGGCGGCGGGCACCGGCACGACGGTGCTCGCGAAATTACCCAGCGCGGCATGCGCAGCGGCGGTGGGGTGAATGCCATCCCAGAACAGGTGTGAATCTGGGTCACTGCAGACAGTTCCCGCTCCACCAGTGCCTGTGACACCGTCATAGCATGCATCGGTCGTGTTTGTGATGCCGAAAGAGTTGTTTGCAATCACATCATTAAGGAAGCCAAACACATCCAGCTCAAAAATTGATACGCCAAGAGAACCTCGCAACGTTGCCATCTCGGCCGCCAGATTGGCATTGTGGGTCGTGGAAAGAAACGTCGCGCCAGCCGCGGCTACCGGTCCAAAGCCTTGTGCTTCCGGTGTTAGCCCGACATCGGGCAGATTCGCTACCAGAAAGTTACTAGCGCCCGCCCCCGCAAGATTAGTCACCATTGCGGCAATGTTGGCGGCTGACCCGGTAACGTCGCCATCACGCACGTCGTTGCCGCCGCCCCAAATGACATACAGCGCATTGGGATCAGCAAACCCACCTGTGTCAGTCAGGTACTGACTCATCTGATCCGTCAGACTTAGAGAAGGAAACGAGCTGGATAGCGGTGCACCGGTTACGGCGCCCCCATGCGCGTAATTTGTGCCACCTGTGTTTGAAGCTACAGCGCTTAATCCAAGATTGCTGGCAAAGGTCTCTATCCAGACCGGACCGTTCGTAAATCTACCAGGAGTGTAAGGAGGCAGTGGCAGGAGTCCCCCGGTATTGGCAGAAACGTTGCCGGTGTCAGACAGGCTGTCGCCGAATGCGACGAGCTGAGTGAAGCTGATTGCCTGCGCGCGCCCCGCGAACAGCGTCAGCAGAACGGCAACCAGTGCGCCCAACGCCATGAGGTAGCGAAGCCGCGCAGAGCTGCGTGAGTGATAAGTAGTGGTTCGTGCGCGGCTGCGCCCGTTCAGAGCTATACGCTCATGCATAACTGTTACCCCCCGGTGGACGTGGCTCGTCCTTAATTCCCACTTATTGGTTCTTGCAGCAGCGCGTCGATTGGTCTTATCGAGGGCCGCTGAAAATCCAACCTATACCCATTATTGGGTGTCTGCAAGTCACGCTCACAGCGCATAAGTGTTTGGCACGTAAGCCATTGATGGCTGGTTTCGGTGGCGGTCAATCGACCGGGCAGAGCACTTATGTAAAGTGGCCTTCACGGACGGCATGCGTAGCTGTGGTCAGCCGAGCGCGGCCTGTGGATCGTCGATGAGATCGGGTTGCAGCTCTGCCGTGAGTTGCTGCAGGTCGGCCGGCAGCCTGTCCGCGGTGACAACGCGTCCGCCAAATCCGTTCTGGATCGTGTGTCCCGGTTGCCCTTGCATCTGCATCCAGGGTCGCCAGGCCGCCGTGGCGGTATAGCTGACCTCGCAGGGCACCAGCGCCAGATCTTCCTGCTGCAGCGCTGCCCAGCTCGCACGCGTCACCGTCCATTCGCGGTAGAAAAACGATGGTGGAGAGCCGGGCGCACTGAACACCCGGGTGTCGATGTCCTGGCGCAAAAAGAAATCGTCGCCGGCGCGCTGCGGCTGACTGATGAAACCCTCGGAGATCGAACTGCCACCCGTAAAAAACGAGTCGCCATCCCGGGTCTCATCCTTCATCTCAAAGCGCCGTTCCTTGCTAAAGCGCACCTCCACATCGTCTTCTGAAGGTCCCGCCCGGTAGAGTGGCACTTCAACGACTTGGTTGGTCAGTGGCATGCGCAGCGTTTCCAGCCGTTCGCCCGTTTCAATATCCAGGAAGAACGCCACCTCGATCTGTCGCGTTCGGTAACGGCCGGGCTCCGGCTGCCATGTCTTTCGCCAGGTAGCAGCCAGCAGCCGGTAGAGTGGGAAGGTTTCGCCCTCCACGAAACCGTAGTTGACCGCATCAACCCAGCCGATCGTGATTCTGTTGTCGAGGCTGTAACGCATCTTGATAAACAGATCGAGCAGATCTGCATCATCAAGCGTGAGGTCGATCAGAGTGGATGGTTGTGTCCGCGCGGGTTGCAGAGCCGCGAGACCGAGCGCCGCAGCGGCTGCGGCCTGGGTAAGAAATTGTCTCCGCTTCATGGGCGGACATTCTAGGTCAGAAGAAAGGGGGCTGCCCGCGCCGCTTCAATGCGGCGCGGGCAGGCAGGTCAGCGCCTTAGTCTATGAGCCCCGACGGTCCTGGTGGGCCACCGAACTGCAGGATCATGATGATGTAGTCCGGCAGATCGACGACGCCGTTGCCGTTCAGATCAGAAAAGGCGTTGTCGGACCCCAGGGTGAAGAACAGCGCAATAGCATCGATGATGCTCACCTCACCGTCGTTGTCAAAATCGGCATCACAGGCGTTACCGATCAGGTCACCATCCGCATCCAGTTGTATGTTGCCGCCGGCGTCCGGAATCAATGGGCCATTGGGCACGTTGATGCAGTTGTCGAAGTCATCAGCGATGCCGTCACTGTCGGAGTCGATGGCAGCCTCAACCGTGATCGTTACCGTCGCAGTATCCGATTCACCATTGGCATCGGTAGCCTGATACTCCAGCGTATCGATACCGGTGGTATCCGGACTCGGCGTGTAGGTAATGCTGATGCCGTCAGCAGGACCGGGCGAGTTGTTGACCTGGGCCGTTCCAATCGACGGCGCAGCCGTGATCTGAACGGATACCGGATCAATTAAGCCAAGATCATTCGCCAGGATGTCGATGTCTACCGCCACGTTCTCTGCCGTCGTGGCGTTGTCATCTTCTGCACTGACGGTCTGGCAGTTGCTGCAGGTGCCAGTAAAAGCCAGGGTGCCTGCAGACCAGCTATTGTCGGTCTGGCCATCATTAACGCTGAAGTTTATGAACCACTCCTGCGTCCACCAGCCGCCGGCGTCAACGATGTCGCCATCGGCACTAACGTCCAGCCACAGGATCAGATTGTCCCAGCCCGGATCTTCCGACTGGCCGACCGGGGCGCTCGCCGGATTGTTCCAGACCAGCACGCTGTCGTTGCAGTCATCGCTGGCACCCGTATCGGTGCACACGTAGTCGTTCATCACCGCCGTTGTGCGGGCGGCGCCGAACGCGGGCCCTGATGGGAACGGTGGCCCTGGGATCAGGCCCTGACCGGAAGCAAAGAAGCGCGAGCGCGCAATGCCGACGCCATCTGACGGGGTCACGGCCGGTCCTACGTTCGACGACGGGGAGCTTGAGGGCCAAAATCCATCGAGGGAGAAGACAGGTTCCAGAGCTGCATCCGAGGGGAAGCAATCGCTGGGATCGTTCGCCGAGCAGATTTCCGCCGGCAGTTCACCATTGGCGGCGATGATGTATCGCGTGGTGCCACCGCCGAGATCCACGGCGTCGTTGACTGCGGTCGGCGCCAGCGTGTGCACGTAGCTGGACCAGCTTTCCGTCACCCTGTCAGTTTGTCCGGTTGCCGCATTGCGCACCGCGGCACCAATGACGATTTCACCCTCAATGAGGTCGTCAAGGGCGTCACCCGGCGTACCGTTGTCATTGATATTGATGAGGCCGGTAATCGCTGGGGCGATGCGGCCCTGAGCTACATCCCCCGGCTGAGGCCGATAGAAAACATCGTCGCCCGTCGAGCCCGGCGTGTAGAAGCCGCTGCCGCCACCAAAGCCCTGCCACTCCGGCCGGAACGCGCCGGTTTGCGCGCGGCGCGTATTGCCGTAGCTGCAGTCTCGACTGGTGAATGCAAGCGTCAGTTGCCAGCAGCCATTGTCCGAATCAGCGAGGTTGCCGCCAATGTTGATCGTGCGGATGACCGGTGCGTCGCCGACGATGTCTACTGTCACGGTGGCGGTATCCGTTCCGAAGCCGTCGGATACCTGGTAGGTAAACGTGTCAACGTACGGCGTCTGACCGGCTACGGGTGTATATAGAATGCTGACGCCAGCGGCAGGACCGGGCGAGCCCAAGACCTGCGTGGTTCCGCCAGCGGATGGACCCACCAGCACAAAAACGCTGACCGGGTCCGTAAAGTCATCGTCGTTATCGAGGATGTCGATGGAGACGGTGGTGTTGAACGAGGTTGTTGCTTCATCGTCGTTCGCTGTGCCACCACCCGGGCAGTTGCTGGCGCATTCACCCGTAAAGCTCAATGTGCCTGCGGACCAGGAATTAGCGGTAGAGCCATCATTGACGCTGAAGTTGATGAAGTACTCCTGAGTCCACCAGCCTTGGGCAGCAACGACATCGCCGGCGGCATCTACATCGATGACCAGAATCAGATTGTCCCAGCCTGGGTCTTCGGATTGGCCAATCGGAGCAAAAGCCGGGTTGTTCCAGATCAGCACGTTGTCGTTGCAGTCGTTGCTAAGCCCGTTATCGGTGCAGACATAGTCATTCATCACCGCAGTCGTCGAGGCCGCGCCAAAAGCGGGACCGGCTGGGAAAGGCGGTCCAGGTTGCGGATTCGTCTGACCCGAAGCAAAGAATGTTGATCGGGCAATGCCGACACCGTCCGATGGGCTCGCACTGGAAGGCACATTTGATGACGGTGAATCCGAAGGCCAAAACCCCACCGGACCGTTAGCCTCTAGTACTGCATCGGTAGGGAAGCAGTCACCGGGGTCTCCGGCAGAGCAAATATCCGCCGGGATCACGCCATCAGCGGCGATGATGTACCGCGTCGTGCCAGCACCAAGATCGACCGCCGCGTTTACGGGCGTGGGCGCCATCGTGTGGTCGTAACTTGACCAGGCTTCGGTGATTCGATCGGTTTGCCCCGTCGGCGTGTTGCGCACGGCCGCCCCGATAACGAAGTTGCCGTTTACGATGTCGTCGTCGGCGTTCCCTGGGGTGTCATTGTCATCAATGCTGATCGTGCCGGTGATGCCTGGAGCGATTCGGCCGTTCGCGGCATCACCTGGCCCAGGCGTATAGGCGATGTCATCGCCCGTTGATCCGGGCGTGTAGAACCCGCTGCCGCTGCTAAAGCCCTGCCAGGGACTACTAAACGCTCCCGTTTGAGCACGCCGGGTGTTCCCGTAGCTGCAATCACGGGTTGTAAACGCCAGCGTAATTTGCGTGCAGTTGTTATCGCCATCCGACAAGTTGCCGGTGATATCAATCGTGGTTACGGCGGCGGATAGCCCCGCGCTGAACAGGAATGTGCTAGCAAATGAGCAGGCCAGAACGGCGACTCGGAGTCGCTGATATAGATGACGCATCGGATCCCCCCCAGGACGTTGAAGCGGCGTTTAGTTGTTGGCGAGTTTTTTGTTCTGAACAGAATATAGCTTTGCTATCTGGAACAATTCAAATCACTTAACATAATTCTAATCAGGCAGCGACAGCCTGATCCACTCGTCCCGCTGGCGCTCTGCCGGGCCGGCCTCCGCCTGCAGGAACGCACACAAGCCGGCCCGGCGCCGAAAAAGATTCATCCCAGCAGTCAACCGCCATCGCAGAGCCGCGTTCTCCTGTCTGACTACCGAGGGAGAAGACCCATGCTCGACTTATTGCGGACAGCAAAGTTTGTTTGGCTGATGACCCTGATGGCGTTGACCGCGCTACTGGCGGGCTGCGGTGGCAGCTCGGGCCCTGATGCTACGACCGAAACGGCCGCCGGGACCGGAGAGGTTCTCGTCGCGCTGACCGATGCCGAGGGCGACTTCATCACTTACGCCGTCGATGTCCAATCAATCACGTTGACCAAGGCCAACGGAACCGTGGTCGAGACGCTGCCGAATGCAGCGCGGATTGATTTTGCCCAGTACGTGAATCTGACCGAGCTGTTTACGGCGGCACAGGTGCCCAATGGCGCCTATGTTGCTGGAGCCATCACACTCGACTACACCAATGCAGATGTGCAGGTGGAAGTGAGCAACATGGCCGAACCGGTGATCGTGACGGATGATGTCGGCAGTCCGCTGACAACCTACACCCTGGATATACAGCTTGAAGACAATCGCCCGCTGGTCGTCGCACCTGGCCGGCCGGCGCTGTTAACCATTGATTTCGATCTGGAGGCATCGCATCGCGTGGATACGTCCACCGCACCGGCGACCGTGATCGCTGCACCTTTCCTCGTGGCGGATCTTGAGCCGGTCGATGAGAAGGATCTGCGTGTCCGCGGTCCGTTGGTCGCGGTTGATGTCGATGAATCGCAGTACACCGTCCGGCTCAGGCCGTGGTATCGGCGCCTCGGTGATTTCGGCCGCGTGCGCGTGCAGATCGAGAACGAAACCGAGTTCGATATCAACGGCGACAGCTTCATGGGTACCGACGGGCTCGAAGCCCTGGACCGTCTGGGCGCCGGCACACCTACTGTTGCACTCGGTACGCTCGATGTCGCGAACCGCGAGTTTACGGCCAGCCAGGTCCTGGCCGGCGACAGTGTTGGCGGTGAACGCTATGACGCTGTGTTCGGCAACGTCATCGCACGTTCTGGAGACGTGCTCACGGTGCGGGGTGCGACAGTGGTACCGAGAAGCGGCAGTGTGATCTTCAATGACGACGTCGAGATTCAGCTAGGCGCTGACACGTTTGTTCGAAAGCCTGGCGAGCCTGGCGTTGATCAGGGCATTGCCGCGATCTCCGTGGGCCAGCGTGTTGCTGTGCTCGGTGAGCTAACTTCGGATCCCGCCCTGCCGGGACTCACCATGGACGCGACCGACGGCCGCGTAAGGCTGCGCTACACACGTTTGTCCGGCTCAGCCAACAGCGTTGTCCCCGGGCAGCTCAACATGGAGCTTCTGGCTGTGGACAGGCGCAGAGTATCTCTGTTCGATTTTGCCGGGACCGGCACTGACAGCACCGTGGATGCCGATCCGCTCGACTACGAAGTCAGCACCGGTGCACTTGGCATGGATTCTGTGCTGCCGGACACGCCTGTCAGTGTGCGCGGCTTTGTTTCGCCGTTCGGTCTGGCGCCGCCTGACTTCGAAGGCCGGTCGGTGATCGATGTGGCTGTTGCGCGGGCCAGGCTGGGCGTCGGCTGGGGCGAGACCGGCACTACCGCGCCGTTCCTGATGGCCGATCCCACTGGTCTGGTCATTGACCTCGACAATTCGGATCTCGGTGAGCGCCACTTTATTCGCATTGGTGATGTGGTGCTGGATTTAATGGATCTGCCGGCCTCACCGACGATTGTCGGTAATGATGACGGCCGCCGCCGCTTCGCCATCCTTCAGGACCGGCGTGTACAGGTATTCCGTGACTTCGAACGCTTCGTTGGCACGCTGAACGGATTGCTGGACGGTTCGACAGTGGCGCGCAGTTTGCATGCCCGGGGCGCCTACGACACCGCGGCCAACACGGTTACCGCCACGGTGATCGGCGTGCACATTCAAACCGGCGAATAAGACCCCTACCCCTCGCGCGGTGACGCGCGATCCCCCCGTCCCGGTCTGCTGATCTCATCGGCAGGCCGGGTTTTTTCTTACAGCGGCAGATACCAGTAGAGTGTCGCGCCGATGAAAGTCACGTCGTCGATGCCATTGCCGGTGCTAATACCGGCCCGCAGCTCGAGGTCCAGCGTGTTTCCGGCGGGAAAGGTGACGCTGCCGGTGAACGAGTCAATCTCAAGCTCGCCGAATGCCTCCTCCGAGCGGAAGTAGTCGACCTGATACGTGACATCGGCCGGCTGCCAGTACACGCCGGCTGCAATCGACTGGTCGAGAAACGCCGCATCCGCCACCTGCTGTTGCAGCCGCCCGGAGCGCCGCTGGATTTCCCCCAGCCGTCGCAGACGTTGACGCGTTTCGTCTGTCAGCACCGCCGGATCAATGCCATTGAGCGAAATGATGGTCCCGTTCGGCAGGGACAGGTCGCAGTCTGCATCGGCATACCGGTAATCGCGCCAGCGGCCATAGAGTCCGAACGTCTGACCCGAGTAGCTGCCGCCCAGGCCGAGCACGGTGTTGTCGATATCACAGGCCAGCGCGACGCGATCGAACGGCGCTGGAAGATCATCAAAGCGCACCGAATCGAGGTCACTCAACCACTGTTCGCCGGATAGCTCCAGCTTAAACCCACCGCTGGTCAGGTGAACTGAGCCGCCGTACTGATAGCGCTCAACGGTATCTTCGCTGGAGTTCCAGCCGCCAGACAGGCCAAAACCCACCGGGCCCGCCGAGTAGTCCAGGGCCACAGCAGCGAAGTCTGATTCGAGATCGCTTAGATCGGTCTGCGTATCGGCGCGGCCCAGATCTGCCGACAGGAACAGCGCGTCATCCGGCAGGTAGGCGATGCCCGCGGCGAGCAGCGTGCCGCCATCCTCATCCCGATCGACGCCGCCGCTCAGGATCAGGAACGGATCAGGCGGATCCGCTGCATTTGGCTCGGCAAGCACCGGCAGCGCAAACACCGCGAGGACGGTAGCGGCTCGACAGATCAGGCGCATCGGCGCAGCCTAGCCGCAGACATTGTGGCTCGCAATTGCCGCGCTGTTTGATGGAAGGTATCCATAGGCGCCTGCTGGGATGAGGCTTACCGAAGCTCTATGATTCATTCGCGTGCCCATCGTGCCGCCCGCCTGCTGAACTGACTATGAACAACAACATTCACGCAACCGCCGCTGTGTCGGCCGACGCGCACCTTGCTCCGCGCGTGCAGGTGGGGCCCTATGCGGTGATTGAGGGCAATGTGCACATCGGCGAGGGCACAGTGATTGGTCCGCATGCGGTGATTCGCGAGTTTTCCCGCATCGGCGCGGACAACCGCATCGATGCCCATGCCGTAATCGGCGGTGCCCCTCAGTATCTCGGCCATGATGGCAGTGAGACCTGGGTCGAAATCGGCGATGGCAATGTGCTGCGCGAATTCGTCACGGTCAATCGCAGTATCGATGCGAGCCAGCCAACGCGGGTGGGTAATCGCTGTTTCCTAATGGCCAGTTCGCATGTCGCTCATGACTGTCAGATTGGCGACCATGTCATATTGACTAACACCGTGCTGCTTGCCGGGCATATTGAGATTGGTCATCACGCTGTGATCGGCGGGCTCACCGGCTGCCATCAGTTTCTCCGGGTGGGCGCATACAGCATGGTGGCAGGGATGACGCCGTTGAGAAAAGATGTATTGCCTTTCATGCTGGCCGGGGGCGATCCGGTTCGCCACGTGCGTCTCAACAGCATCGGCCTGCGCCGCAACGGCATTGCCGGTGAACGCTATCAGACGCTGCAGAAAGCCTTCCGGCAAATGCGCAAGGGGGACATGTCGCTAGACGCCTTGCCGGAGACAGAAGAGCTGGGGCTGCTCAAAGCCGCGATTGCCAATCGCTCGAAGTTTGGCGTTTACGGATTCACGCGCGAGCGCGGTGATGAATAGTTCGGGCGGTTAGGCAGTCAGACGCCAGCGACGGGCGGTGGTTCGACTTGCGCTCGGCTTGAATCAGTGTCGAATGGCCTCGGTAATAGCGAGTGCCGTTTCCAGCGCTTCCATGCCAATGCGCCCGTTGACCACCGGCGGCGGCCCACCCGCGACCGACGCGAGAAAGGCTTCGCTCTGCACCAGCAGCGCATCGCTTTTCTTCGCGGACGATTTAGAAATCTTGATGTCCATTGGGCTACGGATGGGGCCTTCGCTTTTCTTGTGGTAACTGGTGGCTTTCTTATTAAATAAATCGATCGAAAAGTAGGCGTTCGACTGAAAGATCCTTAGCTTATGCTCGGTCTTGAAGCTGATACGGCTGCTGGTGACATTGGCGACGCAGCCGTTCTCAAATCGAATACGCGCGTTGGCGATGTCAAAGTTGTCGGTGATGATCTCTTTGCCGGTCGCCTCCACCTGGGCCATCGGCGAACGCACCAGGCTGTGAATCAAATCAATGTCGTGAATCATCAGATCGAGCACGACACTGACATCCAGACTGCGAGGCTTATACGGTGAGATGCGATGCGATTCGATGAACTGTGGGTTGTCTACCTGCTTCGTCAGGCCGGCGATGGCTGGGTTAAAGCGCTCCAGATGACCAACCTGGAGTACCACGTTCTTACCGCTGGCCAGTTCCACCAGCTCGCGCGCCTGTTCCACTGTGCTGGTCATGGGTTTTTCGATCAGCACGTGAATGCCGCTGTCCAGCAGCGCATGGGCGATATCAAAATGGGAGGCGGTGGGCGTCGCAATGCTCACGGCATCCACCTGGCCGATCAGATCGCGGTAATCATTAAGCGCATCCACGCCAAACTCGCTGGCCAACTGGCGGCAGCGATCGCCATCCTGATCGGCGAGGGCGACCAGATGGGAGTTTTTTAGCGCGGCGAACTTATCGGCGTGCCAGCGGCCCATGTGGCCAACGCCGACGACGGCTGTCCTGATCTGATCCATGCTGCAATGCTCGCCGGCTCGTGGGAATGCTGCGATGGCTTGTAGTGTGCCACAGCAGATGCACGACGGGCGCCACGCCTGCTACTGTGACTGGATGAGTCCCAAGTCATGCACCTTGTGCTCGCGTACGCGCTGGTCAACCGGCCCGTCAACCATTCAGATCGCGGTTGCCGGTTGGTTCGTGCTGCTTGCCCTGACGGTCCCGAGTGCCGACGCGGCGCTGCGTCAGCTCACCCTCGATCAGTATCGGGTGTCTCTCGAAGCGATCGATGAACCCTTAGTGGACGTGCTGGAACGCCTCGGCGAGCAGGCTGGCTTCGAGGTGGTCGTGCTGGGGGTTGTCGCGGATACAGTGACCCTAACGCTTGATGCTGTGCCGGTAGATGACGCAATCCGCCAGCTTGCGGGCGCACGCTCAACCATTGTCGGTATGAGTTCCGGCCGCGACGAACAACGAGGGACGGTGAACGCTGTCTGGTTGTTCGGGGAACCGGAGGGTGTCTCTGGTGGCAGCGCCGGATTGCTTGCCCAATCGGGGCGCTCTGCTGATCGCGTCGCCGAGCTTGGCGATCCGAATGCTGCTGTGCGGGCCGCTGCTATCGAACAGCTCTACGCCCTGCCCGAAGCTGATGCTGTAGAGCGCATGGGCGAATTGCTCACCCGGGATCCATCGCTGACTGTGCGATCGGCGGCGCTTGAGGCCTTGGCGAACGTGGGCGGCGTGAAAGCCTATACGCGCGTCACCAACGCGCTTGAGGATAAAGATGCTGGCCTGCGCCTGCGGGCGCTGGATGTACTGCACGACCTGGCGCCGGAAGCCTCCATCTCAGCACTTGCGCAAACCCTGTTCCGTGATCGCGACTCCGCGGTACAGCGGCGCGCGGCTGAGCTGCTCTATGAGCATCCCAACGCCGTGGGCCGCCAGATATTGGATACCGCCCTGAAGGAAGGTGATGCCAGCGTGGTGGTGGCGGTTCAGGCGTTGAGTCCTTGAGGTACGGACACCGCCGGCCTGTCGAGTGCCCACAAAAAAAGCCCCTGCCGCTTACGAGCAGCAGGGGCTTTGCCGGTCAGAGTCAGAAGCTAAAGTCGCCCCCGACGTACCAGTAAGCGCCATTAAAACCGAACGGTGCCGACCGGCGGTTGAACACAAACACACCCGGGCTGGAGACGATGACATTGTCTGCACCGTCGACAATCGTACCCGTCCGGGTTTGACCGATCATGTTTTCGTCCGGGGTTTCATCAAAGATGTTGTTGCCGCCGGCGCGCAGCACCAGGCCGTTACCAAAATCGTAGGAGAACTGGGTATCGACCAGGTACTTGGCGTCGAAGGTTTGTCTGTCGCCGTTGCTCTCCTCGACTGTGTATTCGCCATATCGATTTACGCCCAGCGTAAACGTCCAGTCGTTCTTGACGAAGTTGCCGGTCAGGTTGACGCGGTCTTCCGGCTGCCATTCTTCGATAATCGATCGATCCTGCGACGTAAATATTACATCCTGGATGCCAGGGATCGATGACAGAGCGTCCGGGGCCCTCACACTGTCAATTTCGGTTTCAGTAATGTTCGCTGCCAGCGTGATATTTAGATCACCACCAGCGAACGGCCGATCGTGACTGACTACGATATCTACGCCCTGAGTCTCGGTATCAACGCCGTTCAGGAAAAACTGCGCTGTGTCAGCGCCCGCTGCCGCTAAAGCAGCATCCAGAGCGGCTGCTCCCGGTAATCCCGATTCAATTTCTCCGCTTATTACGATTCGGTCCTCGATATCAATGCGGTAGTAGTCGATCGTGATAGATGTGCTGTCGGTGGGCTGAATGACCACGCCGGCGCTGAAGTTGATTGAGGTTTCCTCTTCCAGCTTTGGAATGCCGATGGCCTTGGCCACCTCAGAGTCGTTCCGAAAGGTGCCTGTTTGCTCCGCAACGCCAGCGTTGAACTGCGTGCTGGTGTTGTTGAAGAACTGCTGCTGTAACGACGGGGCCCGGAAGCCTGAGCTTAAGGCACCACGCACACGGAACTCATCGTTGACGTCGAACGCGCCGGTAATCTTGGCGTTGAACGTGCTGCCGAAGTCGCTGTAGTCCTCGAACCGCACTGCGCCACCGATCAGCACACCGTCCCACTGGTCGTACTCTGCGTCGATATACACCGAGATCGCGTCGCGATCTTCATCCACGGCATTGTCCGGGCTGAAGCCCGGAAATACCTGGATGCCGCCGCTGGCGTTATTGATTCCCAGGTTGACGCCGTTAATGGTGTCGAAGTCCGCGTACGAGACCAGCTCGCCGGCGTTGATCTCATAGCTGTCTTCGCGCAGGCCTATGCCGAAGGCCAGGTTGCCCCAGGACGTGTCCCGGACGAGGTCGAGATCCACCGTGACCAGGCCGAGGACCAGGCTGCCCGAATCGGCCGACGTTGGACTGGAGCCGACCGCGGAGACGAGCGAAGCGTTGAGCGAGTCCGTAATAAAGAAGCCGAAATCGTTCTCCGCCCAGCCGACGCCCAGGTCCCAGTCCCAGCCGTAGGCTTCACCGCGCAGACCGGCATTGAACGACAAGTCATTAATGTCGGTGTTGATCTTCGGTAGCGTGCCATTGGGATAGAAGGCATCACCGCCGAACAGCACGGTGCCATCAAAGAGTTCCGAAGGATTCAGGTTGGCCTGATTAGCGCGCCGATAGAAGCCACCCGATGTGTTCTCGCGGTCAGAGTAGGTGGCGAAACCGTAGAACTCCATGTTGTCGCCAAACGGGATGCCCAGATTCAGCGTCAGCGCCACCTGATCGGAGTCCGCGTCGCCTATGCGGAAGTTTTGCCGGTCGAAGATTGCCTCGCGGGGATCTGTTGACACCTGGCCCAGTGGACCAGGTGTGCAGACGAACTGACACTGTCCGCTTAAGCCCGCGCGATTGGTGCGCCCGCGGTTGCGGTACTCGGCATTGAGGTTCAGGTAGCCGTCCCCGATTGTGAAGCCCTTGTTGAAGTTCACGAGGTAGGTTTCGCCGTCGCCTTCGGTATAGCCACCATACGATCCCGAAATGCGGCCGCCGCCATCGTCGTCTTTCAGCACCAGATTAATCACGCCGGCGATAGCGTCGGACCCATACTGCGCAGCCGCGCCGTCGCGCAGCACCTCAATGCGCTTTATCGCGCTCGCCGGGATCGCATTCAAATCGGTACCGGCGGTGCCCCGGCCCACCGAGGTGTTGACATGAATCAGGGCGCTGCCGTGCCGGCGCTTGCCGTTGACCAGAACCAGCGTCTGATCAGGCCCCAGACCACGCAGCGTGGCCGGCCGCAAAGCGTCGGTGCCGTCGCTGATCGTCGAACTGGAAAAATTAAAGGACGGCGCGAGTCGCTGCAGAATGCGGCCGACCTCCGTTTCGCCCGTGCTCGTCATGGCTTCGTCGTTCAGCACATCGACTGGCACCGTGGATTCGGCGACAACGCGATCGTCCGATCGGGTGCCGATCGAGACGATGTCATCCATCATCGCAGCCAGGGCCGCGCCGCTGCCCGCTGTGAGTGCAGTACAAATGAGAATTCCGCGCTTTGCGATCGCAAGCGCGTTCAGGTTGGTCGCAGACATGGCTTTACCCCCCGGTAGCCCATGGTCGATTCAGGCTGCCAGAAGCAGCCGGACGTTGCGCCGGCACCACGGCCGACTGCGCAGAGCATAGCAGCCGCCCCTCGTTATGACAAACCACTAAACCACTGTTTATTAAATGAAAATAGGAGGTTCGTTCAGTCGCGCGGCCGGTCTGGCGGCAGCCGATTGGCTGCCCGGCTCCGCTCCGCAACACAGTGTGGCGCCGTCTCAGCCGCGTTGCTGGGAGTGCAGGATCTGGCGAAAAGTCAGGTTGATCCGCGGCCCGCAGTCGCGTTGCGTCTTGGGAATACCATGACGCCAGTTCCGTTGGGTATCGCCGGCCATTAGCAGCAGACTCCCGGGCGCGAGTTCGATCCTGACCCGTGGCGTTTTCTTCCGCCGGTGCTTGAAGATCAGGTGGCGCGGCGCGCCCAGGCTGACCGAAGCAATGCACGGCTTAGGACCCAGTTCAGCCTCATCGTCGCTGTGCAGGCCCATGCTGTCCTGGCCGTCGCGGTAGAAGTTCAGCAACACACTATTGAAGTCGTGCCCCGAGACCGCCTCGACACGGCGCCGGATTTCCGTCAGGAGCGGCGTCCATGGCACAGGCTCCAGCGTGAGTCCGGAATAGGTATAAGTGGTGCCCGCGTCGCCATGCCAGGCAGTGAGGCGCGGCTGAGGCCTGAACTGGCCAAAGAGCTGAATCGACTGCTGCTGCCACGCAATCTCGTCTCGCAGCCTGGCGAACGCCGCCGCCTGCGGCAACGGCCATTCCAGGTTTGGCCAGTAGTTGATCTCAGCGCCATGCAGCGGCAAACGCTCTGCTTGGTTGCGCGCGAACAAGTCCGTGCTGGCTGGCTCGAAGCTCATCGCATTTCAGCTTATTGCCAGGCTGGCAGGCCGGCGCATGCCTGCCATCATGGTCTAGGCAGGTGACTCCGCCGCCGCGGCCCTTTTCGGCGCCGGCAGCGCCAGGCGCAGCACCATATAACCCAGCGCGCCGGCTACCAGCGAGCCGGCCAGCACGCCAACCCGTTCGTCGAGGATGACGCCGAAGTCCGCATCCGGGTAAGCCAGTGAACCAATGAACAGGCTCATGGTGAAGCCGATACCGCAAACGAAGCCGATGCCGATGAGCTGGGACCAGGTCATGCCGGGCGGCAGCTTGGCCAGGCCGGTTAGCGTCCCCAGCCAGCAAAGTAAAAGGACCCCGACGGGTTTACCGATCACCAGTCCGGCCATGATGCCAATAGTTACAGGATGGGTTACCGATTCCAGTGCCTCAGCAGTGAACGGAATGCCCGCGTTGCAGAAAGCAAACACCGGCAGAATGATGAAGGCGACCGCTGTGTGCAGATCATGCTCCAGATCATGCAGCGGCGATGGTTCCTTTGCCGGATCGCGTACCGGTATGAACATAGCCAGAGCGACGCCGGCGAGCGTGGCGTGCACGCCCGATTTGAGCACCGACACCCACATCACAATGCCGATGATGATGTAGGGCGCCTTTTCCACGACGCCCCTGCGATTGAGTGCGAACAGGGCCACCAGACACGCCAGCGCTGACAGCATGGCCGGCACAGAGAGGTTGCCGGCGTAGAACAGGGCGATGATGAGGATGGCGCCAATGTCGTCAAAAATAGCCACCGTCATGAGAAAGATCTTCAGCGACGACGGCACGCGGTCGCCCAGCAGATTAAGAATTGCGAGCGCGAAAGCGATATCCGTGGCGGCCGGAATCGCCCACCCGCGCATGTTTGCAGCATCACCCCAGTTAACGAACGCGAAGATGAGGCTCGGCACAAGCATGCCGCCGATCGCACCTAGCCCGGGCAAGATGGCCTTGTCGAATGAAGATAGCTGTCCGCTGTAGATTTCCCGCTTCAGCTCAAGACCAATCAGGAAGAAAAAGATCGCCATCAGCCCATCGTTCACCCACAGCAGCAGCGGCTTGGCGATGGCGAACTCGCCTATGCGGATTTCTACCGGCATATCGATGAGTACGCTGTAGTAGCCGCTGACCGGGGTGTTGGCAGCGACCATGGCCAGGGCAGCGGCAATAAACAGCACGACGCCTGCGGCGGTCTCCAACCGTAAGAAATCTCGAATGCTGTCGATCATGTGACGTTGTTTCCTGTTTCCGGTAGTGCCGATGAGTCGTTTCGGCTGCCCGGATATCCGCACTTTATTGGGCCGCTGGCGGGGGCAGGCGCTCCAGCCGCTGCAGGGCGCCGGCCAAATCTAGTCGCCAGCTTTCGCCGAGATACTTCGCTCGTTGTCGCAGCGTACCGTCATCCGGCGGTTCGGACTTGGTGGCAACCGCCACAATATTGCCGTGTTCAGGCACGGCTGCAAGCGACACCCACGGCAGATGCTTTCGCATCTGCAGCAGCAGCGCAAGCAGGTCCGATTCTGACTCCGGCGAGAGGTTAATCGCCACTGCGCCCTCATCTTCCAGATGGTCTGCGCAGTCTGCGTAGAACGCCTCGTCGGCAACGCAGTCCGAATGCGCGGCGCCGTCAAAAAGATCTGCAAAGATCAGCGAGTAGCGCTGATCAGATTGCTTCAGGTAGTCCGCGGCGCGTATCTGCACCGGTTGCCAGTCGCTGGGCATGCCGAAGAACTCTCGCCCGATCTGGGTGAGCTCAGCACAACTGTCCACGCAGGTGCGGGTTGTGTCCGCAAACCGGTCGGCCAGAAAGCGCTCGATAGCGCCAACCCCACTGCCGAGTTCAAGACTGCGCTCCGGCTGTGGACACAGCAGCAAGGCGGCCAGCATGAGTAGATGATTGGGGAGGGCGGGGTCGGCCGGCGCGTCAATGCGCATCGCGGACTGCAGCGTGCCGTCTGCACTCGTCAGCCAGCGCACGCCCTGCGCTTCGCGTACTGCAAACCCGGGTTCGCGCTGTGATCGGTGGACTACATGCGTGTCATCCTGGCTTAAGCGGACAAGATCTGCCGGTTCCATCAGGGAGAGCGTTGCGCATCGGGCGCTGCCCACTGAGCCCGTTGTGCCTGGACGAAGCGGGTGACAAAAGGTTCCGCGGGGCGCTGCATGAGACTTTCCGCGCTGCCACTTTGCACGACCTGGCCGTCGCGCAACAGGATGATCTGATCAGCGAAGTAGGCGGCCTCGGCAAGGTCGTGAGTCACCATGACGACTGTTTTGTGCAGCTTGTCAAAGATGCTCTTCAGATCGACCTGAAGGCCGTGGCGAATCATTGGATCAAGCGCGCCCAGGGGCTCATCAAGCAACAAGACCTGAGGATCCAGAAACAGCGCGCGCATGAGTGCGACCCTTTGATTCTGGCCACCGGACAGCTCGCCGGGATAACGCGTGAGGGCATCCGTCGGAAAGCTGGTCAGCGCGCACTGCGCAGAGGTCCGCTCCGCTATCCGCGCTTCCGTCCACCCTAGCTGCCGGGCCATCAGCGTGACGTTGTCACGGGCCGTCAGGTGCGGAAACAGGCCGCCATCCTGCACCACATAGCCAATGCGCTGCCGTAGTTCCGGCCAGCGTTTGGCCGTTGCCCGTTCACTGTCAATGTTGACGCGGCCCTGATCAGGCTGGACCAGCCCGATCAGCGTACGCAGCAGCGTCGATTTACCGCAGCCGGATGGGCCAATGAGGACGCAGGTTGTGCCTGATTCGATTTCAAGATCAACCGCATCCAGCGCAAGCACGTCGCCATAGCGCTTGGTGACTCCAGCCAGCTCAAACATGGGTCCTCGCTACGCTGGCGATAACATCTCAGCCTGCCCGCTGCCTAAATGTAGATCGGCTCAGAGAGCTTCCAGCTGCGACCGGTACTGTTCGACGAGCGCGATGTTGCCGGGCGGCTGGTCTTTTATCTGCTCCATCATCTGGTTTGCGGCAGCCAGCTGCTGCTGCATCTGCGCGAACTGCTGTGCGTTCATCTGCCCCTTTAGCTGTTCCATCATCTGCTTCTGTTGCTGCATCTGATCGGCCGAGCCAACCCCGCTTTTTTTCATTTCGGCCGCGCCCATTGCCATCGCGATGCTGTAGGCAACTTCCTGGAAGCTCTCGATGTTGAACCCGTAGTCGTCAAGCACATTCATGGCCCTGTTGTTTTGCGCGAGCTGTTGACCCCAGCTGTTCATGTCGGCGTCTTCATCGATTTCCGAGTCAATACCAATCGCTTTAAGTTCTTTGACCGAGCCAATCATGTTTTCCACGTCTTTGGCCTTGAGCGCCACAATGTCCGGCATCTGCTGGGGATTGAACGGGTTCGCCATGGCGCCACCGCCCATAGCGCCCTCCGCGGCTCCCTGAGCGCTTCCGCTGTGGCCACCGGCCATAACCGGGCCAGCGAAAAAACAGGTGGCGGAAACGAGTAGTACGAGAAATGACTGACGCATGAGAACTATCTCCGGATATGAGCTGGGAACCGTGTGCCTGAACCGCGATTTAACCCTGTTTTGGCGGGTGATTTGAAGGGCCGCCAGATCTGGTTGCCGCTGGGTTTGTGCCACCCTACCATCGAGCGCAAAGCGGCTGTGAGCTTAGCGCCAGTAGTGAGCGTCACGCATCGTCCGGTAAGTCCATGACCAAGCCTGCCAGCGAGCACACGCGCCCGCGCATTGGCGGCGGGGCCAGCAAGGTCCTCTATACGCTGAGGACTGCGCAGCGTATTGGCCTGAAAAACACCGCGACCGCGCTCAAGACGAAGAACACCTGCAAGGCCTGCGGGCTGGGGATGGGCGGACAGCGCGGTGGCATGACGAATGAGCTGGGCGAGTTTCCGGCCATCTGCAACAAGAGTGTTCAGGCACAGTCCACAGATATTCAGCCGCCGATTCCTGAAGCCATCTTCCAGCATCCGGTGGCTGAGCTGAGGGAACTCAACGGCCACCAGCTCGAGCACCTGGGCCGCCTGAACTTTCCACTGTACAAGGCAGCCGGCGATCCACGCTATCGACGCATCGGGTGGGGCGCGGCCATGGATCTCGCCGGTCAGCGGTTTCGAGAAACATCACCGGACAGGTCATTTTTCTATTCGTCCGGACGCTCATCTAACGAGGCGGGTTTCGTTCTGCAGCTTCTGGCTCGTCTGTATGGGACCAACAACGTCAACAACTGTTCCTACTATTGCCATCAGGCCACGAGCGTTGCGCTCGGGGCTACCATCGGCACCGGTACGGCGACGGTAGAGCTCGCAGATCTTGATCGTTGCGACCTGATCTTCGTGGTGGGTGCCAATCCCGCATCGAACCATCCGCGTTTCATGCACAAGCTCAAGGCTTGTCGCGACCGCGGCGGGCAGGTCGTGGTTATTAATCCGGCCAAAGAGCCTGGACTGGTGCGCTTCGCCGTGCCCCGCAGCGCCAAGTCCATGCTCACCGGTGGTAGCTGGATCGCCAGCGAGTATCTCCAGCCACGTATCGGCGGCGACATCGCACTGTTTAAAGGACTGGCCAAAGCAATAATCGAGAGCAACGCCGCAGACGATGCGTTCATTGGCCGCTTCACCGAGGGGTTCACTGACTACCTGGCCGACATTAAAAGTCAGGACTGGCCGGCTATTGAGCAACACAGCGGCGTGTCCCGCGCAGATATCGAACGCGCGGCCGCCTGCTATGCGCGCGCCAAAAACGCGGTATTCGCCTGGGGCATGGGGCTGACGCATCACCTGCATGGTGTGCAAAACATCGAGGCGCTGACCGCGCTGGCCCTCCTGCGCGGAATGTTGGGCCGGCCCGGGGCGGGGCTGTTGCCGCTGCGTGGCCACAGCAACGTCCAGGGCATCGGCACCATCGGCGTGAAGCCGGTGCTGCCCGAAGAGGTGTTCCACCGTCTTGAGAGCGAACTGGGCGTTTCACTGCCTCAGGGTGCTGGCAAGGACACGATGGCCTGCATGCAGGCCGCGGCCAGGGGCGAGATCGATGTGGCACTGATGATGGGGGGCAATCTCTACGGCGCCAATCCCAATGCGGCCTGGACCGCAGCCGCCCTGGACCGCATCGGTTTCAAGGTGTTCCTGACAACCACCTTGAACACCGGACATGTGCACGGCATCGATGCCGGTGAATGTCTGGTTCTGCCGGTAACTGCGCGAGACGAGGAGCGGCAGCCTACAACGCAGGAGTCGATGTTCAATTTCGTCCGTCTCAGCGATGGCGGTATTGATCGGCTGGATGGCGTGCGGCCCGAGGTCGATATTCTGAGTGATCTCGGCGGAAGGATTGTCAGTGACTCGCGAGTGAACTTTGGTGAGTTTGGCAGTCATCGCAAGGTTCGCCAGGCCATCGCTCGCACCGTGCCCGGGATGGAGGAACTCGCAGACATTGATGTGGCGCGGCGCGAGTTTCATGTGCGCGGCCGCCTGCTGCACACGCCTGAAGTCAATACGCCTTCCGGCAAAGCCATGTTTCGGGTTGTTGCCACACCGGCTGAGCAGGCCAGCGAATTCACGCTCACCACGGCGCGCAGTGAAGGGCAGTTCAATACGATCGTGTATGAGTATGACGATGCGTACCGCGGTACGACCGACCGATGGTCGGTGATGATGAACACGCGGGATATGGCAGAGCTCGGTCTGGCTGAGGGCGACCGGGTGAAGCTACGTTCGGCGCATGGCCAGATGGACGCTGTCCGTGTGCACCCGTTCGATTTGCCCCGTGGCAATCTGATGGCGTACTTCCCTGAAGCCAACGTGCTTACGGGCACCACCGTGGATCCACGTAGCAAGACGCCAGCGTTTAAGTCCACCGCCGTGCGCGTTATGCGGTAGCCTGCGGGTGGCCGCAGGGCTGACGTTGTGTCCGGTACCTGGGGAACTATTCGCCGGGGTATCGCTCACAGGAGAGGGGCCGCATTGCGGCGTCATTAATAAATGCTAGAGGAATCAATCTGATGAAGACGATCTACAAGCAGACTGCCGGGCTCGCCGGCGCGCTGACGCTGGCTGTTGGAGCAGTTTCGCTGACCGCCAACAATGCAGTGGCGGGCGGCCACTCAAGCGAGATGGAAAAGTGCTTCGGCGTCTCTGAGGCAGGCAAGAATGATTGTGCCGCGGGTCCCGGAACAACCTGTTCTGGCAGCTCCGTCGTCGACTATCAGGGCAATGCCTGGAAGCTCGTTCCGAAAGGGACCTGCGAATCGATCGAGTTGCCCGGCGACCGCAAGGGGAGCCTGACCGCGCTGGATCGCGATCTGCCCTAATCCGGGCGCCTGTTGACCCGGCTGTTGGTGAGCGTGCGTTGACATGACGCCTCACGCGAATCCAGCGGCCCCGAGGACTGCACCGGCGCTTGCGGGCGCCGGTGCGGGTCTGCGCAATCCTCACTACCGCGACGCGCTCGCGGAAGTAAACGAACAAGCCTATCCGGATCTGTGCTGGTTCGAAGTGCATCCGGAAAACTTCATGGGCGACGGTGGGCCGCCCCACGCCTGTCTCGAAGCGCTGCGGGAGGCTTACCCGCTGTCGCTGCATGGGGTAGGCCTCTCGCTTGGTGGTGAAGGTCCCCTGGACCGTGATCATCTTACGCGGCTGCGGAAGCTCATCGATCGTTATCAGCCCGAATTGTTTTCCGAGCACCTGGCCTGGACTGCGCACGACGGAAAGTATCTGAACGACCTGTTGCCGTTGCCCTACGATGATGCAGCACTTGCACGTGTCGTCGAACATGTCGAGCTGGCGCAGGAGCATCTCGCGCGAAGTCTGCTGCTGGAAAATCCGGCCACTTATTTGCGCTTCGACACCAGCCGTTTCTCAGAGATCGATTTTCTTCGCGAAGTCTCTGCGAAGACTGGCTGTGGCCTGTTGCTCGACGTCAACAACGTCTTCGTGTCGGCACACAATCATGGTTTTGACGCGGTGGACTACATCAAGCAATTTCCGGCCGAGCTGGTGGGCGAGATACACGTTGCCGGCCACGCTGCTGATGCCGGCGGTGCTGATCTGTTGATTGACAGTCATGATCGTCTGGTTGCAAACGACGTATGGCAGTTGTTGGACGTTGCTTTAGACCAGATCGGCGCAGTCCCGGTCCTGGTGGAGTGGGACAACGAGCTACCTGCCTGGTCCATACTGGCGGGCGAGGTGATGACCGCGGCTGCTGCACTTGGGAGGCAGGAGTCCTCCTGTCTGGCGAACCATGCGCACTGAGCTACAGCAACGATTCAGCACGGCGCTGTTCGAGGCATCGTTGCCACCGCCGTCTGAGGTAGTTGATGCAGGCGCGGTCACGGCCGGGCAGCGTTTCAACGTGTACCGCAACAACATCCACGTTAGCCTGATAGAGGCGCTGGCGCAGAGTTTCCCCGTGGTACAGCAGCTGGTTGGTGAGGAATTCTTTGCTGCCATGGCCCGAGTCTTTGTTAAGAGTCACCTGCCCGAGTCGCCTGTGCTGCTGCATTACGGTCAGGAGTTCCCAGAGTTTATTCACGCGTTCGAGCCCGCGAACTCCCTGCCTTACCTGCCCGATGTGGCCAGGCTGGAGCTGGCTCGCCGGCGCGCCTATCACGCGGCAGATGCTGCAAGCCTGCAACCGGATAGCCTGTTGGACTGTGCAGAAGCCGACGTGCCGCGTTTGAGCTTCGATTTGCATCCGTCCTTGGAACTGGTGGACTCACAGTGGCCCATCATCACTCTGTGGGAGGCGCATTCGGACGGCGAGCGAACCGAGTTGCTCGAGCTTCAGGACGAAGGCGAAGACGCGCTGGTGATGCGTCCAGCGGACGCAGTAAAAGTTCACCGGCTGCCCCCGGGTGGGCTGGTATTTTTGCGATCCTTGCAGGCTGCGGATACGCTTGGCGCGGCGACGGCTCTGGCCCGCGAGTCACATCCGCATTTTGATTTGGCTATTAATCTGCAGGGCCTGCTTGAGAGTGCCGCAGTGACCGGTTGGCGTCTGCAGGAAAGTTAAGGACCTTCACAATGAATGACACGACCAAGCAGATCTTGATCAGAAGCAATCCACTCAGCTGGTTTGCGGGCCTGGCCAACAAGATACCCGCCTCGCTGGTGCAGCTGCTCCTGCGTGTGACAGTAGCGCTGCCGTTTTGGAAGTCCGGGCTTACAAAGTTCAGCGGCTTCTTCGAAGTATCGCCTGGTGCCAAGTACCTGTTCGCGAATGAGTTCAAGCTGCATCTGTTCGGCAGCGAGTTTGCCTATCCGGCACCCGATCTTATGGCGCTGCTTTCTGGTTTGGGGGAGACGGCCCTGCCCATTCTTCTGGTCCTGGGTCTGGGTACGCGCTTCGCGGCGCTGGGCCTGCTGGCCATGACCCTGGTAATTCAGTTGACCATTCCCGACGCCTGGGCGAATTTTCATCTCCCCTGGGCAGCAATGCTGCTGCCTGTTCTGGTCTACGGCCCTGGCAAGCTGTCGCTTGACCATCTGATCAGTCCGCAACGTAACTGAGTTTGGTCCAGCGACTCCCTGGCTACCTCGACCGCGGCGCACCAACAGTAACCATGGCAAATCTCGACAAACTGCAGCGACGGTTGTGCCGGAGCGTGGGCAAGGCGATCGAAGACTATCGCATGATAGAGGCCGGCGACCGGATTATGGTGTGCCTGTCGGGCGGTAAGGATTCCTATGCCTTGCTCGATGTTTTGCTGCTGCTAAGGCAACGCGCGCCAGTCGATTTCGACATTGTTGCCGTCAACATGGACCAGAAACAGCCGGGTTTTCCGGGTCACGTCTTGCCTGAGTATCTGGACACTCTGGGTATCGAGTATCACGTTGTCGAGAAAGACACGTATTCAATTGTCCGTGAGAAGATTCCAGAAGGCCGCACGACCTGCAGTCTGTGCTCGCGGCTTCGGCGCGGGACGCTCTACGGTTTCGCCGAGAAGATTTCTGCAACCAAGATCGCACTCGGCCACCACCGAGATGACATCGTTGAGACGCTTTTTCTTAACATGTTTTTTGGTTCCCGGCTTGCAGCTATGCCGCCCAAGCTGAGGGCGGACGACGGACGCAATGTGGTCATTCGGCCGCTGGCTTACTGTGCCGAACGGGACCTGGCCCGCTATGCGGAACTACGCGCATTCCCGATCATCCCATGCAATCTCTGCGGTTCTCAGCCAAACCTTCAGCGTCAGCAGGTGAAAGCCATGCTGCAGGCCTGGGAGCAGGCGACCCCTGGTCGTATTGACGCCATCCTAAGGGCGATGCAGAACATTGCGCCGAGCCAGCTTGCGGATACCAAACTGTTCGACTTTGCGGGTCTCCAGCTGGACCGTTCTGCCGATGGTTTGGTTCGTCAGGTTGCCAACGGCTAAGTGAGGCCGTGTCTTGAAACCGTGAGACGGTTAGCGCCGGCCGCTCTGCTGATCGGCCTGCTGCTCCCGCCCAGTGCAGTTGCGGAAAACTCTCCCGCAGTGAATGGTCTTGAGACTGTGGCGGTGTTCGGGACGGGACGGGTGGGCAGCGCCCTGGGTCCGAGGTTCGCTGAACTGGGACACACAGTAGTCTATGGTTCGCGCGAGCCGGATCGCGATGTTGTCCAGGCGCTGGTTGCGCGATCGGGTGATGCAAGTCGAGCAACGTCAGTGCCGGAGGCGGCAGATGCTGCCGAAATCATTGTGCTGGCGATTCCCTGGCATGCCACGGAAGTGCTGCTCGCGGGCGTCCCGGATCTTGCGGGCAAGTTGATTATTGATGTCACTAATCCACTGCGCATGGGCCCCGGCGGTCAAATGGAGATGGCCGTCAATGCTTCGTCGGCAGAGCTAGTGCAGGAGTGGGCGCCCGGAGCGCGTGTCGTGAAAGCCTTTAACGCGATCGGTGCGCACATCATGGCCGACCCCTTGCTGGCCGGAGGCCCGGTTACCGTGCCAGTCGTTGGTGACGACGATGCGGCCAAGCGGCGAGTAATGGCGTTGGTGCGTGAGCTGGGCTTTGAAACAGCCGATCTCGGGCCGCTCCGTCACGCGCGATATCTCGAGGGCATGGCAGTGCTCTACATGGTGCCGTTCCTGGCCGGCGATCGGGACGGGGTATTCGAGTACTACTTGCGCAAAGGCACGGGCCCGCGGGGTGACTACGCGGTGCGGCCGGCGGAGTAAGCTCAGCGCGGTTCTATCGAAAACCGGGTTGCTTGCAAAGTCGCAGCCCATCTATGCCTTGCTTCCGATGGCCCGCTGCGCTCTATTTCTTTTCCAGCCTTCGCCAATCCGCGCGCTCCCCCTTTGTCGTGATCAGGCGCTAGTCCCTTTGTTTCGCCAGGACGCCGCGCGGGCGGTAGTCGGTGCTCCAGAAGCCGCGGCGTGCTTCCCGGGCCTCGGCTTCAAGCGCGTAGAGGCGTTGATCTTCAGCGTAGCGGCGGTGCACGCCCGCCAGTCCCTCGCTTACCAGTGTTGCGCTCAAGTCGGTGCCGTCAACAAACACGCGCCCGACGATGCGGCCATACCGGTCCACGTCAAACTGACGGATAGCTGCTTGTTTGCCGTTCAGCAGCTGGCGGGCGCGCTGCCGGGCCCTGTTGGCATACGGCTCCCCTTTTTCAGGTGCGTCAATCTCCGCGGCGCGTACCTCTAGGGGCTTGCCGTCGGCGGCTCGGGCAGAGAAGCTATCGCCGTCGAACACGTGTTCAACGCTCGCATATACGTAGCCGGCTTTGGGTGAATCGACGCTGCCGTGATCAGCAGCACCCGAAGCTGTCGGCGCATCAGCGCAGCCGGTAAGCGACAGCGCGGCGAGACCGAGCAGGCTGGTGATGAATAAAGTCTTTCGCCGCTGTTCTGATTCGCGGCACCGTCGCGGGAGTTGTAGTGCGTTCGTCACGACTGTTCCGGACGCCTCGGCTCATCCGGATCCCACTCAATCAGATTGATCAGCACGCCGTCGTGATCGCGAAAGCACATTTCCCTTTGTTTGGTCTGTTCGCCTATCCGCAGCCGGAGGGGCCTGCAAAGTATCCTGAGTCCCTCAGCGTCGAGACTCTCCACGACAGGGTCAAGCTTGGCGCAGTAAAAAACTAAACAGGTCTCACCGGCATTAATGGAGTCTGGTTTGCGGATCAGGGGAGGCGGCCGCGGGCTGCTGACTTCGAACAGCCCAACCATGCCCCAGGCGGGACCTGGCGCCTTCAGGATAGACGCGCGCGTCACTGAGCCGGCCGGCATGCCGAGCAATTCATGCGCATTGCCGTCCGTCAACTCGCCAGAAAACCATTCTTCAGCAAGACCCAACACGTTTTGATAGAGATGCCTGGACTTGTCGAGGTCCGCGACAAACAGCGCCGTGCGCACCATCGGACTGATTCGGGTTGTGGTCATGCATTTCCTCTCTCGCGCGAGCCTGACTATACCGAACGTTCGGCCCGTGCGAAGATCGGGCACAGGCGAACAAGATTGATTCTCCTCGGAACAAGGGACGACACAGTGCTCAAGAACATCTCGGTAGTTTTATTTGCGGTCGGGCTGGTAGCCGGGCCGGCATGGTCAGGCGAACACAGTGAGAAAAACGGCGGTGAAGCGCGAGTCGCCGGCGGAGAAACCGTGGTGATCGTTCGCTCGGAGCGCAGCGACAAAGAGTGGGCGAAAGCGCGGCCGGACTACACGGAACTTAAGCCAGGTACAACGCGCTAGCGTTGGCGATCAGTGCGCCGGTCCGGCAGATCTGAAAGCTCGTAGCCGTTGGCGAACAGAAACTCCACGCGGCCGCCTACCTGCTCCGCCGTGTAGGCGAGTTTTCGACGAATCGCCCACGTATCAATGAGTGGCGGAATCCAGAATGCCGGGTCCATCGTGGCCGTGAAGGTGATGCTGGTGCTGCCGTCGCGCTCGCTCAGCGACCAGGTCGACTCATACACTTCAAAGTCACTGCGTTCAGGTATGACTGACGTGTGTATTTCGTGCGGCGGCCTCAAGTAGACACGTTCAACCCGCTCAAACTTTCGGCAGAAGAACAGAACACAGCTATCAATCAGCGTGTAGCTGATCATCTCATCGGCGTTCTCTAGTACGCGAGTGTCCGCAATCCCACCCGTGAGCCGATGGAAGTTCTCATAGTCACTTAAAATCTCGTAGACGAACTCAAGTGGGGCCTGAAGCGTGCTAGTCGCGGCGATAAGGTACTGGCCGTCTCGCTTGTTTACGCCGATCTCGTGTATTTCAACGCCGGAAGCAAGCAGCGGACACAGCGCGCTTACGATGAAACCTGCTGCCAGACCAGTTTTTGCCACAGATATTTTTTCCGGATGGCCGACGCTGGCCGACACGCTCAACGTGCCAGGTGCAAATTGAGCGCGGCCAGCGTCTTAGCGCGCGGGAGCAACCTTGTAGTTGCCGCGAGATTCATCGAACTCAAGCTTAACCAGGCCCTGGCTTTGTGCATCCTCCAGCAGATCAGAAAAGCTGGAATAGCCGTAATAGCCCTCACTGAACCCGGGGTACACGCGCTTGACGGTTTGCTTGATCATGGACCCCCAAATCGGGTCGTAATCCTGCTCCAGCGCCTCTACGGTCTCAAGCAGCTGATCGAGCGCCTCCTGCTGTTTGCCGCTCTTCGACTTGCTCTTCTTGCGTCGGGTACTGCGCTTACGCGAGACCTCGATTAAATCGTCGTAATAGACAAACTCATCGCAGCTCGCTGCCAGTATCTTGGAGGTCGAGTTCCTGACACCACAACCGAGCACCCGCTTGTCGTTTTCCTTGAGTTTAGACACGAGGGGAGAGAAGTCGCTGTCGCCGGTCAGCAACGCGAACACGTCGATATGGCCTTTGGCGTAACAGAGGTCTATTGCGTCCACCACCATACGAATGTCTGCGCTGTTCTTTCCACTAGCGCGTGACCGTGGAATGTCCACCATCTCGACGCCCAGCTGATGAAACTCCTGCACGAACTCGCTGTACTGACTCCAGTCGCAGTAAGCACGCCGGTACACGATGCGGCCTTTTTCGAGGAGCCGCTTCATGACGAGATCGAGCTTGAATTTTGTGCGCTTCATCTCTTTGACGCCCAGGGCCAGATTCTCAAAGTCGATGAAGACGGCAATGGTTGGCTCGTTATGCATGGCGCGATTCTAACAGGCTCGTTGCCAATAGCTCACCGCTGATGGATTGAGGAAAAGGGCGACACCCAACCCTTGCGGCATCGGCGGCTGCAGAGTGATACTCGCGAGGCGCATTGGGTAGGGTAGCCAACCCGCGTGTGCGCCAGGCGCGCCGGCTAATTTCTTGCTGACCCGGCGGGAGTGATCGCTAATGAACCAAAGCGTATGCCTTAGTTACTTCTTGCGGCTGTGCCAGATGTCACTCGCGGCGCTGCTGTTAACTGGCTGCGCCGGAATCTACGAGTCAGAGGACTTTGATCGCCATCGCATGAGCCGGTTGACCGTGCCCTTCGACGCATCCGACAGCTTCTATTTCGATGTGATGCTCTCGCCCGAGATGCCTGACGATGATTCTGCGGCTGAGGCCCGGCGCCTGGAATGGCTGCAGACGTGGGTTGAGTCCAGGCAGCTGTGCCCGTCGGGCTATGCAGTCGCCGAGCGTCGGCCGTTCCGCTACGACGAATTGAACGCTGCCCGGCACGACTTGCGCTACGTAGTGAAGTGCCGCTCGCAGCCTGCCCCGGTGGATGATGCCTGAGTAGCCACCAAAGCGAGCGGGCCACAAACAACCGCAAAGACTCTCAGCCTCGCCTGAGACTTTTTCAGCCCTCGGCCTGTGGCACAGCGGGTTCAGTTAGCAGTAGCCGGGCGCCTCTGGCAATCCCCCATCGTTCCGCAAATCCCGCGGCGACTTCCAGCACGGCGGTGGCCGGCAAGCGGCTGCTTATCTGCGCTTCCGAAAGCGGTGTGGTCCGGCGTGCTACACGGATGACGTAGTCGTCGTCGCTGATAAAGATCATGTCCAGCGATATATAAGTGTTCTTCATCCACATCGTGATGATCCGCGGCGCTCGATAGCGGAACAGCATCCCCTCAAATTCGCCAAGTTGCCTCACAAACATCAGCCCCTGCGCCTGCTGGGCCGGCAGATCGGCGAACCACACCGCGACATGCAGACACTGATCGCGGTTGTTCTCCAGGATCACGGAGCCGCTCTCAAACTCATTGAGCTCCGTCGAGGATTGTGCGGGCTGAAACCACCACAGCGAGGGCAGGGCCAGGAAACCCCAGACCACGCAAAGATGCACGGGCTTTAGTTTCAATTGTCTTCCGTTACCAGTCGGGCCAGGAACTCAAGTTCGCCGGGCGTCACCGATCCGTCGCCGTTCAGCGCGGGTAGTGCGCCGGAACAAAAAAGCGTCCCGCCGATTTGCCACGTGCCGTGGTCACCCGCGCCAGGCTCGACACGGTGAAACCGGGTCCAGCATCGTTCGCTCTCGCCAGAGCTGAAGAACTGACCGCGCCGCTCATCGACGATGGTGACGTTCGCGGCCAGTTCCTGACTAAGCGCGGTGGACGGGGTCGCCGCCACGCCGATGACCAGCAGCAGCTCCTCGCCACCCGGCGCGAAGAACAGTCGCATGCCACCACCTTCTGGCCGCAGCGTCGCCGCGCAGCGGAGCTTCGGATCAGGCGCCTGAAGCTTGACCTCGATCGCGCCATAGAGCTGGCCGGTCAGTAAGCCGTCGGTCTCGTCCGCACAAGGGGGTAGTTGCGGTGCCGCAAGCCCGCTATCGGGCGCGCTTCCTGAATTACGTTCTGGCGGGGCAGCCGCTGTCACTAGCAGGACCCCCAGTGCCGCGATGGCGGCCGGGGCTGCAATCTGAACGACTCGCTCCAGCCACGGTGATCCGGGCGGCATGCTAGGTCGCAGGGCTGGTGGCTAAGGGGTCCAACATACGGACGCGAGCATAACTGACGCGTGTGCTGATCACGCTTGTTGTGGGCTCGCCGGGATCGGATTCTGTGACCGGGGCGGTTGTTGCGCTGCGTCGCACCATCTAGGGTGGCGGGTGAGGAGAGGTCCGCACATCGCGGGACTTTTTAGGGACGGCCCGCATTTGAAGAGTTTGGGATACAAGCTGAATTCGCCGTTTGCGGATGAGCGGCAGCGCGGGTTTCGCGGGCTGCGGTTCTCGGCGTTTGTCGAAGATGAGTTCCGCGCGAGCTACGCCAAAAGCAACGCCTTCCGCGCACGCCTGGTTATGGTTACGGCTGCGGCCACCATCCTGATCCTCATCGGCGCGCGGCTAACCGAGCCCGGTTTCTCGAAAATCATGGTGGCTTTCGAGCTGTTCATCATGCTGCCTTGCCTGGCGGCCACTCTGTACACCTCTTATCTGCCCGGTCGTCACCGGCTATTTGAGTTCTTGCTTACGTCAAGCGCGCTTCTGCTCGGCTTGATGATCACCTCCATCGTGACTCGAGCCGCGCTTCTAGGCATGCACTACTACTTTGCGGCGTGCGTTGCGTGGCTGTTCGCGGTCTGGCTGATGCTTGGACTGCCGTTACGGCATGCGGCGTTTGCAGCGTTGGCGACTTCTGCAACCTACGTCTGGGGCACCTTCTATTGGGACTTCACGCCCGCGGAGGCGTTCTTCGAGCTGGCGATGCTGGCGCTGGTCAACGCCACAGGTATCGTTTGCTGCTACCAGCTGGAGCGAGCCTCAAGGAAATCCTTTCTTGAGTCCCGGGTTCTGGGTGAGCTGGCGGACCAGGACGGCCTGACGGGACTCAACAATCGCCGCAGCTTCGACCGGCAGCTTGATCGCCTTTGGCGCCAGTCGCGCCGGGAGCAGACGCAGCTGACGCTGCTTTTGGTCGATATCGATCACTTCAAAGACTATAACGATCACTATGGCCATCAGGCCGGCGACGACGCGCTGAAGCGGGTCGCTGAAGTTATCGGTCTGGCAGCGCAGCGCCCGCTGGATATCGCGGCGCGATTCGGCGGCGAAGAGTTTGCGTTGCTGCTATATGGACCGGCGAACGAGTACGGCCGAGAGATTCCGGGGCATATCCGGCGTACGGTTCAGGAACTAAAAATTCCCCACCGCCAGTCGTCAACGCATCCCTATCTCACGGTCAGCGTCGGCGTATCGATAAGCGTGCCCGAGGCCGAGCGCAGCATGAATGGTGTGATTCAGCTCGCCGATGAGGCGCTCTATCAGGCCAAGGAAGATGGCCGTAATAAAGTCGTCGTGAAAGAATCGATCAACGCTACTATGCAAACCGGCCGTTTCCGGGTGGCTTCGCGACGAGCGGCGGTCGGTTAGTCCAGACCCGCTACCACTTGCCCACGTTTGGCATCGAGGCCCAGGGCTCTCGCTTCGGCAGGGCGCCACCGGCTTGCAGCAGCTCGATGGAAATGTTGTCGGGTGACCTGACGAAAGCCATGTAGCCATCTCTGGGCGGCCGGTTAATCGTTACGCCGTGGTCCATCAGCCGCTGGCACAGCGCGTATATATCGTCCACTCGGTAAGCAACATGCCCGAAGTTCCTGCCTTCGCCATAGGCCTCAGGGTCCCAGTTGTAGGTCAGTTCTATGCAAGCCGACTCGTCTCCCGGGGCGCACAAGAAGACCAACGTATAGCGGCCGGCGTCGTTATCCGCTCTTTGTAGTTCGACCAAGCCGAGCTTGTTGCAGTAAAAGTCCAGGGAGTCTTCCAGATTGCTGACCCTCACCATGGTATGCAGGTACTTCACGTTTGCAGGGCTCCCTTACAGGCATTAATGCGACGGTGAAAACTCAGATTATCATGCAGTCATGAGCGCGAGCGGCAAGGTGATCCTCTATGTGCCTGGCATGAAGCCCAAGCCACCGGCCGACATTCATCGCACCAATCTGCGGAAGTGCTTGCAGACGGCCTTAGACCGATGTGATCCGGCAGTCGCCCGGGAGTTTGCTGCTCAGGCCGAGGCATTTCGACTGGCGCCGTGGCCGCACATCTTTTATCCGCAGCCCAGCGATCCCGGGCCTGACCAGCCGGGACTGGAGCGATTGCTGGCTGCTCCGGGTCCACACCAGGTCGACATGGATGAAGCCAGCCACTGGCGCCGGCGTGCTGCTCGCGCAGCTTATGCACTGTGCGATCTGTTTCCATCGCTCGCTGACTGGATTGCGAGCGCGGAGGTAAAGGACACTCTTAAGGACAGCCTTCGCTACTTGACGAACAGTGCGGGCGTTGCGGATGAAATTCGCGCCTTAGTGGCGGGTGCAATCAGACAGGCCCTGCAGGACAACGGCCGCCTGCTCATCGTTGCTCACAGCCTTGGCTCAGTGGTGGCCTTTGACACGCTGTGGCAGTTGAGCCGGGAGCCGGACCCCATCGATAAGGTGGATTTACTGTCGCTAGGTAGCCCGCTGGGCCTCAACTTCATGAGTCACCGTCTGCTGGGCGCTGACGAGACAGGGGACGGTCGATATCCCCACACGATTCGGCACTGGACTAACCTGACTGCTGTTGGCGAGCTTTCGGCTGTGGTGCCGCACCTGGCCGACAAGTTCAGGCCGATGCTTGACGCGGGACTGGTCGATGAGATTGTTGATCGCACCGATCTGTTCAACTACTTCCGCGGACCTGACGGCCTCAACGTGCACAAGTGCTATGGCTACATGATCAATCCGGTCACCGCACGGTGCGTCGCTGATTGGTGGAAGGAGTCTTAGCTCCCTGGCGCAACGCCCGGACTTGGTCAGTTAGTTGACCAGGCGCGGTTTAAGCAGCAAGTCAATGCGGCGATTCTTGGCGCGGCCCTCCGCCGTGCGATTTGGGGCGATGGGCCGGGTGTCGCCGTAGCCCACGGCCTTTACGCGAAATGCCGGCAGGCCTAGTTGCTCGACACAATAGTCCGCGACAGCCTGCGCGCGCCGTTGGGATAGCGCCTGGTTTCTGCTGGCGCTGCCGGAAGAGTCAGTATGTCCCTCAACGACCACCTCAAGCCGCGGAAAGACGTTGAAGGCATCGCGCAGTTTTTGCAGTAGTGCGTCGCTGCCGGCATTGAGCTGATCCGATCCGCTGGCAAATCGTAATCCGACCAGGCGCAATATAACGTTGTCTCCGTCTCTGAGTACGTCCGCCTCTTTGGATGTGAACAGCGCATTCACCGTCGCGAACTGTTCCCGGGTTCGTGCCCTTGCCTGCAGTTCGCGCATGAGCGCAGACCTTTCAGCCGACGTGCTGCCGAGGCGGTCATCCAGCTCGCGAATTTCTTCTTCCAGACCATTCACTCGCTTGGTTAGTTCTGCGACGTTGAACTCCAGGCCCGGCACGCGCCGTAGTTCCTGGTCAATGGCGGCGGCCAGCTCCGCATACCCGGTTGAGAAATCCGCCGGGACGTTGGCCGCTTCGGCGAGCAGGGTCCAGTGTTCTTCCCACGCCAGTACGATGTCTTCGAATGACTTTTGGCCTTTTCTTACATCTTCAGCCAGGCCGCGGATGAACCTGGCATGCCGGGCCTCGTATGTCGCCAGGTTTGCCAGGCGCGTGGGCTCTTCGACGGCATAGCGATCTGCTTGCAGCAGACGCTCCGCCTCGGCCAGTAGCTGCCGCGCTCTGGCTAGCGTTCTGGGTGCAAAGCGGTCAGTGCGCTGCTCGTCCGCGTCCTCAATCGCCTGGCGTGCCGAACCAAACAACATATTGCGGATGGCCTGCAGCTCCACTTCGCGCAACCGTCGCTCGGCATCGTCAGCACGCGCGTTTGCCTTATCGAGGTTGCCGGCCTCCAGCGCGGCTGCCGCATTAACAAGACGCTCTTCGGCATCGGCAAAGGCATCAGAGTCTTGAGCCGGGGCACCTGCCGCAATTGCATCAGCGCGCGCACCAATAGCCGCGGCCAGCTCGCGCTGTGCCCGCCCGGCCAGGTCGATGGCTGATGACAGTGCCGCCGATGCTTCTGCGAGCTCGCGGGTCAGCCGCGCGTCAGCCCGCCCAGCTGCAAACCTTGCCTCGGCCTTGCGCAGTGCGTCTGTGCCTCGGCTAAAAGTCTCCGGTGCAAGCAGGTCGGCATTGTCTGCGTTCGCTTTGCTCAACAGGGCCTGTGCGTCGGCGAGCTGCCGGGCAAAATCCTGACCTGTGGCGGCCGACGCAGCGAGCAGTAATGCCGCGCAGAGGACCCACCGTGCATGGCTCACCGTGATGCAAATTCCCCAATTCATTCAGTCGTATCCGGTCTTGAATCTGTGCGGTGTCTCACAGTATCGGCAGCGTTATGCCCGTACCTTTTGGCCATGCGCGCGAAATACTACACCCGATTTCTGTTGCGCTCGGAAGAGCAAGATTTCGCTGACGAGTATAGCGGGGTTGTAGAAGTTAATTCGCCGGCAGAACAGATTCTTGATCCCACTGAGATCGAAGAACTGTTAGCCAAGAATTTTGAGATGGAAGTTGACGCTGTTGAGTTGCTGAACTGGTCACGACTTCATTAGGTCGACTGCTTATTGATACCGATTGCAGATGTTGAATGCCCGCCACAGGGCGGGTAGAAAAGTCTTCCCCCTGTATTGCCCGGCCTTAGCGCCGGGCTTTTTTTTGCCGCCTGAACGCCCGGTTCAGAGCGTGGTTTTCCAGCCTCAAGCGGGCATGCGAGAATACCGTTTCCGGCAGTACTCGTAAGTTCACGTGACACAGTTCAAAGGCATTCCCATCACCCGCAGCGGCGAGAAGTACCAGACCGACGTGGGCTTTCGCGCCGTTAAGAACGGCGTTAGCCGCGCTCGCGGCTGGTCTGAAGTCCCCATCGAGCGCAAGCCCGATTGGCTGCGTGCCCGGTTGCCATCCGGCAAGGGATTCTCCGCCGTGCAGGCGAATGTGCGGAAACATCGGCTGAGCACGGTTTGTGAAGAGTCGATTTGCCCAAACATTGGCGAATGCTGGAACGCGGGCACCGCCACGATCATGTTGATGGGCAGTGTTTGCACTCGCGCCTGCCGTTTCTGTGCCGTCGATACCGGTAATCCGGCCGGCTGGCTTGATGCAGAGGAGCCCGAGAATGCGGCCCGCTCGGTCGAGTTGATGGGGCTACGCTACATCGTGCTGACTTCGGTTGACCGAGACGACATTGATGATGGTGGCGCCGCGCACTACGCCGCGTGTATCCGGGCGATCAAGCAGCGCAACCCCGATACCGCCGTGGAGGCATTGACACCGGATTTTCAGGGGAACGAGTCCGCCGTCCGGCGGGTCGTTTCGTCGCCGCTTGACGTGTTTGCCCACAACCTGGAAACGGTTGAGCGCCTGCAAAGCGAGGTGCGCGATCCGCGCGCCGGATACGCGCAGTCACTCGACGTGCTGGCTGTCGCTAAGTCCAACAGCGACGGAGTGCTGACCAAGAGCAGTCTGATGCTGGGGCTTGGTGAAGAAGATGACGAAATCGCCCGGGCCATGGACGATCTTCGGGATCGCGACGTCGACCTCTTGACCCTGGGCCAGTATCTGCGGCCCACCGCAAATCACTTACCGGTTGCGCGCTTTGTCCGCCCTGACGAGTTTGCGCGCTATCGCGAATGGGGATTGGATCGCGGCTTTGCGGAAGTTGTGGCAGGCCCGCTGGTGCGCTCCAGCTATCGTGCCGAGCAGGCGCTAAACAGGAATAACGCGGGCGTTAAGCTCTAGTGGCTAAGTTCTGTGGGCGACCAAATCCTAAGACTCCACGACCTTTTTCTTCTCAATTGATTCATCTTCTATGACTGCATTCCTGGCCGAGTACGGCATGTTTTTGGCAAAGACGCTTACCTTACTGGTCGCGTTAGGTATCGGTCTGGTGATGATCGCTGGCATGTCGAGACGTGGCGGCGACGCGGAGGGTCTTAAGGTCACGAAGCTGAACGATCGCCTGCGCCAGACAGCCCGGTCGCTGCAGCAGGCCATGCTCGATAAGAACGCGTTTAAGAAGCTTGCGAAAGAAGACAAGAAGTCCGCGAAAGCGACCGCGAAAGCTGGCGAGGAACGTAAACGCTACTTCGTGCTCAACTTCAAAGGCGATATTCGCGCGAGCGCGGTGGTGCAGCTCAGAGAAGAGATCAACGCCATCGTCGCCACGGCACGCGAATCCGATGAGGTGGTTCTGCGACTCGAGAATCCTGGCGGTGCAGTGCATGAACACGGTCTGGCCGCCTCACAGTTACTGCGGCTGAAAACGCGCAGGATCCCGCTAACGATCATCGTTGATCGCGTTGCCGCCAGCGGCGGTTATCTGATGGCCTGTATTGCTGATCGCATTATTGCTGCGCCATTTGCCGTAATCGGATCGATAGGCGTAATTGCTCAGCTACCCAATTTCAACAAAGCGCTGCGTGAACGCGGCGTCGAGTTCGAGCAGGTCACAGCGGGTCAGTACAAACGCACGCTGACCATGTTCGGCGAAAACACCGAGGAAGACCGCAATAAGCTTCGCGATGAGCTTGAGGATGTGCATCACTTGTTTAAGGACCTGGTGGCTGAGCAGCGTCCCGGCCTTGATCTTGATCGGGTGGCGACCGGGGAGCACTGGTACGGTACGCGGGCCCTGGAGCTTGGTCTGATCGATGAGCTGGGTTCCAGTGACGATTACTTGCTGCAGGCTGCCAGTGACGGTGACGTTTACGAGCTGAGCTGGCGTGGCAAGCAAAACCTTCAGGAAAAACTGCTGTCCATAATGGAGACCGCCGCCGATCGGCTGTTTCGCAGTGGCAGTCAATCGCCCTAGCCGCGTATCACTTCGGCGCCGCCGGGCAAGGCTTATAATCGATTCGGAAGCAATGGAGCGAGAAGATCAGATGCCGCTGGGATTGATCAGGCTGCTTGCGATCCTGCTGGCTGCGGCCATGGCCGGCGGCTGCTCGTTGCCGCTGGTATCTGAGGCAGAGCTGGCATCGCAGTCTGCGGCCGAGTTCGAAAAGCTCCGCAACACCACGCCGATCTCGACCGACGGTTCGGTGCGCCGCTATGTGAACTGTATCTCCAAAGCCATCATCGCCGAGCTCGATGAGCCATACGCGAGCAAGGATTGGCAGATTGAGATATTTGAGTCTGAGCAGATCAACGCTTTCGCCATGCCGGGCGGCAAGATAGGTGTGTTTACCGGTATTCAGCGGGCCGCCGAGACGACTGATCAATTGGCTGCAGTGATCGGCCATGAAATTGCTCATGTCACCGAGCAGCACTCCGTCAAGCGTGTTAACCGGGAGTTGACGACCCGTGGCAGCGTCGCTGCTGTCGCCGCGGTCTTGGGTGGCCCGGCGGGCACCACGGATTTGCTGGCCATGGGCGCGCAGATCGGCCTCAGCCTGCCGTACGGCAGGTCCCAGGAGAGCGAGGCGGATATCGACGGACTGATTTTTATGGCCGATGCCGGCTTCGATCCCCGCGCCAGTATTCAGCTCTGGAAAAACATGGAGCGGGAAAGCGAAGCCGCACCGCCGGAGTTCTTGTCGACGCATCCTTCATCGAGCACACGTATTGGTGACTTGATTGCGGCGTTGCCACCGGCCTTGGAGAGATACAACCTGGCCCGGGCGGCAGGCAAGAACCCGCAGTGCAGCCGCTAGTCGCGCACCGCCGGATGTTGCGGCATTCCGCGAAGCTTGCCGCAACAGTGGCCCTGGCCTGCCTGGCTAACGGCTGCGGTGTTGTCGACGCAATATTTGAACCTCCCGAAGGCTTTCAGTCGTCACTTCCAAGGAATACCGCCGCCAAGCGCAGTGGTACTGAGCCCTTGGTAGCGAATCGCTTTGCGATTGCGCCGGGCGACGACGTCGTCGGCGAGCTGCAGGTGGTTTACGCGACGGCAGACGATACGTTCGTCGAAATCGCCCGGACTTATGACGTTGGCTTCGATGAGCTGAAATCGGCGAATCCGTCCGTGGATCCCTGGCTCCCCGGAGCGGGCACGGCAGTGGTGTTGCCAACTCGCTTTGTGCTGCCGTCGGCGCCGCGCGAAGGCATCGTGCTCAACATTGCTGCCAAGCGGCTGTTCTACTATCCGCCGGCAGCGGGCGACGAAACGGCATACGTCGAGACCTACCCGATCGGCATTGGCCGGACTGGCTGGGAAACGCCGACGGGCGAAACCGAGGTCGTCTCCAAGGCGCGAGATCCGGTTTGGTTTGTGCCCGCATCAATCCGCAAGGAGCATGCGGAGGCTGGTGATCCGCTGCCGCCACAGGTTCCGCCAGGACCGGACAATCCCCTGGGTAATAGGGTGCTCGGACTGGGTATACCGGGCTACCTGATACACGGCACCAACAAGCCAGGTGGCGTTGGCATGCGCGTCAGTCACGGTTGTGTGCGCCTGTACCCCGAAGACATCGAAATGCTGTTTGAAGACGTGCCTGTCGGTACGCCAGTTCGCATCGTCAATCAGCCTTACCTGCTGGGCTGGCAAGGCGATGATCTGGTGCTCGAAGCACATCCACCCCTGGAAGAAGATGAGCGCGACTGGTTGGGCGGCCTGGACACGCGCGCGCGGGCCAGGCTTGTCGATAGCCCCAATCCCCGCGCCCGGCTGCGGGCCGGCCAGCTGACAAATATTGCCGAAGCGCAGCTCGGCGTCCCGCTGTCCGTGCTGGCTGGAGGCGCGCCCGCCCGGGCGGCGATCGGCCAGGCGAGGCGCGTGGATAACGTCATCGTCCATGAGGTCCTTGTCGATGCCGCCGACGCCGACGATGGGCCAGCCGAGCTCTAGCCACTCAAAATACCTATCAGCCGCAGGCATTTGCGCCAAATACCTTTGTAGTTAGTTGATTTGATCGGGCCTATGTGCCAGATTTATCAGCGCTTCCGGTGCGCAACGTTGGGAGCGAGGGTTATTGGGCTCACGGGGTTTGCCGGCCGCAGTGCGTGCAGCGCGTTTGCACGGGTGGGCGCAGGCCGCCGCGGGTGTCATTAGGGAGGACCGCAGACATGCCCAGCATGAATATCAGCCGCGTCGCGGCGCTGAGTGCAGTTATCATTATTTTCGCCTTACAGCCTTTGTCGGCTGTGCAGGCCAGACCGTCGCCGATTTCCTATACGTACGCTGAGATCGCGTATCAGGAAACCGAGTTTGAAATTCCAGGCGGCGACGTCGATGCCGACGGAGTGAAGCTCGAGGGCTCTATTGAGCTGGGCAAGTATTTCCATGCCCTGGCCAGGCTCGAAACCAATCAGTTCGATTCGGTTAATACCGGATTCGGCGTCGTAAATTTTCCGGACGTCGATGAGTTTGGCATCGGTATTGGCGTGCACACGCCGCTGACGCCGGGCGAGCCGAACCGCCTTTACAGCGATCGCTTCAGCGGGTTTCTGCAGCTTGAGTTTTTGAACGCCGATCCGGACACAGGCAGTGACGTCGACGGCTTCGCGATCACTTCAGGTATTCGCATCATCAACTCCACGGCCTTCGAGTTTATTGGCGAATTTGGCTACGAGGAATTCGATGGCGCGGACGGTGAGCTGCAGCTTGGCGCCCGCCTGCTCTACGAGTTTGTGCCAAATCTGAAGGCCCAGGTTGGCGTTGAGACCAATGATGAGAACACGCAGTGGTTCATTGGCGCACGCTATAGTTTTCGGGGCGTGGGTCTCTTCCAATAACTCGCGCGTCAACTCCGGTTGCTCAGCGCTAGTTGAGGCGTAATCACACGGGCGAGATGAGTCGGCTCGGAACACGGCGTGGACGACCCGGGTAACAGCGGCATTTTTGTCATGGAGGGGCCGCCGCCCGGCGCACCCATCGCACTTCATCGCGAAACTATCGCAGCGTTCATAGGGCCCGCGCCTCGGGGCCCCGCCAATCTTCCGGTTGCAGTGCGTAGCGTCGCTGAATACCTGCGCCGTTTTGGCACGCCAGACAAGTCGAGCCGCCTGGCCGGCTACCTCGAGCAGTTCTTCGCCTGCGGTGGCTCGGTCGCGATTGTGGTGCGCATCTGCCGCGATTCGACTGCCAACCGGCTTGAGCTGCCGGGTCGAGGCGGTGCACTCGCGCTTGAGGCGTTGTGCCCGGGGCAATTCGAGTACCTGCGCGCATCGGTTGACTACGATGGCCTTGGCACCGACCAGACTGACGCATTCAATTTGATCGTGCAGCGTCTGGATTCGGCGCGGCGGCCACTCGTCGTCGAACAGGAAATCTATAGAGGTGTGTTCGCCGATCCCGAACACCCCGAGTACGTCGGGCACGCATTGCTCCAGTCGAGCCTGGTCAAGGTCGCTGCGGATTCAGATAGCGTGCGTCCCAGTCGCACTGTCCGTGCCGGCGTCGGCTCCGCAGTCGGCTACGTCTATTCCGAGTCTGAAGGCACCGGCACTCCCCATCCATCGGACTACGATCTGATTGGATCGGCTGCCGAGGGCACCGGACTGCATGCGCTGGAGCAAGTCGCAAGGCTTGATTTGCTGTGTCTGGTATCGCCGGCTGCAGACGCGGGGATTGGCCCCGTGGCCTTATTCGCCGCAGAACAATACTGCCGGCGGCGGCACGCGCTGTTACTGGTTGACCCGCCGGCCCACTGGCAGACGGTGCATGACGTCGTCAGCGACCACCAGGCATATGGACTGGATAGTCCCAATGCCCTGACTTACTTCCCGAGGCCAAGGGAGGGGAGTGTGCTGGGCGCTATTGCGGGATGCCTGGTTGCTCACGACCTGGACCACGCCGTCTGGGAGCCGTTCGCCGAGTCTCTCGAGCTTCGGACCAGCCAGCGGATCGAGCCTGTACTCGCGCCCGAGGATTGCGACGTGCTACGCCGTTTTGGGGTGAACCCCGTGTTTCGGGATCGGCGCGGCCGCGCCAGCGTCACTGGTTTCGTCACCCTGGGAAAGCGTGCAGGGCTTTCCCCGGAGTGGTCTGAGTTGCATCTGCGCAGGACTGTCGCGTTCATCCTGGCCGGTGTTACCCGTGGCAGCCGCTGGGCAACGTTCGGGCTGGGCAGTGAAGATGTGCTGGCGCGCTTACGTGAGCAACTGGTGGAATTCCTGGAAAGCCTGCGACGCAACGGGGCGCTGCGTGGCCAGAGCGCCGAAAGCGCGTGGTTTTTGCGCGGCCCCGTGGCTACCGGCGCGACCTTGCAGCTGGACATCGGCGTGGCGCTGAGACGTCCGGGCGAGTTTCTGAGCTTCCGGCTGCGGCAGGATCACGCCGAGCTGGTCGTGCGCGAGCTGGGTTGGCAACCGCAGCTTGCCTTGGCCGTCTAGCGTTACTGGAGCTGCGCCGATGCAGGTCTTGCGGCGGGTTTTACAGAAGCTCCGGTTTCGTGACCATGCTCACATTTGTATCGCATTGGCACCTATATAACTAACTAGTGCTTGCTGCAGCCTGGTCGGGTTGCCGCCAGCGCATAGCTTTGTCACCGGGGCCTTGTCCATAGCCCTGGACCGGCCCCGGGTACCGCATGCACGGCAACTCGGGAGGTGGCATGAACAGCAGGACATCGGAGTCTGATGGGCTTCAGCACGTCAGCAACCTACAGGAGTTTTTTCGGGACTCCCTGGATGCGGCTGCAGCCAGCAACCGTGTGTCGCTCGACGACCAAACGCACCACTATGTCGTTAACCTGCTGACGTTGTTCGCCCGCTCGGAGGCGTTCTACGAGTCCGGGCCGGATGGCCTACATCTGAAGCCCCTCGCACTGATGCTGACGGATGCCGCGGAGGCACCTACCGCCGAGGAACGCCACTTCGCGCTGCAGCGGATCGGTGATGTTGCGCTGTTTATTGCGGGCTTCTTCGCTGACAGCCTGCAGCGCGCAGCGGTGGACGTGGACTACTACATGCACATGGGCGGAGGCGCCTACAACTCGCTGGCGGGCAGCATGCGTGGCACCGTTCGCGGCCGCGCCCTGGGTGGGGTATTCGCTGAACTATCCGCCAAGTTCGTGTTGGTGGTTGATGTGCTGCAGGAGATGCGGTCGTCGGCGCGCGGGACTTGTGACACTGATGCACTGCGTGCCTACGAGCTATGGATGAAGACAGGCAGCCCGCGGGCTGCACGCTTGCTCCGGGCTATGGATATCTACCCGCTGGGCGATGCGCGCGGCTCGGTGGGTTCGCACTAGAAGCAGTGCTGCGCGAGCTACAACAGTTGCACGGCCGGCTCTGCGGTATCGAGCCGGCGGCGGATGTGCGCGACTACCTCGTAACCGATGCTGATCTGGTTAAGACCTGGGAGGGGCCTGACGCGCGGGCGGCCGATGAAAAGCTTCTGCTCGTGGAGGACGATGACGGTCTCGCCATCGCCCTGTACCTGGAGCCCGAAGTGCTGTCCCGCCTCGACGTCGCTGATCCCCTTAACAGCCTGAGCCCGGATTGCCTGGCCGACTTCTGTAAGGTTGTTGAAGGCATTAGTCATTTCAACTATGTCGTGTTCAGCGCAGCGCGGGAGCGTCGGGTTACCCAGCTTGAGCTCGAAATGCAGGCCGAGGTGGATAAGTATGTCAGCGCACGCACGCTGATCCATCAGTCGCCGGAATCTCGCGCCGGCGTAAACCTCTGGCAACTGCTGTTTGCCGATCCCGTCTTTAGTACTGATCTGAGCTCTGCCGAAAGAGAGCGTTACAAGACCGCCTGGGATCTTGGTGCCAGCTACTGCCGCAGCCTTGAGGCTCGCTATGCCGAGGGTGTGCCCGACCGCAGCATGCTGCGCGAACTGCGCCGCTTTTTTCGTTTGCCTCAGCCCGACAAAGTGAGCCACATAAATGCCATGAACTTCGCGTAGACTTAAGCGCCCCTGAAGAGGCGATTTGGAGTCACGGCATGAGTTCCAGGATTACACAGCTGCCCGCCCTGTTGCTGGCATGCTGCACGCTAGCCGCTTGCGGCGGTGAAGATGCGGCACAGCCGACCGCAGCGGGCGATTCGCGTCTGACCGAGCTTGCTGAGGGTGTGCACCGCAGCGACGATAACGTGGCGCGCAATCAGTACCGTAATCCGGTTGCGACACTGGAGTTCTTTGGTCTGAAGCCAGACTCGCACGTCGCGGAAATCTGGCCGGGCGGTGGCTGGTACACCGAAGTGATCGCGCCCTATGTCAACGACGCGGGACAATACTACGCAGCCCATTGGGATCCGGACTCGGAGACGGAGTTTGTGGCCCGCGGAGTAGAGCGGTTCAAGACCAAATTAGCTGAGTATCCGGAACTCTATGGCAATACGAAAATGACCGTCCTGATGCCGCCGGATTCATGGGATCTGGGCCCCGAAGGCACGCTGGACATGGTGCTGACGTTTCGCAACATCCACAACTGGATGCCCCGCGGTTACACCGGAGAGATGTTTACCGCGGCGTACCGGGCGTTGAAGCCCGGTGGCGTGCTGGGTGTGGTTGAGCACCGCGGCAACGAGGAGATCGATCAGGATCCGCGCGCCGCGTCAGGCTATGTCAATCAGGCCTTTGCTATTCAGCTGGCTGAAGCAGCCGGTTTCGAGCTGGATGCAAGCTCGGAGATCAATGCGAACTCGAAGGATACGAAGGACTACGACACGGGCGTCTGGACGCTGCCGCCAACTTTGCGGAAGAAAGACGTTGATCGCGAGAAGTATCTGGCGATTGGCGAGAGTGATCGGTTCACGCTGAGGTTCAGAAAGCCGACGTAAGGCCTCCGCCGAGCCGCAACGTTTTTGAGACGCTCAAGGTAGTTACGAGGGCGCGGCTCCGGTGCGCACTAGCGCTCTGAGGGAAAGGGTATCGTGTTCTGGAAGGGAGCCCGACCCGAGCTGACCGCTGCCTCGTGAGAGGCGCTAGCGCTCACCTAGGTAGCAGCCAGCAGATCGCTTATGCGTTTCACGAACTGATCGGCTTTGAAATCGGGGATGGCGTACTGCCACCCTTTTGCCGTAGCGTTGATGGCGTCTGCCTGATCTTGCAGGTCTGTCTCGGCGCCGTCCGGGGCGGTGGCAGTAAACGTGAACAGCAAATCTTCGCCTGTGCGCCAGCTCCGCGCCACAACGGTAAGCCCCGCGAAGGTTTCAAAGCGTGTGACCACGGCGGTATCCGGAGCGGTGCCGTCGCTTGCCGAGGCAACGCTGTCCAGATCAAGCCGCGACAGTGCCGCGCCGATCGAGTTACCGACGCCCGCGTAGGTCAGCTCGCGGCCTTCCGGAATACCTGCAACCTCAAATTCCGCGGACTCCGCCGATGGCTTGAACAGCCTGAGCGTTTCACCATCAGGATGAGTGATTGCAACGCTCCGAATGTCACTGGCTGGAATATCGACAATGCGCCGGTTCAGCCAGTCCCTGGGCTCGCTACCCAGGGAGAGCTCTGCGCAGATCTGATAGCTGGATTGCTCTTCGGGGCGGCGCACATAAGCTGACTTGCCGCCGGCGACATCGGTATCGCCGACGATAACGGCCAGTTCATTGTCGATGCGCAGCAGCACGCCGCTGGCGTCGGGGCTGCCGATGTCGGCGACGCCCAGCCGCGAGTAGAGTTCGGGGCGAGCTGTTTTTTGCTCCTGAACTTCAGCCTGCGCCAGCGCTGACAGGTTGCTGCGCAGCTTGCTTACATCAGCCGGATAGCCATCTGCCTCGGACACACGCCAGCCGGCATCGCCGCCCAGAATGACGACGGTCGTATTGCCGCCCGCTTCGGTGATGCTGAGCTGGCGAACGTCGTTCAGGCGCGCGGCCAGCTCTGGCATAAACAGTTCACCGCTTGTCGAATTAGCGGAATCGTTGGGCGCCAACAGGAGGCTCGCAATCGCGAGGCAGGCGAGCAGGCCCGCCGCAATGACCAGGCTGCGCAGGTTCACCCGGCGCGCCTCGCGTATTCGCTGGCGCGTCGGCGCCGTCTGATCACGACCAGGGCCAGGGCGGCACCTGTCAGTATCAGCGGTATAAGAAACGTGTTGATGACCGTGAGCCGGGTACCCAGGTCCTCGATCTCCTGATCCAGATCCCGTTGCACCTGACGTAGCTCGCGCCGGATGCGCAGGCGTTCTTCCTGGAAGCGTTCGAGTTCAGCTTGTTGGGCCGGGTTGACCAGCAGCAGGTTGTCGTCGCTGGCGCCCGTCTCCAGTTCGGCAAGCTTCGTTTCCAGGTTGGTAAGCTCTTCCTGTAGTTGGCGCTCGGTGTTGCGGAACCGCGCCTCAGCCTCGCGCTGCAGTTCCTGTACCCGCGTGAATGGACGCGTATACGTTGCCCTGCCGCGAATGCTAATCAGGTCGTTACTGCCTGACAGGTTGTCAAGGGCGTTACTGATAAAGTCGGCATTGCCCGCGAAAGCGGTTAGCAACCGCTGTCCCAGGAAAGGCTGCACCTGAACCCAAAGCCGGTCAGTTAACAGATCTGTATCAGCCACGAGAATTGCATTAATCGGTTCGGCCGATTCAGCCAGGTGGCCGGTATCCGGTGATATTTGTAAATCGCTGTCAGGCAGCGCGGGCGGACCCGCCGGAAAAGCGCTCGGCACGTTACCCTGCACTCTGGCCGCCAGCAGGAAGGTTTCGCCGGTGGGCGTGAAGCCGGCTCGCAACGTGTCCGGGTCCTGCAGCATGCCCAGGCCGGCTGCCGGAATCTCAGCCGCCAGGTCGCTGGACTCCAGCAAGGGCGTGACGGTTACTGGTGCATCTTCCTGCACTGAAATATGCCCGGCGAAGCCCAGATTCAGGTTGTCGACGCCGGCGGTTACCACGTCCTCGCGGTTCATTGATGTGGCGTCCAGACCCAGCAAGGGCAGATACCGGACCGGCTGATTGCCCATGCCGGATACAGTCAGCGCCAAGCGGTCATCGCCCACTACATTCTCAGGGTCAACGCTCAATCCCCATGCATTGATGAGTGCATTGAGGCTGGAACTGCCGCCTGCCGATGGCATGCCGGGCACCGGCGGCGCCTGCCGGTCCGCCTCCGCGTAGGGATCAACCAGCAGCAGCGCCCGTCCTCCGGCCAGGATGAACTGATCTAGCGCATACAGCGTGCCGGAAGACAGGTCGCTGGGATGCACCACCATCAGCACGTCAATGTCTGCATCAATGGTCTGCGCATCAGCGGCCAGCGTGCGCAGCTCAAACAGCTGACTGATTTGATCAGTGATGACCCATGGCTGAGTCATTTGTTGAGTCGCCGGGTCGAAACCGGCGGTCATCTGCAGGCCTGAAAGCAGGCCAATCACCGGGCGATCCACTACGGAGAGCGTATGAATGAGTTTGGCGAGGTCGTATTCGAGGAAGGCTTCCTTGCTCGGCTCCAGAAACGGCAGGATCTCCTCGTCACCGACACTGTTTGTCCCGGCTATGCCGAAGTAAACCGGATCAGACGCCTGTGGCAGTGCGAGTTCCTGCAGCCCGAAAGCGGCCGCACGATCTTCATCTTCTGAGAACGGCAGTGGATCTACGAACCTAACGGTCAGTTTGCCGGCGGAATTCTGGGCAAACTCCTGCAGCATTTCTTCTACTCTGCCCGCGTAGGCCCGCAGTGCAGGAATGTTGGCGGTGGCACGGTCCGAGTAATAGAAGTAGAGATTGATGGGTTCCGGAATGTTCTCGAGAATGCGGTAGGTGCCGTCTGACAGCGTGTAGAGCCGGTTCTCTGTCAGGTCCAGCCGCAGTCCCCGCATCATGCCGTTGGTGAGCGTGACTGTGATGACAAACATCACGGCCAGCGCGACCAGGCCAAAGCGGCCCAACGTTATTCTCTCGCCCATCCTAGTCCGCCTTGCGCATGCCCAGCACGATGGTCGTGGCGTAGAGCCAGGTCGCAATCACCAGCAAGAAATACAGCACGTCGCGCAGGTCAATAACGCCCTTGCTGATCGCCTGGAAGTGCGCGAGGAAACTCAAGCCCGCGATTGCATCGATGAGTCCCTGCGGCAATCCGGCTGCGGCGAGCAGGCCCAGCACCGGTTCAAAGCCGAGCAGCATGAAGCCAAAGCAGATCACGACGGTAATGATGAAAGCGACTACCTGATTGCGGTTCGCAGCCGAGATGCATGAGCCAATCGCCAGAAATCCGCCCGCCATCAGCAGGCTGCCAAGATAGGCGGCGAAAATGACACCGTTATCCGGATTGCCCAGGTAATTGACCGTAATCCAGACCGGAAAAGTGAGTGCCAGGGCAACCGCGGTAAAGCCCCAGGCGGCCAGAAACTTGCCCAGCACGGCTTGCCACAATGTGACCGGCAGAGTCATCAGCAATTCTATGCTGCCGGACTTGCGCTCCTCCGCCCAAAGCCGCATGGCAATCGCGGGAACCAGAAAAAGGTACAGCCAGGCATGGAAGCCGAAAAAAGGTTGCAGGTCAGCCTGGCGGCGCGCGTAGAAGCCACCGAATCCGAAGGTCAAAAATCCGGCCATCGCCAGAAAAATAACCAGAAACACATAGGCAACCGGTGTCGCAAAGTAGCCGCGCAGTTCCCGGGCCGCAATGACCTTGATTACGTCCATGTTGAGTGCAGTGTTACCCGGTGCCTGCGGCGGTGATGCGCCGAAAAACTTCATCGAGCCGCCCGCTTTCCAGCTTTAGCTCGCGCAAACGCCAGCTATGCTGCTGGACCAGATTGCCAATCGGCTCTAGCAGCGCCTCTTCGCCACGAGGCAGCGCGGTAATAGCCGCCGCGTCGACATCGATTTCGATATCGGCAATCGCGGGAACAGCGCGCAGCGTGTTGCCTGCATCCTGGAGCGAGTCCTGGTTAGAGAATTTCAGCGTGACTGCATTGTGATAACGCGATTGGCGAATCAGCGAGCCGGGCGTTTCATCTGCAACGATCTTGCCGCTCGCCACGATCACCGCCCGGTTACACACGGCGTCAACCTCTTCAAGAATATGCGTGGAAATGACGATGATTTTGTTGGACGCCATTTCTGCGATGAGTTCACGCACTTCGTGCTTTTGGTTCGGGTCCAGGCCATCTGTCGGCTCATCCAGAATCAGCACCGGCGGATCATGGATGATGGCCTGCGCCAGACCGACGCGCCGCTTGAAGCCCTTTGATAACGTCTCGATGCTTTGCCCCAGTACGGGGCCGAGATTGAGCCGCGTGATGACGCGATTCAGCTTTTCCTGTTTGTCATTGCCCCTGAGGCCTCGGGCTGCAGCGACGAACTCCAGAAACTCCCGCGGCGTCATTTCCCCGTAGGCGGGCGCGCCTTCCGGCAGGTAGCCAAGCCGCCGCTTTGCCTCGATGGGATCGTTATCGACTCGAAACCCGCAGATTTCGGCGTGCCCGGAGGTCGGCGGCACGAAGCCGGCGAACATGCGCATCGTTGTCGTTTTGCCCGCGCCGTTGGGCCCGAGAAAACCCAGCACTTCACCGGGTTCAACCTTGAACGACAAATCGTCGACTGCGGTGAGCGGGCCGTACGTCTTGGTCAGATGCTCAGCTTTAATCATTATCTGATCGGTGCACTTGGTGCCCTGCAGCGCGGCCTCTAAGGATCTACTGTTTAACGTTGCCAGCAGTCTGAAAGCGGACCGAGATTTTCCACACCTGCCCGATTGACGCAAGTTCGATTTTCGCCGCTTCTCTGACGTGAGGCGCGGGCGCTGCGGCCGTCTCCTGGCTAAACCTTCGCAGCTCCGGGCGTGGGCCGAACAGGCCGAATTAGCAGCACATTCGCCAGCGCAATGAGCGCGACGACCGTAATGATGGCGAATGGAATCAGGTAGCTGCCCGTTTCTGTGCGCAGCTGCCCGCTGATGATGGTGCCGGCTGCAGCGCCCAGGGAATCAATGAAAGTGATGATACCGAGGACCTTGCCGAGTGCTTTCTTGCCAAATGTCTCCACAGCGACAAGCTGAATCATGGTGAAGCTGCCGCCGAAGCCCAGCCCGAATACGACCGCAAAGGTCCACAGTTTCCACGGAGTCGTGGTGAGCGAGACCTCGCCGCCCGAAAAGTCGAACAACAGCATGCAGCCGGCCAGCAGAATCGAGCTGGTGATCTGCATCACGGTGCGTTTCGCAAGCCGGTCGCTCAGCCACCCGAAAGAGAATTTGCCCAGAAAACTGCACCAGAAAATAAGGGCGAAAATAAGCGTGGCACGAGCCGCCGCCATGCCGCCCTCTTCCTCGAGGAAAATGGTGACCTGGCTATTCATGGCCTGTATCGAGTACCACAGGCAGGCAGAGCCGAGGGCTAGAAAGTAAAGGGCCGGTGACTTGAGGGCGACGGAAAAATTAACGCCCTCATTAAGTGCGTGTTCACTTGATTTCGCAGGCCCGGATCCACCAGCCGCCATGGGTTGCCCATCGGGGTGTGTGCCCATATCCGCCGGTCGCTCGCGCAGAAGTGTCAGTCCAGGCAGCAGAGCAAACAGCCAGAATCCCACGACCAGTGCGCCGTAGCCGTAACGCCAGCCCAGCTCGGGGTTGGTTACCAGCGGCGCGATCATCAGCGGCAGAATACCGCCCGCCAGACTTGACCCGGCGGCCAGCATGCCAACGACCGCGCCCCTCCGGCGCACAAACCAGTTCGACAGCAGGACGACATTCGCCATGAGCCCCGATAGCACCAGTCCCAGCGCCAACCCGGCGTGCAACAGATACAAATCGTTAAGCGTGCGCGCGAACGGGTAGAACGCAAGGCATATGGACATCACGATCAGGCCGGTGCGAATGACGCGCACCACGCCGATGCGATCAACGATCGCGCCGATCAGCGGGGCAATGAACGCGGCAATGCCCAGGGTGAGAAATGTTGTGCGGCTAACCTCACCTGGCGACGCGCCAAAGGTTTCCATATAACGCGGAAACAGATTCTGCGGTACGAACAGGGCAAGACCGTTGGTGAAGAAATAGATGCTAAAGCAGGTTGCAGCAATCACCCAGCCGTAAAAGGGCCCATCACTTCGTTTGCCGCTACGTCGCATCACGTCGCATCACGTCGCGCTACCGCAGCAGCGCTGTATTGTCGGACTGCAAACCGTCCGCATCCAGGTCACGAATCTGTTCAAAACCCAGCGATTTGAGTCCGGGCAGTATCGCTTCACGGTCGCCGATCACAACCCAGGTGATTGCATCAGCATCAATCAGCTCCGCTCCGGTTCTGCGGACATCATCGAGCGCTACGTTGGCGACGCGCTCCGCGTAGCTTGACCAATGATCATCTGGCAGCCCGAAGCGCACCGTTTCAGCGAGCGCGCCGGTGACGTTGCGCAGCGTCTCCCAGCGCCCCGGGAGTGACAGCGTATCGCTGCGCACAGCAGTAGCGAGTTCCGCAGCAGTCGGTGCATTTGTTGAGGCGATCTCTGCGAATTCGCGCTTGAACTCAGCAATCGACTCGGTCGTCTTGTCGGTCTGTACCGATGAGTATGCGAGCCACGGGCGCCGGCCGCGTGCATCGAGAACGAAGCTGTAGGCGCCGTAGGCCCAGCCCTTGTCTTCGCGCAGGTTCATGTTGATGCGCCCCGAGGAGAGTCCGCCGAATATGTTGTTGAGTGCATCGATGGCGACTTCATCGGGATTGTTCTTTGGCGGCACGAGTTGCCCTGCGAAAATCACCGACTGCTCGGCATCTGGTCGGTCCAGCACGTATAGCGTGCTGCCTGTTGGTTTGGTGCCCTGCGCCAACAGTTTGGCCGGCGTCTCGCCGGGTTCCCAGTCAGCAAACAGCTTCTCAAGCTTAGGCAGCAGCTCGTCAGGCGTAATGTCACCAGCGGCAATCAGTGTCGCGTGGTTTGGTTTGAACCAGGTCGCGTGGAATGCCTCAAGGTCTTCGCGAGTCAGCGCGTTGAGATCAGCCTCTGTGCCGGAGCCGGTGAGTGGCTGGGCGTAAGGATGGCCCTGTCCGTACAGCAGTCTTGGCATGACCCTGAGTGCCTGCGAAACGGGTTCATTCTTCTCCTGCTGAATGCGCGCCAGGCCGACGCGGCGTAGCCGCTTGAGCTCGTCGTCCGGAAAGCTGGGGTACAGCACGACATCGGCGAAGAGCTCCAAAGACTCGTTGAGGTTTTCTCGTAGCGCCGAGAGTTGCACGGTCGACGTATCGAGGCCCGACGCTGCTGACAGCCTTGCGCCGACAAGCGCGAGTTCCTCGCTGATCTGAAGCGCACTGCGGCTCTGCGTGCCCTCGTCCAGCATGCTTAAGGACAGGCTGGATGTGCCCGGACGGGCGTGCTGATCGGCGGCGAATCCGGCATCGACGATCAACGCAATTTCGACCAGCGGAATCGACGCCTGCGTGGCGATGACCACCTCTAGTCCGTTTTTCAGGGAATGCCGGGTGAACTCCGGGAAGTTCACAGTGGGCATGGGTCCTGCGGGCGGCGGTCCGGCACTCCGGTCGATAGCGGGTTGGGTTGCCGCCAGCCTGCCCTTAGGCTCGACCGTCAGAATGAAGGGGCGGTTGTCTTGCAGCCAGCGAGTCGCCACGGCCTGCAGATCAGCCGCTGTGGCTGCCTCAACGTCAGCGAGTTCCTTCTGATAGCTGTCGGGCGCGCCACCGTAGACCTGGCCCTGGGCCAGCACGGCTGACTTGCCTGAACCGCCACCCACCCGCTCAATGCCGCGCAGAAACGCCGCCCGAAACTCAACTTTGGCCCGTTCCAGTTCGCGTCGCGTCGGGCCCCGCCTGACGAAGCGTTCAAGCTCCTCCCGGGCAGCAGCCTCAACCTGAGCGATGGGAACGCCCGGCTGAGCGGAGGCAACCAGGTACGTAATGCCGGCAATCTCCAGCGCTAATGGTGCCAGCGCTGCTTCGGTTGCCAGGGCCTCGTCGTAGACCAGCCGCTCATAGAGACGCGAGTTTTTGCCGCCGCCCAGGATGTTGGCCGCCAGCGCCAGATGATGAGCGTCGGTGGTGCCCCAGGCGGGGCCCGTCCAGGAGAAATACACGCGTGTCTGGGGCACGCGATCAGTCATCGTCAGCCGGCGTTCTTCGGCATGCGTCGGAATCCAGCGCGTCGGGCGCGTTAGTACCGGGCCCGGCGGGATATCCCCAAAGTAGCGCTCAACTTTGGCAATGACCTCAGCCGTATCAACATCGCCGGCAATCGCGATAACCGCATTGTCCGGCCCGTACCAGGTGCTGAACCAGTCACGTACGTCATCCAGCGTGGCTGCGTTGAGATCCTCCATTGAGCCGATCGTTTCCCAGGCGTAAGGGTGGCCATCCGGGAACAGTTTCGGCAGCACCTGCTCGAACACGCGCCCGTAGGGCTGGTTTTCGCCCTGCCGTTTTTCGTTTTGCACCACTCCGCGCTGTTCGTCGAGCTTGGCCTGGCTGATCGAGCCGGCGAAATGTCCCATGCGGTCTGATTCCAGCCAGAGCACCGTATCGAGGCTGTTCTTGGGCACAGTCTGAAAGTAAATGGTGCGATCGAACCAGGTGGTGGCGTTCAGGTCGGTTGCGCCCAGTTCCTGCAGATAGCTGAGATACTCGCCGTCGAAATTCTCCGAGCCCTGAAACATCAGGTGTTCAAACAGGTGGGCGAAGCCGGTGCGTCCCGGCGACTCGTTCTTGGAGCCCACGTGATACCAGGTATTGACCGCGACGACTGGCGCCTTGGGGTCTTCATGCACAATCACTGTCAGACCGTTGTCCAGCACTTTACGTGTGTACGGCACGTCCAACGCCGCCGCCGCGGGCAGGCTCATAAGCGACAGACACACAAGGGCCAGCAAAATCCTCAACCGCATCAGGGGTACTCCGATCAAGCCGGCGAAGCCGGCTTCAGCACAATGGGCTCAACAAGCCATCCAGTATACTGGCGGCGGTCGGCCAAGCGGTGCTGCACGCGGATCCAGTCGAGTTCTCTATGTCTACTGACAACCTACTCATCACTAATGCACGCCTCGTAAACGAGGGCCGCATCAAAGAGGCCGATTTGCGCATTCGGCGCGGGCGGATCGATGCGATCGCCGACGGTCTCACCGCGACGGGTAACGAGGTGGTCATGGACGCCGCGGGCGCATATCTGCTGCCTGGCTTCATCGATGATCAGGTGCACTTTCGCGAACCAGGTCTCACTCAGAAGGGCGATCTGGCCACCGAGTCTGCAGCGGCCGTGGCCGGCGGGATCACGAGCTTCATGGAAATGCCGAACGTGAATCCTCCCACGACTAATGGGGAGGCACTCGCTGATAAATATGCGCGTGCCGCGGGCCGGGCGCGCGCCAACTACGCGTTCTATCTGGGCGCGACCAACGAAAACCTCGATGACATCAAGGCAATTACGCCGGATCAGTGCTGCGGCATCAAAGCGTTCATGGGGGCGTCAACCGGCAACCTCCTGGTTGATGATCCGGAGGCGTTGGAAAAGCTGTTTGAGCATGCGCCGGTGCTGGTGGCCACGCACTGCGAAGACTCACCGATGATCTATGCCAACGAGGCGCAGGCCAAACAGCAGTTTGGTGATGACGTGCCGATGACCGAGCATCCGAAGATCCGTTCGGCTGAAGCCTGCAAGAAGTCGTCAGTTCTGGCGACGAGTCTGGCGCGCAAGCATGATGCCAGGCTGCATGTACTGCATCTTACGACCGCCGGCGAAATGGAATTGTTCGACACCGGTCCCGCGGGCGAGAAGCGCATCACCGCAGAAGTCTGCGTGCATCATCTGCACTTCGATGAAAGCAGCTATCCCAGCTTAGGCACGCGCATCAAGTGCAACCCTGCGATCAAGTCGCGCGGCGATCGCGAGGCCCTGCGCAAGGCGGTTGCTGAAGATCGCATCGATATCATCGCCACGGATCATGCACCGCATCTGCTCAGTGAGAAGAACAATACTTACTTTGGTGCGCCCGCGGGTTTACCGCTCGTGCAGGACGCATTACTGACCGTGCTCGAGCACTATCACGAAGGCCTGCTAACGCTTGAGCAGATCGTCAAGAAGACCAGTCATGCGGTGGCCGACGTGTTTGGTATCGCCGACCGCGGTTATCTGCGTGAAGGTTATTGGGCGGATCTGGTGCTGGTCGATCCCAAGGCGTCAACGCGGGCCAGCGATGCTGCTGCACTGGCGAAGTGCGGCTGGACACCGTTCGACGGTGTTGAGTTTCGTTCCCGGATTTCAGCCACGTTCGTCAATGGGCAAGTAGTTTGGCAGAACGGCACGTTGACGGGCGTCGTGGCTGGTGAGCGGCTGGTGTGTGATTCGTCGCGGTAGGTAGGCTGTGCTCGCGAGGGCGCGGCCCGGCGAAGGCTTCCGTCGGATGGTTCGCTTCGCTGCGCTTTATTCCTCCTCCAGCCTTCCCCAACCCACGCCCTCGGGCTCGCAGACTGCCCGTTCACGGGAGATTCGGGGTCTGACCCCGAATCGGAATCGAACGAAACTCTTTCAAATAATGCCGCGCGAAGAGAGGGTCTTAATGTCCTCAGCCTGGGTCTCCACAAATGTGGTTCGCTCAGGTGTCTGCACCTTGCCGTTGTCCACCAGTCCATTGCGCCGGTGGAACTCCGTATTGGCGTAGCTTTCGGCGTAAGCCTGAAACGGCTGGCGCGAGAGGGTGTTGGTCAGCCCGGTGCGGCGCCGGCGTTCGCGCAGGGCAGGCAGATCAATAGTGGCATTGGCCACCATGGTGTTTTCACCGGGCATGGCCTCGGCTAACACGTGCCCATGGTAGTCGACGACTTTCGAAAGACCGGTGGTGGAGTCGCCTGGCACCGGGTTGTCCAATAGCGCACCGGAGTTAGCCGACACCACGTAGGCCAGGTTTTCAATTGCCCGGGCGCGCCGCGCGATTTCCTTGATGGAATCGCGGCCCACCCCGGCTTCGCTGGTGGAGTGCACGAAGATTTCGGCACCCCGCATGGCGTGGCAGCGAGCGATCTCGGGGTAGAGAATTTCCTCCGACGCAATGGCCGCGAGCCGACCGATGGGGGTGTCGGCCACCGGAAATACGCCTTCGAGGCCATAGATATCCAGGTACTTGTCCCAGACATCATAGGGAGTGGGGCCGCTCAGTGAGATCAGCCGGCGATAGCGCAGCGCGTTGTTCCCGTCCGGCCCGATAATGAAGGAGCACTGAAAGTAGAGCTCAGGAAAGTGCGGGTCGACTTCGTATGCGTTCCCGGCCAGGTAGAGCCTGAATTGCTGAGCAATCGAGCCCAGCGCTTCGTACTCCTCCCCGTCGATCTCCAGAGCGGCCTTGTCTCGCCATTCCGGGACCGATTCGCCCATCGGAAAGCCGGTGAGGAAATACTCTGGCAGCACCACCAGCCGCGTGTCTTCGCCGCTGTACTGGCGAACGAATGCCTGGCTGCCGGCAATGCCGCGGCGGACCCGGGCGATGTTCTCAGCGATCCGTTCACGCGCGCTCGCCTGGTCCGGGCAGCTATTGACGCACCGGGTGCTTAGCTGCAGGGCCAGCGCGGCGTAACGCTCGGTGGCGGGGAGCGGGTCGTTCATGTGGGTTCCCTGCCGGCGGCGGCCGGCTTGCTGGACTGCCGCGATTCTTCCATCCGGGCCCCCCAGCCTGTCAACACAGATTCCCTCCGGTGCCCGTATAGGTATAATTTCCCGGCGTTTTTTGCGGTCTCACCCAGGGCTTGGCCGGCTTTAACCCTAGGGCTCCAAGCGGGTAGAAAACGAACTTAGAAAAAAACTCGATGAAGCCGACTGATACTTCGCATCCGGATTACTTCCACAAAGTGGTGGACTGCCAGTGGGCTTGTCCCGCGCATACAGATGTGCCCGGTTACATCAGGCTGATCGCCCAGGGCCGGTTCGACGATGCCTACATGCTCAATCGCAAGTCGAACGTGTTCCCGGCCATTCTCGGGCGAGTCTGTGATCGTCCCTGCGAGCCAGCGTGTCGCCGCGGGCGCGTAGAAGATAAGCCGGTTGCCATTTGCCGGCTCAAGCGCGTTGCGGCAGACAACCGCGGAGATATCCAGGATCGTTTGCCGGAGATTCCAAAGGAGAAGAACGGCAAACGCGTCGCGCTCGTAGGCGCGGGTTGCGCATCTTTAGCGGTCGCAAACGACTTAATGCCGCTCGGCTATGAGGTGGTGATTTACGAAGCCCTGGATCGGCCGGGTGGGCTGATGTGGAGCAACATACCGGCGTTCCGTCTGCCGCCCGAGGTCCTCAACGAAGAAATTGACATGATTGTCGACATGGGTGTGGACCTTCGCCTCAACTCGCCGGTCGAGAGCATGGCCGCCCTGCTTGAAGAGGGCTATGACGCGGTTTTTGTTGGCAGCGGAGCGCCGAAGGGTAAGGAGCTGTCGCTGCCCGGCCGCGACGTTGATCCTGACCATATTCATATCGGCATCACCTGGCTCGAATCGGTGGCCTTCGGCCACATCGACAAGATCGGCGAGAAGGTGCTAATCATTGGCGTGGGCAATACCGCGATGGACTGTTGCCGCACGTCGCTGCGGCTTGGTGCAAAGGACGTCAAGGTTATGGCGCGGAAGCCGCGCGGGTTCTTTAAAGCCTCGGCCTGGGAGCTGGAAGACGCCGAGGCTGAGAACGTGGAAATCGTCATTAACCATTCGCCAAAAGAGTTCGTCATCGAGAACGGCAAGCTTGTTGGCATGCAGTTTGAGCTGATGGAGTACGAAATCGACGCCAATGGCCGTATCACCGATACGCGCGTGGTGGGGGAGGAGTTTCTGCCCTGCGACGACGTGGTGCTGGCGATCGGGCAGGACAATGCGTTTCCGTGGGTCGAGCGGGATCTTGGTATTGAATTCGATAAGTGGGAAGTGCCCGTTGTCGATGAGACGACCCACGAGAGTACGCGCAAGGGCATATTTTTCGGCGGCGATGCGGCGTTCGGCCCGAAGAACATCATCTGGGCTGTGGAGCATGCGCATCAGGCAGCCATTTCCATTCACAAGCATTGCCAGGGCGAAGCGATCTCCGAACGTCTGCCTGACGGGATGAATCTGGTTAGCGCCAAGATGGGCATTCACGAGTGGAGCTACAGCAACGACTATTCGCAGGACGAGCGGCGGATTGTGCCGCATGTCGATCTCGCCGAGCGTTTCAAGCAGCTCAACATCGAGGTTGAGCTGGGCTTCACCGCAGAACAGGCGGCCGAGGAAGTGGAGCGTTGCCTGAATTGCGATATCCAGACGGTGTTTGCCGAGAAACTCTGTATCGAATGCGATGCTTGTATCGACATTTGCCCAGTTGACTGCCTCACAATTACGCATGCCGGGCCCGAGGAGGAGCTGCGCCAGCGGCTTACCGCGCCGGCGCAGAATCTCGAGCAGGCGCTTTATGTCTCGGGGCAGCTACCGCAGACAGGCAGAGTCATGGTTAAAGACGAGGATCTGTGCGTGCACTGTGGTTTGTGCGCCGAGCGCTGTCCGACCGCGGCCTGGGACATGCAGGAGTTCGCATTGTTTCATCCGCATGTGAAGGATGAAGTCGAAACTGCGCCTGGGAAGCAGCCGCCGAAGTACGGCACGTGATTCGGTATTAAGTCAAACCCTCGCCACAGCATCGCAACCCCAACTATTCTTAACCTGGCTTCAGCCACCCGGCAGTAACTCCCGGCAGCAACCAAAAGTCACTATGAGTATCTTCCTGACATGAGCGCGGGTCCGCGCGACAACGACTTCACGATCAAGATTGCCAATGTGAACGGCACCGGCTCGGCCAGTGCCAACGCGTTGCTAATGAAAGTGTTCTTCCGGATGGGTATTCCGGTCGTTGGAAAAAACTACTTTCCATCCAACATCCAGGGGTTGCCAACGTGGTACGAGATTCGCGTTAGCGAGGCCGGTCACCTCGCACGCTCGGGCCGCATTGACCTGATGGTGGCCATGAACGCTGAGACATACCAGAAAGATCTACTTGAAGTCGCGCCCGGCGGCTTTCTTATCTACGACTCCACCTGGCCACGCCACAAAATTCTTAGCCGCGACGACATCACTATTCTCGGCGTGCCGCTGGCCAGGATGTGCAACGAGAATTTCCCCACCGCGCGATCCCGGGTACTCATGAAGAACGTCGCCTATGTCGGCGTCGTCGCGGCGTTGCTGGATCTCGACCTGCAGGTTATCCGCTCATCGCTGGAGAAGACTTTCGCGGCGAAGGCGAATCTGATCGAAGCAAATCAAACCGCGATCGATCTGGGCTATCAGTACGCCAAAGAGAATTTTTCCTGCCCGCTGGCTTACGCAGCCAAAGCCAGCGATAAGACCGCTGACCACATCATGATCGACGGCAACACTGCGGCAGCTCTCGGGTGTGTTTACGCCGGGGCGACGGTTGCCGCGTGGTATCCCATCACGCCATCGACCTCGGTTATGGATGGCTTCAAGAGTCTGTGTGAGCGCTACCGGCGCGATCCTGAGACCGGCGAGCGGAATTTCGCGATTATTCAGGCAGAGGATGAGTTGTCGGCCATTGGCATGGTCCTGGGCGCGTCCTGGAACGGTGCCCGGGCATTCACGTCCACGAGTGGTCCGGGCGTGTCGCTGATGAATGAGTTTCTTGGCTACGGTTACTTCACCGAGATACCGGCCGTGCTGATAAACGTGCAGCGCTGCGGGCCGTCCACGGGTATGCCAACGCGAACCCAGCAGTCAGACATTATGGCTTGCGCGTATGCCTCGCACGGCGACACGCGTCATGTGCTGCTGTTTCCGGCCAACCCGGAAGAGTGTTTCTACATGGCGGTTGCGGCCTTTGATCTCGCCGAGCGCCTGCAGACGCCGGTGATCATGCTTACTGATCTTGATGTCGGCATGAACGACTGGATGATTCCGGATCTCAAGTGGGACGACAACTTTGTTCCCGATCGCGGCAAGATCATGACGGCGGCAGAGGTCGAGGCGGCAGGAGAATTTCATCGCTATCTGGACAGCGATGGTGACGGCATACCCTACCGGACGCTGCCGGGGGTGCACCCGCGGGCCGCGTACTTTACCCGCGGCTCAGGACACAACATGCACGGCGCCTACACGGAAGATGCCCGTGAGTACCAGGAGGTTGTCGATCGGCTGCGCCGGAAGTGGGAGACTGCCAAGCAGTTCGTGCCCAAGCCGGCCGTCAACTTTACTGAGAAGCACCGCACCGGAATCATCTCGGTGGGTGGCTGCGACGATGCGGTGCAGGAATCGCGCGAGCGGCTGCGCGAGTCAGGCATCGGCATGAACTACCTGCGCGTTAAGGCGTTTCCGTTCAGCGACGAGGTGCAGGAGTTTCTCGATGCGCACGACCGCATTTACGTCGTGGAGCAGAATCGTGATGCGCAGCTGCGCGGACTGCTGTTGCTGGAGACCCGGGTTACACAGGATAAGTTGGTGCCGGTGCTGCACTACGACGGACTGCCGATCACCGCGGATTCGATTCTGGAAATCATCAACCCCGACCTGCAGAAGGGTGAGGCCGCATGAGCTTTATTACCAAGCCGAAAATTGTTCACCCGTCGATGCCGCGGAACGCGCTGGGGCTCACGGTGCGTGATTACGAGGGCGGCATGTCAACCTTGTGCGCAGGCTGCGGGCATGACTCGGTGACGAGCGCACTCGTACAAGCCGCGTTCGAGCTCGATGTTGAGCCGCATCGCATGGCAAAGCTGAGCGGCATTGGTTGCTCATCCAAGACACCGGCTTATTTCCTCAAGCAATCCCATGGCTTTAACTCCGTGCATGGGCGCATGCCCTCGGTGGCGACCGGAGCAAACGCAGCCAATCGCGAGCTGCTGTATGTCGGCGTTTCCGGCGATGGCGATTCATTGTCAATAGGAATGGGGCAGTTCGTGCACGCGATGCGCCGCAATCTCGACATGCTGTACGTCATCGAGAACAACGGTGTTTACGGGTTGACCAAGGGCCAGTTCTCCGCATCCGCTGACATCGGCAGCACCGCAAAGAAAGGTGATTCTAATGAGCAGCCGCCGATAGATCCTTGCGAGCTGGCGCTCTCGCTGGGCTGTGGCTACGTTGCCCGTAGCTTCTCGGGCGACAAGGCGCAGCTAGTGCCGCTTCTGAAGGGAGCGATGAAGCATCGTGGTTTCGCGCTGGTCGATGTAATTTCTCCCTGCGTGACGTTCAATGACCATGAAGGCTCTACCAAGAGCTATCAGTTCACGCGCGACCACTACCATCCTGCGATTCTTGCCGATTACATCGCGCCGTCACAGGAGATCAGGGCAGAGTATGAGAAGGGCGCTGCCATGCCCGTTGTTTTGCATGACGGTAGTCAGATCGTGCTGCGTAAGACCGATCCTGACTACGACCCCACCGATCTAGCCGGCGCATTCGCCTATTTGCAGAAGCAAAGTGCCGAACACGAACACGTGACTGGCCTGCTTTACGTCAACGAAGAAGGCCAGGAAATGCATGCGCTGAACCATACCGTTGATGCGCCGCTGAACGGGCTCGACTACGACAGGCTTTGCCCGGGCAGCGAAGCCCTGGCGACGCTGCAGGAAAATTTCCGCTAACTCCGCCGTAGTTCCTTAAGCGAGTTAACCCCCCTCGGCCACAATCTCCTTGCGGATCGCTGCGAGGTTGGCGGCGCGCCGGCGGGCCGGCAGTTGTTCGCAGGTCGGCGAACGTGGGCAGGTGCTGCTGCGCGGGCAGATGATCCGGGCTGGCGATGCAACGGCCTCGGCCGCCCAGGCGATATTGAGCACTTGACCGGCACTCTCAATAGCGCGCGCCGACTGGCGTGGCAATTCCGCCTCTCCACCTTGCGCTCGGCAGGCTGCCCCAACGTTGGCAACGATTTCCTCAGCATCGAGCCCCTGGGAATTTAGCGCGGGGGCGAGATCAATCCCCACGGACAGCACATGCGGGTTGCCTGCCAGGTCCCGCGTGCGCAGAGAGTGACACAGGTACAACAGGGCATGATCGCCATCCTGCAACACTGAAATCTGCGAGCTCGGCTTCTGCGCTTTTGGCCTGTTCAGCATGAAGAACACGGCCCAGCGCGGACAGGGGTCATTGACCATGGTCATGTTGCCCCAGGGCAGCGGGATCCCGTTACCGCGATACACCGCGCGCAGGTAGCCGGGCGGATAGGCATCGAAGTAGTGCCAGTACCGGTAGGCGGAGACGCTGGTCATGCGACGCATGATTACGGCGGGCGTCAGCCCGAGTTTCTCGCCCGCGCTGACCCGGTGGCTCTCGCGCATCAGGAAACGCCGGAAGGGCTGTTTGGGTGCGAGCAGTGCGCCGGCGAAATAGCTGCATTCGAAATCGCGCCAGGCGAACAACACGTCTTCGGTGTTCATGCCGCCCGACACGTTATTGGCACGCTCCTGAAAGCCTCCGACCTGCCCCCCGGTGGCGTGGGCTGAGCGCTGACCATCCCCACCGTGCAGAACTTTGTGACCCAAGTGAGCGGCCAGATCATATTTGAGGCGCGCGGGCTGATCGCGCAGCCGGGAGTTAACGTAAACCACGCCGGGGGCTTCAAAAAATGAGCGCACGAACGTCTTAACGGGCCGGTCCTGGTCGAGAATCTGCACCGGCGGTCTGTCGAACCAGCGGACTTCCAGTCCGTGCTTGTCATAAAGCCTCAGCAGGTCATCAACTGAGAGCGGAAAACGCCGCTCACCCACGTCTTCGGCTGATCGCTCCAGGTCCGGAAAGTGATTGCGGTGCGTCTCCTGGTAGGAGCGAATCAACAGATGCGCAAACTGCCGCCCGGTCGTGCCGGTTTGCGAGAGCAGCTCGGGGATGGCGGCTTCCAGAAGCTGCTTGGAGAACAGGAAGCCCGGTTCCAACGGGATGCGGGCTGCGCCGCCGCTGGGCTCAAGTTCGGGTGGCCGTTCCACCTCGGTGTTGGCGTCCAGAAACCATCGGGTGTCTTTCTGAAAGACCTCGGCGAGCAGGTCCAGCAAATCCTCTGAGGGGGTCCGTTTGCCCGTCTCGATCATGCTCAGGTACGACACGGATGGCGCGATATCGGCGTTGATCTGAATGCACCGGGCCGATACGTCCTGCAGGGTCAGGCCATTGGCTTTGCGCAGGCTGCGGAACTTGGCGCCGAGAAAGTGGCTCTTCCGGATGAGATTCGACATAACCCTAATGTGAAATTCACACTGTGAAATTTCTATTGTGTAATTTTTCCGCGCGATGATCCTATGCTTCAGGCTCTCATCTGGCAAGCGCCGCACCCTTAGTCCCTGCAGTGAAAAACAACCTACAAGCGCAGGCAACAGCCGACCCAATCCAGTTCACCCGGTCGCTCTCCCCGGAGCAGGCTGACGTCTTGAACGATGCCGCCCAGGCGCTCGTCATCGAGCTTCACCGCCGGTTCGAGGCACGGCGGCAGGAGTTGCTGGCTGCGAGAACCCAGCGCCAGGCCAGGCTCGATGCGGGCGAGATGCCGGACTTTCTTCCTGAAACTCAGGGGATCCGCGAAGCGGACTGGCAGGTTGCTCCGATTCCTGAGGATCTGCGCGATCGCCGCGTGGAAATCACCGGTCCGGTGGATCGGAAAATGATCATCAACGCGCTAAATGCGCCAGTCCGCTGCTTCATGGCGGACTTCGAGGATTCCAGCTCGCCGACCTGGGAAAACATGATTGATGGTCAGGTGAACCTGCGCGACGCGGTTAACCGCAGCATCACATTTACCAATCCGGGGAACGGCAAGGAATACTGCCTTAACGACAGCCCGGCGACGCTGATTGTGCGGCCGCGTGGTTGGCATCTCAACGAGCGTCACTGTCTGGTCGATGGGGAACCCGTGTCGGGGGGCTTGTTCGACTTCGCGGTGTATCTCGTGAACAACCACGCGGAGCTGGCCAGGCGCGGCACAGGGCCGTATTTCTATCTGCCGAAGATGGAGAGTCATCTGGAAGCCCGTCTGTGGAACGACGCCTTTGTCGTGGCGCAGGATTTCCTGGGTCTGCCCCAGGGCACGATTAAAGCCACCGTGCTAATCGAGACGATTCTCGCGGCGTTCGAAATGGACGAGATCATCTACGAGCTCCGCGACCATATGGCCGGGCTCAACTGCGGCCGCTGGGACTACATCTTCAGCTTCATCAAGCGGTTCAGAAATCGCGCTGACTTCGTGTTGCCGGATCGCGCAGGTGTCACCATGAACCGGCACTTCCTGAAGTCTTACGTTGAGTTGCTGATCAAGACCTGTCATCGCCGCGGTGCGCACGCCATGGGTGGCATGGCCGCGCAGATTCCTATCAAGGGTGACGAGGCTGCAAACGCGGAGGCGATGGCCAAAGTGGCGGCCGACAAAACCCGCGAGGCCGAGGCCGGTCACGACGGTACATGGGTCGCGCATCCCGGCCTGGCAGACATTGCGCAGGCTGCCTTCGATAAGGCCATGCCTGGAGCCAACCAGCTCGAAAAGCGCCGCGAAGACGTGCAGATCAATGCGGCCGACCTGCTTAAGGTGCCGGGTGGTGACATCACGGACGCCGGGCTACGGCAGAACATCCGCGTCGGTATTCGTTATCTCGAAGCGTGGTTGCGCGGCAACGGCTGCGTGCCGCTGGATCATCTGATGGAAGACGCTGCGACGGCCGAGATCAGCCGCGCACAGATCTGGCAGTGGGTTAAGCATGGTGCCTCAACCGACGACGGCCGGCGCATCGATCTGATGCGCTTCGACGCCGCGATGGCCGAGGAGCTGAACCGCATCCGCGAGGAGGTGGGGGCTGCCGCCTACCAGTCCGGTCGCTTTGCCGAAGCCTCTGAGTTGTTCGCCCGCATGGTGCGCAACCAGGAGTTCGATGAGTTTCTGACACTACCCGCATACGACTTGCTCAACTGAGGATTAGAAAATGTGCACCAACGAAGAAATGAAGCAACTGGAACGCGACTGGCGTGATAGCCCTCGCTGGGCAGGCATTCAGCGTAACTACACCGCCAAAGACGTCGGCCGGCTGCGGGGTTCTTTCCTCATCGAGCACACGTTGGCGCGTCATGGCGCTGAGCGATTCTGGCGGGCATGTAATTCCGAGACCTGGGTTGCGGGCCTGGGCGCAATGTCAGGGAATCAGGCTGTCCAGGAGGTGCAGGCAGGCCTGAAAGCGATCTACTGCTCAGGCTGGCAGGTGGCGGGCGACGGCAATTCCACCGGAGAAATGTATCCGGATCAGAGTCTGTATCCGGTGGACTCCGTGCCGAAGATGGTTGAGCGGATCAACAACGCCCTGCTGCGTACCGATCAGATCTACCACATGAACGGCGACGACAGCATTGACTGGCTGGTGCCGATTGTTGCGGATGCGGAAGCCGGTTTCGGTGGCAACCTGAACGCGTTCGAGCTCACCAAGGCTCTGATTAAAGCTGGTGCCGGAGCGGTGCACTTCGAGGATCAGCTGTCATCGGCCAAGAAATGCGGCCATATGGGTGGCAAGGTGCTGGTGCCGACTCAGGATGCGATCAACAAGCTCGTTGCTGCGCGGCTGGCATCGGATGTGATGGGCGTGCCTACGGTGATCATTGCCCGCACGGATGCGAATGCCGCGGGCCTGCTACAGGCAGACTATGACGAGCGCGACGCGAAGTTCCTGACGGGCAATCGCTCCAGCGACGGTTTCTTCGAAGTCCGTGCCGGACTCGACCAGGCGATCGACCGCGGTCTGTCTTACGCACCCTACGCTGACATGTTGTGGTGCGAGACCGCTCGGCCAAACCTGGATGAGGCGCGGCGCTTTGCGGAAGCGATCCACGCGCAGTTCCCCGGCAAGCTGCTGGCTTACAACTGCTCGCCGTCATTCAACTGGAGCGCGAATTTGGGTGAGCAGGAGCTCAAGTCATTCCGCGAGGAACTCGCGAGCATGGGCTATCGCTTCCAGTTCATCACGCTGGCCGGCTGGCATGCACTGAATCTCTCGATGTTTGAGCTATCCAGTGCATACCGTGAAGAGGGCATGTTTGCCTACTCGCAGATGCAGAACCGGGAGTTCGACCAGGAAAGCGAAGGATTCCGCGCGGCGAAGCATCAGGCCTTTGTCGGCACCGGTTACTTCGACGATGTGCAGACTGTGATATCCGGTGGCGAGTCATCCACTACGGCGATGGAAGGCTCAACGGAAGCCGAGCAGTTTGGCGAGGCAGCGTCT
>JANQPY010000034.1 GCA_028285245.1 Gammaproteobacteria bacterium | reverse complement strand
TGGTGGCGGCGGATGATCGGCTGCCAGCATTCGGGCCGCGAGGTACTCCTCGCGTGTCATCAGTAGAGGTACGTTTAGCGAATCGCAAAGCCATCCCGCGAGCCCGATATGGTCCGGATGCAGGTGGGTGACGATCAGTTTGGTTACGGGCTTGTCCGGCTCCAGGCCAGCCAGCACGTGCTGCCAGACCTCGCGGACCTCTGGGGAGGCGATGCCGGTATCAACCAGCACCCGGCCCGGGCCGTCTTCGAGCACCCATAGATTGATATGGTTAAGCACGAACGGCAACGGCATGCGCAGCCAGTAGACGCCCTCGGCAACTTGCATCAGCTCGCCGTCGGCCGGCCGCTGCTCGAAAGCGTAATCGATTGGTGGGGCGTCGCCCGACGTGCCGCGAGTCATATCGACAATTGTAGCGGCTGCCAGGCGGGTGCACCCTCTGGGCGGTTAAGAAGATAGCCGGCCGTTGAGCAGATCAGCCCGAAGCGGCCTCCTGCTCTGTCGCTAGCGGAATTTCATCTTCATCAGGAAGAATGACCAGCGGCATCCAGTCGGGCCTTACCCCAAGGTCATCGGCACCCGCCAACTCATCAAAGCATCCTTGGCAAAGCCCCGTATCGTAAACGTGCAGCATGTCGCTCCATCCGGGCGTCGAGTGGCAGGCTTCGCACTCCGTCATGTAGGGCTCAATAACCAGTTTCTCAAGCAGCCGCCGCTGCTCATCGTCGAGTTTGGCCAGGCCCGTAGCGAGGGCGATCTCCGCCACCTGTCCGCCCTGTTCACACAGGCTCTCATCTGCAAGAAGTTCCTGGAGCAGGTGTTTTAGTCCAGGATCTTTATAGTCTGCGGCAGTCAGGGTCATCAGCCGGCTCTCCGTAAGGCTTACCCGGAGGTATCGGCACAGCCGGCAGCAACTTTAGGCGCTTGCACCAGTTGGCCTGTGCCGTCTCGACGCTGCTGCTGCCTAAGCCGGCTTTTTCGTGGTGAATGTGACCGGTGTCGCCCTATCGTTCGACGCGTGGGGCTAGCTGAATTGTTACCCTTGAGAATCTGTGAACAATCCAGTTGACCCTGAAAGCCTGCCCTGGTCCGACGCAGCGGAGCGGAACGGCGGCCCAATTGCGAGCCACTTGCGCGGCTGGTTTGCAGATTGCACGCGCGTACTTGAAATCGGCGCTGGCACTGGTCAGCACGCCGTGCGTTTTGCCGGCGAGTTGCCTACTGTCCGCTGGTGCCCCAGTGACCGCGAGGAGGTTTTGCCGGCACTTCGATCACGCGTCGCACAGGCGCGTGTCGCAAATTGCGAATCACCGGTCGCGCTGGATGTTTTCGAGCGATCCTGGCCGCCGGGTCCCTGGCCCGCGGTGTATTCGGCCAACACGCTACACATCATGTCCTGGGCCGGTGTGGAGGCCCTGTTTCGCGGTCTACGCTCAGCGCTTGCAGACTCGGGCAAGTTTTGCGTCTACGGTCCGTTTCGCTATCGCGGTGAGTTCACCTCCACGAGCAATGCGCGGTTCGATGCCATGCTGCGCCGAAGGGATCCGGAGAGTGGCATCCGTAACTTCGAGGAGGTAAACGCGCTGGCGGAGGCGATCGGATTGAAGCTTGTCGAAGACGTCGCTATGCCCGCGAACAACCAGCTGATTCTCTGGCAGCGCACTTCTTGAGCCCGGCTCGTTGGCCTGCTGTGCTTAAGCTGAGCGGTTGCCTCAGTCCCGCCCGGTCCATTCGGCACACGCTTACGAGCGTGAACGCATGATCTCGGCCCGGCAAAGCCTTCCGTCGAATGGCTCCCTGCGGTCGGCTTTATTTCTCCTTCAGGCTTTCTCAGGCCACGCTCCTTTGCGTCAAGTTAGCAACCCGGGTCTTCGATCAGCTCCAGCCATTCGCCGGCGGCGCCTTCGATCACGCCAACCCGGCAACCCGCGTAGATTGCGCCGGGCAGCGGCACCGGTTCGGCCCGCAGCAGCGAGGCCAGGGGCTCTAGTGACCGCACTCGCAGGCTGACCATCGACATGCCGGGTGGCAGGCGGCCGGGGCGGCGCGGCCTCGGCGGCACACCGGCCGGGAACTCGTCCATCTCGATCAGGAAACGCCTGCCGGGAATGGGCGTTATCGCGGTCGGGAACACCGTGTCGGGCTTTGCGCCACAGGCATGCGCGAGAATGTCATTGATGAACTGCATTGGCGGGTTGAGACGCATGCCGAGTTGCTCGCCATAGAATCCCTGCATTGAATCGATTGAGTTACCGGCGATTGTCACGATAAAGGGCCTGTCTACCTCTGCCTGCGCCTGCTTCATTCCGTAGCGGCTGCCGCCGGGAAGAATGCGCGTGAAGTAAATAAGTTCGCCGTTCGGGCCAATAGCCTGCATCGCGCGCGGCGACTTGGGGCCCGCGAACAGGTCACCCGGACCTGCAAGACGAGTGAAAAGGGTTTGTTCAAGCCTGCCGGCAAGCGCGTCCGGATCCCTTACCAGCAGCTCTGTCGCCATCCAGCCCGAAGTTGCGGGCGACTCGAAACCGTGCCGTTCGCCCGTTTCGATAAAGCGAATGTACACCGGGTCTCCACCGGCCGCGCGCAGCGTCACAGTTCTGCATCCCGGCATATGGAGCGCGTCCCAGGCCTGTGCTTCGGCGTCGCTTACGACGTCGTCGTAGACCTGTTCAAATCCAAGCAGATCTCGCCATGCAGACACTGCGGCGTTGACGTCATCCACGCACCACGTTACAGCGGAAAGATAGCGAAGTACCCGAGTGCTCATGATCTTGGATTTTCGACTCAGACCGCGATGGCCGGGCGCTATTGCAACCATTCCAGTGGCGGCTCCGACATTGCAGCAGCCTGTTCTCGCAGGGACAACACATGTTCATCCCAGTAGCGCACCGTGTCGAACCACGGAAACGCGGATTTAAACGCGGGGTCCTGCCAACGGCGTGCCAGCCAGGCTGCGTAGTGCATCATGCGCAGCGTCCGCAGCGCCTCGATCAAGTGCAGCTCGGCGGTGTTGAAATGCGCAAACTCTGAATAGCCGCCAAGTAGCTCGTCGAGCTGCGGGGTTTGCTCGCCGCGATCGCCTGACAGGAACATCCACAGATCCTGAACGGACGGTCCCATCCGGGCGTCGTCGAGATCGACGATATGCACTCGTTGTTCCAGGACCAGTACGTTGCCAGGATGGAAGTCGCCGTGCAGCCTGAGGGGTTGCGTTGTGCCTGCGCGCGCGTAGCAGTCCGTGATCAGCTTGAAGAGGTCTTCGCAGAGGCTTTCATAAGCTGTCTGAAGATGAGCGGGGACAAAATCGTTCTCCAGCAGGAAGGCCGCTGAGTTTGCCCCGAAGTTCTCGAGGCTGATGCTCGGGCGCCTGGTAAAGGAACGCCGTTGACCGAGCTGATGAATTCGTCCGACCAGTCGGCCAAGCTGGCGCAGCAGGTCGAGGTTGTCCAGCGCCGGCGCGTATCCGCCATGGCAAGGTTGGACTGAAAACCGAAAATCGGCATGTCGATGGAGTGTCTGGCCGGCTAGCCGCAGCGGCGGGACGACCGGGATCTCATGGGCAGCCAGCTCTTCGGCAAAGTCGTGTTCCTCCTGGATTGCCTCGTCCGGCCAGCGCCCGGGACGGTAGAACTTGGCAACGAGCGGTGCCTCATCCGTGAGGCCTACGCGATAGACCCGATTTTCGTAGCTATTCAGGGCAAGCAGGCGGCCATCGCATTCAAATCCCAGGCTCTCGACGGCCGACAGGATGTCGTCTGGCTGCAGCTGCTGATAGGCGAGGCTGGCATTAACGCGCATGGTGGGGTGATCGGGGAGGGGTGCGCGAGTGTAGGTTTTTTGGCAGTTTGTCGCAAAGCTCAGGTTACATCGCAAAGCTGCTCCGCTGCGACCAGGCTGTTAATCTACGCGCCTAGATTCACGGCGAGGACCCACTAATGGCCGATGTACCCGGCGAGCTTGAAATCCAGATGAGCGCAGACAGCCTCTACCAGGAGGAAGTATTCACCGATCGCGCCGTCGGCACGATCCAGCGCCTGACGCCGGTGACGGAGGACGGGCAACGGGACGCGTCGCGGCCGGTGTTGTTTATCGGCCAGGCTCAGCTGATGACCAGAATGGGGCCGCTGCCTTTGAGCTTCGAGCTTGAGGCCGGCGATCTGAGCGAGGCGGTTGGCAAGTTTGCTGACGGCGCCAATCTGGCCGTCGAAGACGCAGTCAAAAAACTTGAGGAAATGCGTCGTGAGCAAGCATCGTCGATTATCGTGCCCGGTTCAGAACCCGGCGTACCCGGGGCCGGGGCGCCGGGCGGCGGGCTGAAGATGCCTTGATTGATGCAGCCAGGCATTCTGAGTTTTCTGAAAATGCTTAATCTCGGGCGGGTGGCTGCGTGAACTGCGATCTGGTGCTGGTGGGTGGTGGTCTTGCCAACAGTTTGATCGCTTATCGCCTGCGCGTACTGCGGCCCGAGTTATCGGTTGTCGTCCTGGAGCGCGGCGATACTCTGGGTGGAAACCACACCTGGTCTCTGCACGGCGACGACGTTAGTCCTATGCAGCTGCGTTGGCTTTCTCCGCTAATCGAGCAGAGTTGGTCCGCGTACGATATTCGGTTTCCAAGCCGGCAACGCCATTTCTGTAGCAGCTACCACAGCATTACGTCCGAACGCTTGCACAGCGTTATCGGGCCGCTGATTGGCGATGGCCTGGTGAGTGGTGCGGAGATTGACAGAGTCGAGCCGCAGCGGGTTGTTGCCGCGGACGGTCGTGAGTTTACAGCGCCGGCAGTTATCGACGGCCGGGGCAACCCGGGCGGCAACGCGCTGGATGTTCGCTTTCAGAAGTTCGTCGGCCAGGTGGTCGAGCTGGCTGAGCCGCATTCGATCGAAAATCCGCTGTTGATGGACGCCACCGTCCCCCAGCGAGACGGCTATCGATTTATCTATACGCTGCCGTTTGACGCGCGGCGGTTGCTTATCGAGGACACGCGCTACAGTGACACAGCCGATCTCGACGTGCCGGCTATGCGTGAGGCCATTGGGGAGTATGCGCAGCAGCAAGGCTGGTCTATAGAGAATGTGGAGCGGGAAGAAACTGGCGCCCTGCCGGTTGTGTTGGGCGGGAGCCTGACGCGTTATCTCGCGGACAATCCGGACGTGCCGCGTTCCGGGCTGCGGGCCGGCCTGTTCCACTACACCACTGGTTATTCGCTGCCCGAGGCCGTGAGACTTGCAGACGATCTGGCGAGTATTCCCCACCTGCGCAGCTCGGACTTGGCGACCTGGATTCGTGCAAGGAGCTTTCGTCTATGGCGGCGCGGACTGTATTTTCGTCTGCTGAATCGGATGCTATTTCTGGCGGGCCCACCCAATGAGCGCTATCGCATCTTCGAGCACTTCTATCGGTTACCGCCGGATCTGGTATCGCGTTTTTATGCTGGTTCTCCGACCTGGTCGGATCGCCTTAAGATTGTCAGCGGCAAACCGCCGGTGCCCGTGAGCGGTGCCGTGCAGAGTTTGTTCAATATTCGCCCGAGGACGGTTACTTGAGCACTCAACCTGTCACTGTTATCGGCGCTGGCTTCGGCGGGTTGGCGACGGCCATTCGCCTGCAGTCCAGCGGTATGCCAACCGTCTTGCTGGAGCAGCGCGACAAACCGGGGGGGCGGGCCTACGTTTACGAAAAGGACGGGTTTACCTTCGACGCCGGCCCGACGGTCGTAACAGCGCCGGGCTGTCTGGAGGAGTTGTTCGCACTCTCCGGCCGTCAGATGTCCGATTACATCGACATGATTCCGTTGGATCCCATGTACCGGCTTCGCTGGGGTGATGGATTTCAGCTTGACTATTCAGCTGACATGGAGCGGATGAACGAGCAGATCGCGCAGCGCAATTACGCCGATGTGGATGGCTATCGCCGTTTCCTTAAGTATTCCGAGGCTGTCTTCAATGAAGGCTACGTCAAGCTGGCAGACAAGCCTTTTCTTGACTGGTGGAGCATGATCAAGGCGGGTCCGCAGCTGGCGAAGCTGCAGGCCTACCGGTCCGTCTATAGCATCGTTTCCAGCTATATCAAGGACCCCCACCTTCGCCAGGCGTTCAGTTATCACACGTTGCTGGTTGGGGGTAATCCGTTCACTTCTTCCTCAATCTACGCCCTCATTCACACCCTGGAGCGGCGCTGGGGGGTTTGGTTTCCCAGGGGCGGTACTGGCGCCCTTGTGCAGGCGCTGGCAAGGCTGTTCAAGGATTTGGGCGGCGACCTGCGGGTCAGTTGTCCTGTCGAGCGAATCGAGACAGCCAACGGCGCGGTTCAAGGCGTGCTGACCGAATCCGGCGAGCGCATCGCAACACGCGCCGTGGTGAGCAATGCGGATGTCATGCACACCTATGCGAAGCTGCTAAGTGGTGAGCCGCGCATGGATGGGATGCGCCGCAACCTGCCCCGCAAGAAATTCTCTATGTCGCTGTTCGTCGTCTATTTTGGGCTGCGCCGCCAGCATCCTGAACTGGCGCACCATACCGTGCTATTTGGCCCCCGTTACCGCGAGCTGCTGGATGACATCTTTGATCGAGGCGTCCTGGCTGACGATTTCTCGATCTACCTGCATGCGCCATCCGTGTCTGATCCCAATCTCGCGCCCGCTGGCTGCAGTACCTACTATGCTCTGGCGCCCGTACCCAACATGGAGAAAGGCAATATCGATTGGCCGACCGTGGCGCCGAAATTTCGTGACCGTATTCTTGAGTTTGTCGAAGAGCGATACATCCCCGGGCTGCGTAGTGATCTGGTAACCACGCACATGTTTACGCCGCCTGACTTTGCAAGTGAGCTGGGCGCACACATGGGCAACGCCTTTTCGCTGCAGCCTACGCTCACGCAAAGTGCGTACTTCAGGATTCACAATCGCGATCCGCGCATTACCGGCCTGTACTTTACCGGCGCTGGTACGCACCCGGGGGCCGGCATCCCGGGCGTCGTCAATTCGGCCAAAGCTACCGCGGGACTCATGCTTAACGACCTGGAAATGCAAAACGACCAGTCTCAGTTTTCCCATGAGCCTCACTTCGGGTCCTGAGTTTGCGTTGTCAGGCTTATTGCGAACGCGTGACGCGTGTTCCCGCGGCCCGTGGGCAAGCGCGTTGCCGCTGGACGAACTGAAGGCTTAGCTGTCAGCGTGGACGGGGTCATTGACAAGAGCCGCACCGCTATCCGCAAGGGCTCCAAGAGCTTTGCCGCGGCCGCTCAGCTGTTCGACGCCGATACACGCAATAACGTCTACATGCTGTACGCCTGGTGCCGATACTGTGATGACCTGATCGACGGTCAGGAAATGGGCTTTGGCAACGAGCAAATTTCCACTGCAGAGGCACGTGACAGGTTGGCCGACTTGCGCAGACTAACCAGCGCAGCGCTCGCCGGCGAGAACGTTGAGCATCCGGCTTTCATGGGGCTGCAGCGAGTTGCGCAGCGCTATCAGATCCCGAACAAGTACCCGCTGGAGTTAATTGACGGCTTTGCCATGGATGTAGAGGGCCGCAGCTACAGCACGCTTGAGGACACTTTGCTGTACTGCTACCACGTGGCTGGCGTCGTTGGCGTGATGATGGCCTACGTGATGGGTGTGAGAGAACCGCAAGTGCTAGGACGCGCCGCAGACTTGGGGATTGCGTTTCAGTTGACCAACATTTCCCGTGACGTCATGGACGATGCTCGGAACGGGCGCGTATATCTGCCCGGCCACTGGCTGGCAGATGCCGGCGTAGAGTCAGACCGGCTTGCTGATCCGGTGCATCGGTCTGCAGTGTTTGCCGTGGTCGAGCGACTGCTCAGCGTGGCCGACCGGTACTACGCGTCTGCAGGTGAGGGCGTGCGCGCACTGGGCTTCCGCGCGGGCTGGGCCGTCAGCACTGCCAGCGGGGTATACGGCGATATCGGTTCGGTCGTACGCGAGCGCGGCGCGGCGGCGTGGGATGAACGGGCCTATGTGTCCGGCGGTCGCAAGCTGCTTTGGGCTGCACGTGGAGGAATGCGTGCGCTGGGAGCCGTGAGCCTTGACCGGCGTCGCGAAGCGCCGCCGCGGGCGCCGGATCTTTGGATCAAGCCTGACTTGTGCTGACCCCGGCCTCGAGGCGCCGCCGCTCGGCGTCAAGTTCAGCTACAGGCCTGGTGTAGAGAAATCCAAACGAGACGGCGCCTTCCTTGGTAGTCGTTGCGTGATGCACGTAGTGCGCCTGGATGATTCGCTTCATGTACGGATTTTTGCCGCGATACCGCAGCCAGCTTATCCGCCTGTGTACTATGCCGTCGTGAAATGCGAAGTAGCAGAGGCCGTAGGCGGTCATGCCCAAGCCGACCGGCAGCAACAGCGAATTGACATTTACGCCCAGCCAGATGAATAGAATCGACGGCAGCGCGAAGTAAAACGCGAACAGGTCGTTCTTCTCGAACAGACCCTCCCTGGGGCGATGATGTGATTCATGCAGCGACCACAGAAAACCGTGCATCACATATTTATGCGTGAAGTACGCAACTGCTTCCATGCCAGCAAACGCAGCGAGGAAAATGGTTAGCTCAAGCATCGTCTTGTCACTGTGTCTGATGCGTTGTAACGGGCGCGTCGCCGAGGAAGTCGTACGCGCTTTCCAGCCGATCCGTACCCATCACTCGATCCCAGAACCGAAAGTATAAGCCGTAATTGCACGAATATGTTTGATGGTGAAGGTTGTGGTGAGCGGCAGAGATCCAGTTTTTTCCAATAAAGCCCCGCAGCAGCCGATCCGGCAGTAGCTCGAAACCAGAGTGGTTGGTCACGCTCACCACCGTCATGAGCACGAGCGTAAACAATGCGGCGCTGACGTGGATGGGTATCACGAAGGCGAGCGCTGGCAGAATGAGTGCCTCCAGCACGGACTCAGTTGGATGAAACGAGAACCCGGCCCAGGGTGTCGGCTGCCGCGACTCGTGATGCACTTTGTGGATTAACCCAAACAGACGCGGGTGGTGCATGGCGCGGTGTGTCCAGTAGAAGTAGGTGTCCTGCAAGAACAGGTAGACCGGCACGCTTGCGAAGTACCACAGCCAGCCATACTCGTTGATGTTGGTATAGATGGCTGTGCCGCCGTTTTTCCAGGCTTCCAGAACGATCGCACCTGGCACGGCGTAGATGGCCGACGCGATGACTGACCACCGGATCTCACTGAGTATCAGTCGCCGAGGCGGCGTAATGCTGGTCAGCTTGCGCGCCCGGAGCAGATTGCCTGGCTTCTTCCACAGTGCCCAGTAGAAAAAGCCCGCAATGGCGAAGTACCGCAATGTGATGATTGCGAACAATGCCAGTGTGGTAGCCAGGTAGGTGGTCAGGTCCATGATCTGCAGCTTGGGGGCCAGCTGGCGGCAAATGGTGTCATCATAGGGAATTTATTGGAAGCGCTGCAGTTCGAAGTTTCGGCTGCCGAACCCAAGGGAATCCTATGCAAGCAGGCGCCGAGCTGGCAGTTATCGTGCCGACGTTTAATGAAGCCGATAACATTGCTCCTTTAGTCGCTGCTCTGGAAAGCTGTCTGCGGGACATCAAGTGGGAGCTAATCGTGGTTGACGATGACTCCCCCGACGGGACCGCCAGGCAGGTCAGGGCACTGGCCATGGAAAATCCTCGCGTCCGTTGCGTGCAGCGTGTTGGCCGCCGGGGCTTGTCCTCCGCCTGCATCGAGGGGATGTTAGCCACGGCGGCTCCTTATCTGGCAGTGATGGACGGTGATCTCCAGCATGACGAGTCCTTGCTGCCCTCTATGTTGAGCACGCTCAAGTCCGGTGAGGCTGACATCGTGGTGGGCAGCCGTTACGTAGCCGGAGGCAGTAGTGCTGGACTCGTGGGCTCCCGTGCGGAGATGAGCCAACTCGCAACAAGGCTTAGCCGCCCATTTGTACCAGAGACGCTCAACGATCCGATGAGCGGGTTTTTCATGCTGACTCGAGACCTCTTTGAGGAAACGTTTCGAAGCCTGTCCGGGATCGGCTTCAAGATTTTGCTCGATATTTTCGCCTCTTCTGATCGGCCCCTGCAGTTCGTTGAATTGCCTTACCAGTTCAGGGGGCGCGGCGCGGGGGAAAGCAAGCTGGATTCCCAGGTGCTCTGGGACTACGGGATGCTGCTGCTGGATAAGCTTGTCGGCCGATGGTTGCCGGCCCGCTTCGTCGCCTTTATGGCTGTAGGGTCACTGGGGGTGCTGGTGCACATGGCTGTGCTGGCAATGTCATTGAAGTGGGTTGGCACAAGTTTTGTGGCCGGCCAGACTGCAGCCACCCTGGTTGCGATGACCTTCAACTTTTCAATTAATAATGTAGTGACATACCGCGATCTGCGGTTGCGCGGCCTGCTTGGCTGGCTGCGTGGCTGGCTTACCTTCAGTCTGGCGTGCAGCGTTGGTGCGGTGGCCAATGTCGGCGTCGCACAGTACCTGTTTTCGCAGGATACGGCCTGGGTGCTGGCCGGGCTTGCCGGAATCCTGGTCGGCGCCGTTTGGAACTATGTGATCACGCTGGTTTACACCTGGCGCGCTGCGCCCTAGTGGCAACACCGGCCGCGCCAAAGTACCCCGTGGAGAAACACTCGATCGAGTCGGCGGCGCACTGGCGGGCCGTCTACGGCCTGGTGGTCCTGACGAAGCTGGGCCTGGTGATTCTTGCCGGCTCCGGCTACGGCTATCTGTCAGATGAGCTGTACTTTCTTGACGCGGGCCGGCATCTGGCGGCCGGATACGTAGATTTTCCGCCCGTCATTGCCTGGCTAATGGCGCTGCTGTCGCTATTGGGTCTTGATGGCATCGTCGCGCTGCGCGCTGTGGCTGGAATCATTGGATGCTGCGCAACGCTGCTGGGCGTGGATCTCTGCCGTCAGCTTGGGGGCGGCCGCTTCAGCGGCTGGCTCGCCGCGCTGGTGCTCCTTCTGGCACCAGGCTACCTCTCAGTGCAGTCGATGCTCACGATGAACGTGCTCGACCAGCTCTGGTGGCTGGGTTCCTGCTGGCTTGCGGTGAGATACCTCCGTTTGGAGAAAGTTCGCGATCTCTACTTGTTGGCGGTCGTGCTCGGGTTGGGCCTCCTGACGAAGCTGTCGATAGGCGCTCTATGTATTGGCCTGCTGTTGGCAAGTCTGTTGCTCTACCGGGATCTGTTGGTCAGGCCGGCCGTTTGGTGGGCCGTTGCGCTGATCGCAGTGATCGCATCTCCTTACCTCTACTGGCAAATGGCAAACGCATGGCCACTGCTGGAATTCATTAGCGCCTACCGCGGTAATGAACCGGCTGCGCTGGTCCTTCAGTATCCGCTGCTGGGTATGTTGCTGACCATGAACCCTGCTTACGCAGTGTTCTGGGGTATCGGCTCGGTTGCCTGCCTGTGGTCGGCGAACCGTCACCTGCGTTTCTTAGGCATCGCCGGATGGACGAGCCTCGCTTTGTTCGTGTTGGCGGGCGTAAAGTTCTATTTTGCCGTACCCGTCTTCGCCATTTTCACAGCAGCCGGTGCACTGTTTTGGGAAAGGGTTACCGCTGACTCACGGAGTGCGTTCGCACGTGGCGCGCTGGTTGCGGTGGGCGTTTCCGGCTGTCTATCCGTGCCAATGGCGGCGCCACTGCTACCCGGCCCTCAGCTGCAGGTTGTCGCCAACTTCTTGCGCGACAGCGAAGTGGGTTCCAGGCAGCCGGTTCCAGCGATGCTCGAGCGCTACTTTCCGCATTTTGCCGAGATGCATGGTTGGCCTGAACTCGCGTTGCTGGTTAGCCGGCAGTGGCGAGCCCTGACCGAGGCAGAGCGTCAGGATGCGGTGCTCGTGGCGTCTTTCTACGGGCAAGCAGGGGCGCTAAATCTGTTGGGAGACGCAGGGCTGCCACCCGCCTATAGCCGGCACATGTCGTATCACCTGTGGGCTGAAGGGCTTCACTACGAGCGTGGTCTGTTCGTCGGTTTCTCCAGTGAAGAGCTGCGGCCGCTGTTTGGCCGGGTCGAGCTTCGCGGACAGTTCGATTGCGCGCGCTGCATGGATCGCGAGCGGGGCCTGCAGATTTTTTTCGTTGAGCAGCCATTGCTGTCGTCCACGGACATTCGCGAGCGGCTGCGTCGCTACGATTTCTTCTAGGGAGATGTCGCCGCGCAGAGATCGTTGTTGGTGCGAGTGCCTCCCGCGGCCATAGCGCGATAGAGAAGGAGCCAGCGCCCGCCTGTCAGCGAAGCAAAGGCACTGGCCAGCAGAAGTAAACCCGAAGGCAGCGGGATCGGGCTGGCGGTCATGGTGGCGCCGGCAAGGCCGGGTGAGCCGAAGTTGAACGCGCCCAGGGCCAGCGTGGCGGCCTGATAATCTAAACCACCGGCGGGTCCTGTCGCGCCGACGATGCCCGACCGGGCGAGCTTCAGCTCGTGGGCAACGCCGCTGCCAAAGGCATTGCCGTCGGTGTATTGGAGCGAGAAGATCGGCGGTCCGCTGGTGTTTGTCAGTACGATCTCATCCGCGGAGTTCGTCAGCGCCATCGAACTGCCGTACTGGAAGTCAACGTCTATGCCGAGCCCGCTGCCGTCACCGTTACTGAACACCAGGAATGCGCCGGCATCGATGACGAGCCCTGTAACCTCGAACTGATTGCTGCCCTCGTCACGAATGGTCAGTCCTTCCAGATTGATAGCATCGCGGCCGGGATTGAAGATCTCGAAGTACTCATTTGCCGCGTCAGAGACGTCAGCCGGGTCCGCCAGATACTCGGTGACCAGGAGGTCTCCGGGCGACAAGTCTGACACCAGCAGATTGGCTGCAGAAAGCGGGCTGCAAACCAGGAGAGCGAGGCCGCAGGCCAGGCCATTGCGTGAGAAGTTGGGCATGGGAAACTCCGTGTTCGGTGGTGACAGTCGGCGATACGAGAGTCATAGCTTCACCCGACGAACCAGCGGTGACCACGCGCGAAAGGCGCGTGTATGCGAAGTTTCGCTGAGCCGGCGACGCGTGAACGCTGCCGGTCGGCTTGAGCGTGAGCTGCGGTCGTCAGGACCCTTGCGAGGCAGCGTCGGCAGGTTTCGCGAACACCATGAAGTGCTGCTGGGGCAGAAAGTCTTCTGTGCGCTCCCAGAGAAAACCTATCGCTTCGAGTTCGGCGATGGCTTGCTGCTCCGACATCTTGTGCAGCCGCTTAATCGGCACGCGTGGGTCCTCGGCGCGGTACTCGATGAGCACGACTTTGCCGCCGGGCTTTAAGCCGGTGAAAACGCCTTGCATCACCTCCCGTGGGTGGGAAAACTCATGGTACGCATCGACTAGCAGCACCAGATCGACGGTACCGGGCGGCAGCCTGGGATCCGTTTCGGTCGCCAGAATCCGGTCGATGTTCTCGATGCCCTCGCTGGCCATGCGCCGCTCGACGATCGACAGCATCTCCTGCTGAATGTCAACGGCCAGCGCGCGGCCGTCTGGCAGCACCCTCTTGGCTATCGGCAACGTGAAGTAACCCGTGCCTGCGCCGATGTCGGCAACGACATCTCCGGGGGCAAGCGGCAGGTTGTTAAGTAGCAGGTCTGTGCGCTCTTCACGCACTCGCGTCGGCCGCTCCAGCCAGCCTGCGCCCAGATGGCCCATGACATGCGAGATTTCCCGGCCCATATAGAATTTGCCAATGCCGTCGCGGCTGGCCTGGCCAAACTCATAGGGCGGCTGGTTTGCCGCTGTATTTAGCTCAGCCTCATCGGCGCAGGCAGTGCTTAGAGCCAGAATGATGCATGCCAGTAGACTCTGCAGGAATCGCATACGGTGCTCCTCGTGAAGGACACCAGCATAGTTCGAAACGACCGGTAGCGCGGATGCGCCGGGCCAACTCAGCGATGTGCGGAAAGTGACTCGCCGCAATGCGGGCAGTAGCGAAAACTGGTCAGAGTGCCGCGCTGCAGGTTGATCATGCGCTCCAGGTCCTCGTCGGACATGCCCAGACGGGCTTGCAGCTTGCGCAGCTCTTCAAGCTCCTCGGCATCCAGCACACCATCCGCAAGCGCGTGCTGGAGCTCACCCGCCATTTCCTCTCGCCGCCGTTGCAGCTCCTCTGAGAATCGCGCAGCCATAATGCCGGCGGGCAGCGCCATCGTGCCAACACCAAGCACCATAATCGCCATCCCAAGGAGCTTGCCGGCATAGGTCACGGGGGTAATGTCGCCATAGCCCACCGTAGTCAGGGTCACGACGGCCCACCAGATCGCCTGAGCCACGCTGTCGAACTGCGCCGCACCGGCGGCAGCGGAATTCTCAACGGTAAACATCAGGCAGGCCGACACCACTGTGATGATCATCATGATGATCAGTGCGCCGACAATCGCACCCGCCTCGCGCCGCAGCACGGTGCCAAATACGTCGAGGCCATGGAAATGTTGTGAGAGCTTGAGTAGCCGCAATAGTCTGAACAGCCGCAGGTAGCGCAGATCGATCTGGATAAACAGCGACAGATAAAACGGCAGCACGGCCAGTAGATCGACCAGCGACATGGGGCGCAAGGCATAGGTGAACCGGGCCAGCCAAGGGGCCGTTCCACTGTAACGTGGATGTTCGGTTGCAGCCCACAGGCGCGCGAGGTACTCGATCGTGAATACACTGACAGAAAATACTTCGAAGGCAACGAAGAATTCCCGATAGTCGGCGTAGAGCCGCGCGTTCGATTCCAGGACAACGGCAAGCCCGTTGGCCATGATCAGCGCAACGATAAAACGGCTGATCTGGCGGCTCGCCGGATACCGTTCCCCGCGGTCCTCCAGGACACCGAATGTAATGCTGCGCCAGCTCGCAATAGCCGTGTTCATACCTGCTTTCCGGGCGCAGGCCCGCCCCGGTGCAGGGCCCGCTAACAGTTAGGGTATCGGCAGTTGGCGAGGCTTACTTTAACGGCGACCTGGACTGGGACGCGTCGTACAGGCTCTGGCTTATTCTTTGCACCAGCGCGTGCTGGGAGTGCACGCCGACCTTGGCAAAAATGTTGCGCAGATGGGTTCTGGCGGTGTGGACGCTGACGCTCAGCTCCTCGGCGATCTCCTGAACGCTCAGTCCACTGCACAGCGCGCGGGTCAGATCCGCCTCCGCCGGCGTAAGACCGAAAAAAACGGCCAGCAAATCACTCCCGGGCAGGACTCCATTAGATGGATCGTGAACGATGCCTACGGCGAGAGCTTCGTCGGGATTGAGCGCCGCACGGGAAGCCTTGCATGGGACAGAGAACAGGAGCAGTTGAAAAGCGCCGTGCCCGTCCTCACGTTCGATGCGGATGCCTTGTGTCACCGGCCCGCGCTCCGTGTCCTCTTGGGCGCGGGCGCGCTCTAGAAAGTCATCGATCATTGATTTGGCAATGTCACACCCCAGGAGCAGCTGGCCCTCTGCGGCATTGATGCCGTTGTCACCCTGAATTATTCGCTTGGCCTCAGCGTTTACATAGATCAACTGGCCTTGCTGGCCAAACACCATGATGCCGCGCGAGACGCTGTCCATGATGTGCAGCGCAACCTGATAGTTGGCAAACAGTTGGACGAAGCGCTTGTTGACGTCCGTCGCGCGCCGTAGGAATACGAGAAGGTGTTGCAATGATTCACATGCTGCACCGCTGAATCCCCGGCGGGCGAGAAAAATCAGCGCACAGTGGTTGGGGGAGTGGTTGTCTACCACGCCGATCAGTATCTCGCCGGCAGGCCAGCCAGGTGGCGGCGGGCCGTGATCAGGAATTACCGCGCCGGGCTGTGCAGCGCGAATCCGGCCAAGCAGACTGGCAGGGGCATCACCCGGGTCGGCCAACACAGACAGCGGCGCATCGGGGAAGTTATGCCGTATCGCAACCGGGTCAGCTTCGGTCAGCGCGGGCCAGATCACGTAGGCTCCGGAATCGGCGCCAAAGTAAGCGGTTGCGTCAGAAACGAAGCGCTGCAGCCCGGCCGGGTCACAGGCGGCCTCATAAGCCTGTGCTACCAGACCCGGCAAACCTCCCCCGACCGCGGGGGTTGGAGCGATGGGGGCCGTGGATTCCACGACTGCAGAGGCTGCTTCAGCCATAACTTACTCTGCCGCCGCGCGTTGCCGGAGTGACCGCGGACGTGGAAATTGTCCGACCAGCGAACCCGCAGCCCGGCGCCCTACCTCATATGGATTAGACTTAATCCGATTTAACATCATGAAATTTATTGACAAAGCAGCAATGACCGCAACCGAGCACCGGAGAATTGCCGCATTATGTCAAAAATTTAACCCATATGTGGGATTGTGTGGTTTGCGGGCCACCGAGACACTACGGTTTAAGCATGTAAGGGTGCTTAGATCCTCCAGATCTTCCCACTGCGCCGCTCGGTGTCCCGGATCCCCTTAACCGGGAGTGAACCGCCGAGACGGCGCTTTTTTTGCGCCTCATCCCCGTATCCCGAGGTCTAGCCCCGCGCCAGGCGCCGGGCGACCGGCACAAAGATGGCAAGCGCCGCCAGACACCCTGCAATGGCGACATAGTTCGCGGGCAGAAGATTCCCGCCGGTCATTAAGCTCCCTGCGAGCGCGGTGCCGATTGCGAAGCCGCCTGTTTGAGCAGCCGGAATCAACACGGCAACCCGGCCGCTTTGATCATTCATGGCGACCGCGCCCATCATGTAGGGCCCCGTGAAGTTCCAGAAAAAGTGAAACACGCTGGCAATGATCGCGAACGCGATCCAGCTGAGTTGCCCCTGCAGCATCCAGATCGCACCGACCTGCGCCAGGAGAGCGAGTGTGACGGGTGCCAGCCGGCCGAATCTGCCTGCTACCCACGAAGCGCTCAGGGCACCAAGAAAGCCAACGGCTACGGCCAGCGCCAGACCAGTGCCCACCTGAGCGGGAGACAACCCAGCCGCCACGCCAATGCGTTCCTCAAAGGCGTAGATACCGCCAAGACCAAGACACCAGATTAGCAGGGCAGATAGCGCCACCAGCGCCGGCAAGGGGCTCACTGCAGCAGGCTTGCTGTCTGCAGCATCGCTCGTTTCCGCTGCGGGTGTCGGTATCCAGCCGGCCATTGTTGCGATCAAGCCCGCAACAACGGCAAGTGGAATGAAGATTCCCGCCAGCTCCCATTGTGCGACTGCCGAGGGAAGTGCTGCGAATGCAATGACCCCGAACGCGACCTGCGCAGCGATGGCGTAAGCAAAGTTGCGGTCTGGCTCGCTGGTGCTGCTGAGGATGCCAATAGCGACGGCAAATGCTGTGCCCTCGCCGAGAAAGCCAACCACGAAACGCGCCAGCAGCAGACTCTCGTAGCTGGCTAACCCGCTGGACAGCAGGTTGCCGCCAATCACTACAGCGATCGCGACCAGCGCCGCCGCTCGCCAGCTCACCCGCCGGATCCAGAATGCTGCGCACACCGAGGCGAGCGCCCCGCCAATGACCTCAGCCGCGGTGATCAGACTGGCCTGCTGGCTGCTGAAGCCAAGCACATCCTGCAGAGCGCCGACGATGATGGGCTGCGGAATCAAACCGAAAACGCCGATACAGCTCAGGCCAACGGCAACAGCGATCGCGGTGGGTCTGTCGTTATTCATTCAATGTCCTCGGTGAAGTTCGCCTGGTACTAACCTGCGCCCATGCGCGCCAGCGGGAAATCCCGGCGGGGGAGCGAAACCGTTTTGGCTTCTGTGAACAGACCCCGGCTCCAATCACCGCCATCGCGGCCGATACCAGAATGCTTGAAGCCGCCGAACGGCGCCCTGAGCTCACGGTACAGAGGCGTGTTAATCCACACGACACCCGTGCGCAGCGCGTCGGCTGCTCGCATGGCGCTGCCGAGGTGCTCGGTCCAGATGTAGGAAACGAGGCCAAACTCGCTGTCATTGGCGATGCTTAGTGCCTCGTCCAGGTCATCGAACTCCAGGATAGTCACAAAGGGCCCGAAAATTTCCTCACGGCAGACGGGCTGACTGTTGCTATCCGCCCGTACCAGCGTGGGTGCGAAGAAAAAACCTTGGCTGCCGGGTACAACCTGCCCGCCGGTTAGCACGTCCAGGCCGCTCTGGTGTGCGAGCGTGGCAAAGCCCTGCACGCGTTCTAGCTGCGCCTGAGAAATGAGCGGACCGATCTCTGTATCGTCTCGCTCCGGCGGGCCGATCTTGAGTGAGTTGACTCGCTGAACCAGCCGGTCCGTGAATTCGGCAGCGATCGAGCGCTCAAGCAATAGCCGGGTGCCGGCCAGGCACTGCTGACCGTTATTGGAAAAGCCGGCGAGTAGGGCGCTATCAAGGGCGCGCTCAAGATTGGCGTCCTTACACACGATGTTCGCGGATTTACCGCCGAGTTCCGTCACCGCGCGTTTCAGCGTTTGCCCCGCCGTCGCGGCAATTTGCCGGCCCGTTTGCGTGCCGCCGGTGAAAGCGATGGCATCAACCTGTGGGTGCTCAACCAGGGCTGCGCCGGTTACCGGTCCGCGTCCGTTAACCAAACTAACGACGCCGTCCGGCACCCCTGCCTCCTTGAGGATGGACATCAACGGCACGAAGGGGAGGGGCGTCAACTCGGAGGGCTTGAGCACGCAGCTATTGCCGAAGGCTATAGCGCCGGCCAGCTTCATCGTCGCCAGCGCCAGCGGGGCATTCCACGGAGCAATCAGACCCGCGACGCCCACCGGTTCGTGGCGCACGAAGGTCAGATAGTCAGGGTTCTGATCATAAACCGGCCCTGCGGCCTGGCTGATGTACTCGGCAAAAAATTCAAAATTCAGGCGCGCGCGCTGCACATGCCGGCCACGGGACTGACTGATGGGAATTCCGGCGCCAAGCGTTTCGAGTTGCGCAAGCGTTTCGGACTGTTCGCCAATAGCCTGAGCAATGCGGCGAAGCACAGTGCTGCGGTCGGCTACAGATGCACGCGACCATATACCCGATTCAAAGGTCGACCTGGCGGCCTGTACCGCCGCGTCGACGTCGCTGGCACTGTTCTCAACCAATTCGGTGAGCGGCTGGCCGGTGGCCGGATTGATCACGGGCAGCGTCTCGCTTGCCGTGTTGGCGCCTTGCCATTCGCCGGCAACCCACGCGCCGATAGAGTTTGGGACTTGCTCCTTAACGTTCACCACGGCAACCGCTCCCCTGCGCCATTAAGCAATGCTGTCCGCTTTACGCAGACCTTCGATCATTGAGGAGCCTAGCAGGAACTCCCTGGCGGCTGCCGGATCGCCGGCAATGGCCTGCAGGCGCGCCAGCTCTGCTCGCCGCGATTCCGGATCCCGGGTCTGCATTCTCTGCCGGTTACTGTCGGCGCGCTTGAGGATATCGTCGCGTGCAATCGGGCGGCGCTGGCGATCGTATTGGTTTAGCCGGTCCGGCGATGCGCCGGCAGCTATGTCGGCGAGGGTATCTGCCAAACTAAATGCATCGTGGATGCCGCAGTTCATGCCCATCCCCCCGCTCGGGCTGTTCACGTGCGCCGCGTCTCCAGCAAAGACGACACGGCCATGACAATAGCTATCGAGAATTCGCTGATGGATTCGATAGGGCCGGGTCTCAAAAACGGTGTACGGCTTTGGGCCAGGCACGATGCGGTTCAGCTTGCGCTGCACGCTCTCGGGCGCCAGCGCCTGTTCCGCGGTTTCGCCTTCCTCCGGGTACAGGCTTACACGCCAGCGGTCCGGGACGCGCAATAATGAGAACGTTCCCCAGTCACTCCACACATAGTTGACCCACGACAATCCGGGCAGGTGTTCTTCGAAAGGAAAGTCAGTGGTCGCCAGCAGCGTCGTTTCAGGGTAGGTCTTCCCGTCGAAGCTCAGGCTCAGCAGCCGGCGTAACGTGCTATTCGCTCCGTCGCAGGCGGCGACATACGCCGCGTCCAGGGTGCCGGCGCCGTCGGCAGACTGAATCGAGAGGCGCACCCCCTCGTCAAGTGGGCGCACGCCCGTCACTTCAGTGCCCAATCTCAGTGTCACACCGGCACAGCCACGCAGCGCCTGCATTGCCAGCTCGCAGAACGCGCTTTGCTTATACTGCAGCCGGAAGGGATGACGAGTATCGTCGGCCAGCACGCCCAGATCGAAAACCGCTCTTTCATGTGTCGCATGCAGGCGCACCTGCCACTGGGGAACTTGCAAACCCGCAGCGATCATTGCGTCGGACAGGTTGAGCTCATCGAGCATGTCCAGAGTGGGTGGATGGAAGGTCGAGGCTTTCAGTTCGCCGCCGAACTGAGTCTGACGCTCAACGACCACCACCTGCATGTTTGACTGGGCCAAACGAAGGGCAGTGACCAGCCCGACGGGACCCGCCCCGACTACGCAAATCGGCTTATCGGCCCCGGTGCGTGAGCGGGTCTCAGGCAACACTGGTACCGATAGTCTCGGCAATCAGGCGGATGGAGTCTTCCGGGTTGTCGTACAGGCGCAGCGACATCTCGGTGACGCCGCCGTTTTTGAAAGCCTGCATCCGTTGCTGGAGCTTATCCAGATCGCTCAAGTCGCCGCAGAAGGTTAGCTCGTCCACCAGCTTCTCAAGGAGTGCCGGCGGCAGATCATCGATTTCGGGGGTGTTCGTGGTATATGCCTTGATGATGCCGTCCATGTGCGATTCGACGTAGTCGACCTCATCGCTGGTCAGAAAGGGTTCGATGTACCAGCGTTCGATCATGCCCCGCACCCACAGCTTGCGCCGCGCCTCTGCCTGAGCCTCGGCACGGTCTGGCTTCACGTGCCAGGCATAGAGATTGTTGAGACGGAATCCAGCGCGTCTGGTGTGTTCATCGAGTGCCGAGTGCAGTGTCCGCATGGTTTCATCAAGGCGCCCCAGCGTCAGATCGCTAAACATCACGCCGTCCGCCACGGCGGCCGCCATCCTGAGCATGCGCGGGCGAGTCGCGCCAACGTAAATGCGCGGCGCGGGCTGCTGAATCCAGGTGGGGCGATAACCGCTGACCTGAAACACGTCTCCTGAAAAGGTCAGCGCTTCGCCGCCGGCAGCCGCTTTTAGAAACTCCACGCATTCGCGCACGCCCGGAATCATCTGCCCGTGCATCACATAACGGCCGGACTTAAGGTGCATGCCGATTAGCGTGCCGCCGCCGCCGCCCACCACGATGTTGGCTCTGCCTTCGGCAAACTCGTTAAGCGTAAAGAGTTGGTTGGCCATCTTGAGCGGGTGCAGCTCGAATGGACTGACCGCGACTGGGCCCATGCGGAGGCTTGAGGAATCCAGGGCAAGCGGCGCGAAGCTCAAGAAGGGGTCGCGCGCCGACAGATGATTTGCCGTCCAAACTGCGTCAAAGCCCAGCGCCTCGGCCAGTCGTCCGAGGCGGCGGAACTCTTCAGCAGAGTCAGGTTCCAGGATTAGCTGGATGCGCATGGCCGTGGCGGGGCAGGGCTAGCCAGTCTACTTTGCGCGGAACCGGTCGAAGAATTCGTCACTCATGCCGGCTTCCCGGGCGAGCTGCTGAAACAGTGCCAGGGTAACTTTGTCCTGCTGTTGCTCCTGGGCAAAGTTCTCGGTTTGATCTGTCACCATCTTGCGCACGCCCGGCGGAATAGTCATCAGACTCTGCAAGGCATCCGCTTCCCAGGTCATGCCAAGCTGAACCTCGCCGCCCTTAAATGCATCCTTGGGCTCGCCAAGTTTATGCATGGTGATGTCGTAGTTGACCCCGTGGAAGTAGTCCATGCGGCTTTCGTCGCCCAACCCAATGGGCAGGTTCATGCGGCGGATGCGCTCTTCTCGGGGCAGATCGATTAGTTCCTCATCGAATACCAGTGCTTCAATCTTGCCGATAATGATGCCGCTGCTCTTTTCCAGGTGAATAACCTCATCGACTGAGCACTCGGCAATCTGCGGGCACTCCTTAATACTGGGCGGGCTTACCCTGAGCGAGGGAATCATTGTCAGGCCCGTATGCTCAAGCTCGTTGACGCCTTCGGGATAGAACTTGGCAGTCTCCATCATCTCATCGAGATGTTCGGCGGACGGGCAGTTAACAACGAACTCCCCGGTTGCCTTGATGTTTTTGAATGAATGCGAATCCTGCCTGAAGCCCACGATCATACGGGCATTCTTTGCCATCACGTCGTACTGCATGATGTGTGAATATGGAGCGGCGTTAACACGCCCTTGCTCATCCAGCGTCGTTACGATGGTGATGAGCTTTGGAAACAGCCAGACGTCGGAGTACCAGAACGGCTTAATCTTGGCTTCTTTTTTCATCTCAGCCTCCGGGTATCAGACACGTGCAACAGTCGCACTGAACGATGTCCAGTGACGCTCGCTTCGGCAGGCGGACGACCGACAGGCCGGTAGTCCAGCCGGTCGTTCGCCGCGTCTCTAGCCCGTTGTTCTAGCCAACAGCCGGCGCCGGCGTCTGCTCGCGGGCGTAATACTCGAGACTGGAGATGCTCGGTCCGTAGTCTTCAGTGGGCGCGCCCAGCATGTGCGGGTAGCGCTCTCTCGTGAATTCCACGACGTGCTCAGGAACAATGTCGAAGGAATTACCAGCGGTCATTACGCCCACGTAAACACAGTGACCCTCTTCCTGGCCTTTGAGCATCCACGGGAGCCAGGGCGTGACGCGATTCCAGGTGCCCGTAAAGGGTACCGCCGTGAGGTTAGGGTTTTCGACGTCTGCGACGTCAACCCAGTAGCGCATCATCTCCGACACCTGGGCCATCTTACCGCTGGACTCACGCGGCCACTCTTCAGGCTGCAGCGCATTGGGATAGTGCAGGTGCATATCAGTCGTAAGGACAAGCTTGTCGGCGATCCGACGCCACGGAAAGATCAGGGGGATCTTGCGCGGTTCGGGCTTGGAGCCGTCTTTCGGAAAATCTTCCGGCGCGAGAATCAGAAACTCGCTGATTGTGTAGTTGAAAGGATCATTGGCGACGTGCACGACTTTGACTTCCTCGCCGGTCCACGGATCCGTCCACGTATCGATCATTCGCCGGTCGCCAGGCTGGGCCGGAATCTTGCCGTTCATCAAATTCGTGTAGTAAATGACTTCTTTATTGAGGCGGCGAATCGTGCCGTCTTCCTGCGGCACCAGCCGGGTCGCCAGAAAAGTTTCAAAGCCGCACAGGGGCTTAACAGCCTCGCCTGGCTTCACGCCCAGAACTTCTCCCGCGCAGTAGCATATGCGTTCATTCTCTGGGTTCAGGTCGCCCTGAATTCGCGCCCAGGTGTCGCGGTTCCAGACTGGATTAAAGAAATCGATATTGGTTTCAAACTTGGCGGTCATGTGGGGTTTCCCGTGGATCAGTTATTCTTTGCCGGCGCCAATCAGGGTAACCGGGCATATTGCTTAGAGTTGGCGCCGCGACGAACGCCGGCGAGCCGAAGGATTCTAGCGGAAGTGCCGTAAGCTGGCACGGCAACGCGATTGGCTGACTGCCATCGTCCGATAGGTGGACCCCCGCAACTGCCCAATGATCAATAAACGCTGCGTACTCAACCGCCCACTCGCCGCCGGGGTTCCCGTGGCCGACGACTTTCGCGTCGAGCCTGAGGAGGTCGCTCAACCGCAACCGGGCGAGGTGCTGGTCCGCCACCGGTACCTGTCGCTGGACCCTTATCAGCGCGCGGCGATTGGTGGGCGCCACGGCGGTCCAGGCGGTCCGCTGGGCGAGGGCGATATGCCCGGGGGCGAGACGGTTGGGCAAGTCATCGAGTCCAACCAGACGTCCATTCCCTCGGGTGCCTGGGTCCGCCATGCAGGCGGCTGGCAGGAGTTCTCGGTGGCCGCGGTCGATGATGTGGAGTGCCTGCCTGAATCGACCTTGCCGCCTTCCGTTTGGCTTGGCGCGCTCGGTATGCCGGGACTGACGGCGTGGGCCAGTGTCGCACGACTGGCAGAGGTGCAACCCGGACAAACGGTGCTCGTATCGGCAGCGGCCGGGCCCGTTGGCGCCACCGCAGGTCAGCTTGCGCGTGAAATGGGAGGTCGGGCTGTCGGTATCGCCGGATCAGACGAGAAGTGTGCTTACCTTACCGGCGAGCTGGGTTTTGAGGCGGCGGTCAATTACAAGGCGCCGGAGTTTCTTTCAGCACTCGCCGCGGTCCTGCCTGACGGGGCCGATGTGTATCACGACAATGTCGGCGGGCAGATGCTCATGGATGCATTGGGCGTACTGCGGCCCTATGGCACGGTGATTCTTTGTGGGTTAATGAGCTCGTACAACGATCCTGCGCAACGCAAGGATCTCTATATTGGCCTGCCCATCCTTAAGCGGGCCGTGCTCAAGGGTCTGGTCGTTTATGACTTCGAGGCACAGCGCTCGGAGTTCGTCGCCCAGCTTCAGCCGCTCGTTGAGCGCGGGGCGATTAAGATTCTGGAAGACTGTGCTTCGGGTATCGAGTCAGCCGGCCAGCAGTTTTGCAGGCTGATGCGAGGCGAAAACTTTGGCAAGGCGCTAGTCGAGCTTTAGCGGCCATCACCAGCCTGGGTCTGATCCGGGTCACAAAAAAGCCGGGTCGTCCCGCAGAGGGACGCCCGGCTGGTTCGTTCGTTGCCGTTGTAACGGCCTAGAATCGATACTCCGCGCCGAGCACCACGTTCCAGAGTTCTGCGCCGTCCGCATCGTAATAGACGAGGTCGCCGCGGATAGCCCAGCTCTCGGTAATTTCGATGACGCCGGCGCCACCAACGTAGCCACCATCGGCTGCGCCGCTGGAGGTCCCGGCTCCGGTAACGACGCGGTCGAGGTCGAAGTCAAAAAAACCGGCTTTGACCAACAGACTGATGTCCTCAATGCTGAACGGAAGCAGGATGGTACCGCCGATACTGAATCCGCTTAAGGAGTCCTGGACCGTGCCGCCGGCCGGCACATTCCCGAACGTGCCGGGACGTACGGTCGTTTCAAAATCCGAAGTGTTCAGGTACGCACCCTCAACACCGAACCAGTCGTTGAAAAGGTAAGTGGCGCTTAGCTGGAAGCCAATCGTGCTGTCATCGACCAGATTGTCGTCGGTTTCGTAGTTGCCGAATGTCGGACCTAAGCCGATTCGCCATTGACCACCAGACTGCGCATCGTCCTGGGCCTGCGTCGCGAGGGCCGGCAGCAGCAGTGCTGCGATCAGAAACCGTTTCATCAAAGAGCCTCCTCAAAAACTCACTTAGTGCGTGCCGGCCGCGGCTAGATCTAGAGCGGTGGTCCGCCCAGGCCGCTTGGTCCGGTGATGCCCCCAGGCTGGAAATTCTTAATGTTTGTCCGGCACAGAAGCCGGAGTTGCTCCCCCCAACCTTGGCCGCAGTATAAGGCTGGCCATCCAGAGGTCAACTTGGGCGAAGCGCTGCAAGCGCCGCATTCAGCGCATCTGGCCACTGGTCGGCGGTTGCGGGCAGCACCAGAAAATGCGCTCCGTTTGCCTCCGCGAGCGCTTGTGCCGCGTCGCCAAGGGGGCTGTCGGGGCCGACCGCCAGCAGGACCGGCAGGCGCGAGCCCGTCACCGCGGGCTCTGGCTCAAACTCCAGGGCGGCCAGGCCCAGCGCCTGCCAGTGGCCTTCGGCCAGCAGCCTTTCGCGCACCTCAAGCGTGATTTCCTGCTCATCCAAAGACGGTTCTGTCCAACGAATGGATGACCGGTCGCGCCCGAACCAGGGAAAGTAAAGGCGAGCGTCCCTGAGCATATGCCACGTGCGGCTTAAATAACCTCCGTGCCAATCTGGCACCAGTGTTGGAAAGCCGGACTGCCGAAACAGATCTTTGCGCGCGCTGTCCAGCAGTGGCGGCTCGTGGAGGACCACCGCCTTGAGCCCGGGTGGAGGGGCTGCTGCAACGCGCAGTGCGACCCAGGCGCCCACGCCGGTGCCGACGAGCGTATGCGGTGCGTCCGGCATCATGGTCAACAGGCTCCGCGTTGCCTGCACGCAGGATTCCATGCCGGTTGAGTTGGGCGTGCCCGATTCCCCATGCCCTGGCAGGTCAAAAGCGGCAGCGTGCTCGAGTGCGGTTAGCAGGTGATCGACCGTGAGCGACGAGCCGCCGGCGTCGTGAATCACCAGGTAATTTGGATGTTCCCCGCAACGGCGGAGCCGCACCGACGCATCGTTTACCCCGACGCTGTCGTTCCACAGACCATGGCTCAATGGACGGCTCGCAGTCGTTGGCCGCGGGGCGTCGCCCGGGTGCTTGAGCAGCTGCAGTCTGCCGCGTTCAACCGCCGCGTCATGGTCGGTTGAGACGTCAACGACGACGCAGTCGGCGTGCTCGCCAATGCGCTTGAGGTGTGCCGCCAGCGGGTCGAGCTCGGCGGCAGTGATCAGCGTCGGCACCGTGAGCCGGTCAAGTGATGGTGCAGCGTCGTAGGCAAAGGCGGCGCGATAGGCGGTCCGGTAATGATCACCGGCACGGAGAAACTCGAGCAGATTTCTGTGCAGAGCCTCTGGTTCGTGCATGCTGAAGTCCATGCGGTTGCCCAGCGTCCGCCTGAACCAAGGAAAGAAGATGGTTTGTTCACGCAGACGCGCCCACAGCCACGTGAGGTGGCTGCCATCCCAGGCCGGCTGAAATGGCGGCAGATAGTGTTCAAGAATCTCGGCCAGCTCAGCATCGGTTGGCATGACGAGGCCGTTGACGGCACCCGCCGCGCACCGATCGGGGTACTGGTCAGCGATGGCCACTGCCATGCCGCCGCCCGTGTGGTAGCCATACAGGCCGAAGCGCCCAAGCCCGATGGCGTCGCCGAATTCAATCACCGCCTCGGCGAAGTCCTGCATCGTTGCGTTGCCGCCTGGCAGTGGGTCGGACTGTCCGTAGCCGGGCGCGTCAGGTGCAATCACCGTGAAGTCGCGGGACCAGGCAGCTATCAGGGGTTCGAATTCGCGCGACGATTGCGGTGACTGGTGCAGCAGCACGACACTGGGACCGTCGCCGGCCTGACGGTAGTGAACCTGACGAGTCCCCCACCGGCCGTCGACGGTTGCGAAGTGACGATGAATGCTATTCGACATTGCGTTGATCGCATGCAATTCACAGGAGTCTCAGTATAGAGCCCTGCTATAGTCCGCGGCCGTTCATGTAACGGCAAGAGCCAGGGGTATGCCAGCGATGGTCCAAGCCACACAGCCGGCCGACGAGTTTGATCCCGCGCGAGGCGTTTTTAAGGCCATGCGCGAACGGCCCGTGACGCTTGAACCACTCAATGTTGGCGACCTGACGCCACTGCTGCGGGTTCTGCTCGTGACGGACGGCACAGTCACGCGCGTGCTTGAGGCTTACTGCGGCGAACCAGTTGCCGTGCAACGCCTTGGGCAGCGGCAGGCGCCGGCAGGTGCCGCGGCAGGCTGGCTGGTCTGCGCTGCCGAGGACGTGGCGATTCACCGGCAGGTCATGCTGACCGGCATGCATAGCAGAAAGCTCTTTGCCTATGCGGAGTCCGTCATTGTGCCCGGCCGACTGACATCGGCGATGCGCGCGGGGCTCGAAAACGAACCGGAGGGACTCGGCAAGATTCTCGTCGATAGTGCGATGGAAACTCGACGGGAAGCGCTCTGGTACGGTCTCGAGCCGGCCGCCACACCGCCAGAACCCGTTGCCCGTTTAAGCTCGGGGATGTTCGTTGTCCGCAGTTACCGGGTTTTCGCTGAAGACCGCCCCATGATGATGATCACCGAGCGGTTCCCGAGAGACCTGGCACCCGCAGTTCCGCAATAGTCCGCCTTGCGACCTGGTTGATGTCTCGCGCTGGCAACAACTTCGGTGCCAGTGAATAATGCTGGCCGGAATGCGCGTTGCCAGGTTGACAGGTATGAGTTTCAAACGGTTGTTGCCAGTGTTGGCCGTGCTGGTTTTCGGGCAGCCCGGCGGATACGCCAACGCCCAGAATTGGCCAACCGTTGGCGGCGACCCGGGGGGCAGCCGGTTTTCCACAGCCGATCAAATTAATCGTGACAACGTGGCTGATCTGGAGTTGGCCTGGCAGTTCCGCACGGGTGCAGTCAGGAACAACCCAACGCTCAAGCAGTTCATCGATTTTCAGGCAACGCCGATCTTGCTGCCGGAAGCTGCCGGGCGTCACCTTATCGTGTGCGACCCGTTTCAGCGTGTCATCGCGCTGGATCCGGCCACCGGCGAACAGCGGTGGGAGTACGACCCGGAGATCGACAAGCGTCCGTTAGCGGGGCGATTCAAGTGCCGCGGGCTGGCGCCATGGCAGGAGGCGAAGCCAGAGGCTGACGCTGCCTGTCAATTCAGGCTGTATATCGCCACCGCCGACAAGCGCCTGATCGCAATCGATGCCAGAGATGGCCAACCCTGCAGCGACTTCGGCGAGGGGGGCACGGTCGATATCGATCCGCTGCTGCTTCAGATGAGCCCGGCCGACGGTGCCGAGGCAACGCAGCTCATTGCGCCACCTACAGTCATCGGCGACATCGTCGCGGTCAGCTCCACGTCCAATAAGTTCAAGAGCGCCAGCTCGGTGAATGGCGCGGTGCGCGGCTTCGATACGCGTAGCGGAGAACTGCGTTGGGTGTTCGACCCGCTGGTACGCGACGCTTCAACAGGTCTGCAGCCCACGCCTCAGGATGTGGGTGGCGCCAACAACTGGGTTGAAATGACTATCGATGCCGAGCGGGACTTGCTGTTTATTCCGACCGCTGGACCCGCACCCAATTACTGGGGCGTGCATCGTCCCGGTGACAATAACTACGCCAATTCGCTCGTGGTCTTGCGCGGAGCTACCGGGGAAGTGGTCTGGCATTTTCAGACCCTGCATCACGACGTGTGGGATCGTGACGTCGGTTCACCGCCGATCCTCGCAGAAATCACCAGGGACGGAGAAACGATCCCTGCGGTAATCCAGCTCGTCAAAACCGGCATGGTGTTTGTCTTTAACCGCGAGACGGGCGAGCCGCTGTTCCCGATTGAGGAGCGTCCGGTGCCAACTGACACGGACATCGAAGGCGAGGTGTTGTCACCCACCCAGCCTTTCCCGGTAAAGCCACCCGTTTTGGTTCGCAACGAGATCTCACCTGACGACGCCTGGGGCTTTACTGTTTTTGATCGCAATTACTGCCGGGACAAAATCGCCTCTATGCGTCACGGTGGTCACTACGAACCCATGATGACAACCGGGACGATCATGTTTCCGCAGCCCGGGGGTGGCAGCAACTGGGGTGGTGGTGCATTCGATCCACGCCGGAATCTGCTGGTGACACCGGTTTCTCAGATTCCTTACTACGTCCGCCTGATTCCACAGGATGAGATCGATCCTGAGGAAGCAGCAAATCCCGCGGCTGGCGCGCCCATGCAGGGGCCCGGTTACATCGGCGGAACGCCCTATGGTGTTGAACAGGGTCCGCTGCTATCGCCGTCTTTTTCGCCCTGCACGGAACCGCCCTGGAACATGTTGATGGCGGTGGATATGGCGGAGGGCGAGATCAAATGGAAGATTCCGTTCGGCGTGCTCGATAAGCTGATGCCCGTGCCCATTCCATTGAACTTCGGTACACCGTCGGCGGGTGGTCCGATCATCACGGCGGGTGGACTCATCTTTATAGGTGCCACCACCGACTCGCGTATCAGGGCCTACGATATCGACACCGGAGACCGGCTGTGGGAGACCCGGGCACCTACTTCGGCTCAGGCTACGCCCATGACGTATGTCGTCGATGGCCGGCAGTACGTGGTGTTCGCCGCTGGCGGACACAGCTGGTACGACGCCAAGGGTGTTGACGACTATCTACTCGCGTACGCGCTGCCAGAATGACATGCACGGGCGCCGCTTGAGCATGTTGAGTCGCCGCCGCTTGCTGGCGAGTCTGGGTGCCGCGGGCCTCAGTGTGGGCCTGCAGGCCTGCAACGGCTCCAAGGTACGCCATCGTCTGGATCTTCAGGCTCCTGAGGACGCTTTGACTGCGCTGGTCAAGATGCGCGGCAGCCTCGAAGCGGAAGATGTGCCGCACTGGTATTACGGCACGATCTACGCGGTGATGCCCGGGCAGGCACCCATGCCGATGGTCGATTTTGAAGGCTCCGAGATCGACTACTACGAGCGTCAGCCCGATGGGCGCTATTTCGCGTACGGCGCTACCGTGAGTTTCTTTCGCGATCGCAAGACCGGTAAGCGGCTCAGAACCTTCACGAATCCGATTACTGGCATCACCAGCGAAGTATCGGCGAATTCCATTTCAGTCAAAGCGCACTACATTTATTCGGTAAACGGCTTCAAGCGGTCAGATGACTCCCGACCACTGCCGGAAGGTGCCTCAATCACGGATTTGCTGAACTGGCAGGAGTCGGGCGAACACGTTTGGTTAACCATGCGGCGCGCTTACCCGGCAGGCTCACCCACGGGTGAGCATCAGATCGTGCGGGGCGCATTGGCCGAGCTGCATGATCCCTCGCAGCCTAAGGTCTACACCACCGCAGCGCCGACTTACGTGTCGCCGTATTTTCCCTGGCTGGGTATGGGGGATCTCGGCGGTCACGCCCTGTGGGCTGGCCCGGCAGTTAAGCTGGATTCAGTGACGCAGTACCCTCGCGAACTGCTGGATTTCATGGAAGCAGAGTTTCCGCACAAGCTAACGGCCAGGCCGGGTGCCTGACGCTCCGTAAACTGAGACTCAACGCGCGGAGCCACGCGCAAGTTGTGCCTAGACTCAAATGCGTCCCACATGCGGGGCGACTTTGTTATGTTAAGTCCATTCGACACGCCGCTGGTGCTCGGTCCATTGGCCTTCGTAGCCGGCTACGTCGTGGCCAAGGTTGGCGCCTTGCTAACCCGCCGGGCCAAAGTGCCCCTCGAAGAACCCGACCGTGATCGGCGTATGCGCTCCATGGATGCCGAGCTGCGCGTCGCACAAAAGAAGCTGGAAGAGGCCACGTTGGAGTTAGATCAGCGTGAACTGCGCGTCGCCGAACTACATGCCGAAATCGAAGCGCTCAGGGAAACGCAGGTTGATGTGTCCAGTGAGACTCAGTCTCTGCGCGAACAGCTTCGCGACGAGTGCGAAAAGACGCAGCGTCTGCGGACTGAGCTGAGCGACCGGGCAGAGCAGGGTATCCGTGCTCAGGTCAAGCTGCGTGACGTGGAAACTGAACTAAGCCTGGCTCAGGCGGGTTCCGATGCGGTGCAGGATGAGATTGACCGCCTCGCCGCAGAGCGTGACGAACTCACTTCACGTTTGCAGGCCCTGAGGCAGCACGCCTCCCGTGCGGACGATAAAGACGCCGGAGACTTCGCGCTGGATTGCTGACTGAGCGCCGTCGGCCTGCATTCCATTGGCGCGGCCCGGCGAAGCCTTAAGTCGGACGGCTTGCTCCGCGGCGTTTTATTCCTCCGTCAGGCTTCCCGCAGCCGCGCCCTGTAAAAGCTCTGCCCACTTGCGCGAGCGCGCTTCGGCGCAAACTTCCTTCTGGTGGCTCCCTGTGGGCAGCTGTATTCGCACTTCGGCTTCGCCTGCCCGCGCCGTTGCAGATAGGGCGACGTTTTGGCGCCAGCCCTGGTTGAATCAGCGAGATTCCGCGTGCTGCTAGACTCCAAGGTCAAACAACAATAGCCACACAGCGCACGGGGGAGACAGCGGTGAAATTGGGGTTAATGGCTGGCTATTCGCCGGCGCAGGTCGAGTTGCCCATGGAGCAGATTCTTGAGGCAGAGCGGCTCGGCTACGACTCGGTGTGGACGGCTGAGGCTTACGGCTCGGATGCCGTTTCACCAGCAGCCTGGATTCTCGCGCTAACCGAGCGCATCCGCGTTGGCACAGCCATCATGCAAATGCCTGCCAGAACGCCTACCAGTGCCGCCATGACGGCGATGACGTTGAACGCAATGTCTGGCGGCCGTTTTGTGTTGGGCATCGGCCCGTCGGGTCCGCAAGTGGTCGAGGGTTGGTATGGCGTGCCCTACGGACGCCCGATGACGCGCACGCGCGAGTACATCAGCATCATTCGTCAGGTGCTGGCACGTAAGGGCCCGCTCGAGCACTCTGGTTACCATTACCAGATTCCCTACACCGGTGAGGATGCGACCGGATTGGGCATTCCCCTGAAGAGCATTCTGCACGGCGATCCGCAGATGCCGATCTACACCGCATCGATCACGCCGAACGGCCTGCGCACATCGGCCGAGGTTGCAGATGGTGTGTTTCCGATCTGGATGAACCCCGATCGCTTCGATCTGATTGGCGACTATCTCAATGAAGGTTTTGCAAAAGCCGACGCGCCAAAGTCGCTCGACAACTTTGAGGTGGCTCCGTTCGTGCAGGTCGTGATGGGTGACGATCTGGAAGCGTGCCGCGCACCAGTGCGCGCGCATCTGGCCTTGTACGTTGGTGGGATGGGGGCTCGCAAGCGGAACTTCTACAACCAGTATGTGATCCGCATGGGCTACGAGGCGCAGGCACGTGAAGTTCAGGACCACTACCTCGCGGGCCGCAAGCGCGAGGCCGCGGCTGCGGTACCCGATCAGCTTATTGACGATTGCGCGCTAATCGGCCCTCCGGATCGAATTCGTGATCAGCTGCAGCGCTGGCGAGTTGCCGGTGCGCGCGGCGAGATCGGATCGTTGCTTGTCGGCGGCGCAAGCACCGAAGCCTTGAGGCTGCTTGCCGAAGAACTGCTGTGAGCGCGCCGGCGCTGCGGTTTGGGATTCCCATTCCGCAGGTCTTTATGGATGGCAAGGCTGACATGGAGCTGGTCAGGCGGACAGTGCAGCGTGCCGAAGCGCTGGGTTTCGACAGCGCCTGGGTGCAGGATCAGGTGGCCGGCGACGTCCCACTACTCGAATCGATGAGCCTGCTCTGCTACGCATCCGCCGTGACAAGCCGCCTGAAGCTGGGCGTATCTGTATTGGTGTTTCCGATTCGCAATGCCGTAGAGCTGGCCAAGGCAGCCGGCACGCTTGATCACATGAGTAATGGCCGGGCGATACTCGGCCTGGGGCTGGGCCCCGTGTTTGCCGGCGACCGCTATTTCAAGATCTTCGGTACGAGCGCGGGCACGGCACTGCGCCGTTTCAATGAGGGTTTGAAAGTCATGCGGTTGTTGTGGACTCAGTCGCGCGTGACTTTCGACGGCGAGTTCTACACGCTGAACGATACGGCAATGGAGCCTAAGCCCGTGCAGCAGCCTACGCTGCCGTGCTGGTTCGGTGGCCAGCATCCCGACGCGCTGGCGCGCGCGGCGCGGAATGCGGATGGCTACATGGGCGCCGGGCCGACAACCAACGATGATTTCGCGGCACACGTCCGCATACTGCGCCAGTCAGTTGAGCAATGCGGTCGCGACCCGGGGACGCTGCCTATATCGAAACGGGTTTATCTGGCCGTCGATGCGGATGCCGCGCGCGCCAAGTCGCGGTTGGATGAATTCTTTCAATCACGCTATCCGTGGATGCTGGAAAGCAACCCGAATTTCGTTGCCGATATCTGCGCGTGGGGTGCGCCGGAGCAGGTGGCGGCAGGTTTGCAGACCGTCATCAATGCGGGTGCGCAGATGATCGTTCTAAACCCGCTGTGGGACTTCGTCGAGCAGATGGAAGCGCTCTCGGAAGAGGTGCTGCCGTTGCTGCAACCACCCGATGCAGCTTGATCTGATTCTCGATACACGGGCGCCCGCCGCGACGTTGGCGGATCTGGCCGTGCAGGCTGAAGTTGAAGGGATCCGCGGCATCTGGGTATCCAGCCTGCTGGACTCACGCGACCCGTATGCGAATTTGGTGCCTGCGGCCCAGGCAACCCGGAGACTGTTGCTGGGCCCCGTGGCGGTGAATCCCTTCGACACGCACCCCGTGCGTATTGCGTCCTCCTTGCTAACGCTGAACGAGCTGGCCGCGGGGCGCGCCCGGATCGTTATCGGCGGCGGCGGCGAGGCCTTGCAGGCACTCGACATAGAACCAGGGCGACGCGTCCGCGCCGTTGCAGAATGCGTGGAAATACTGCGAGCCGCTGCGCGTGGAGCAGAGTTTAGCTACAGCGGTGATCTCTACACCGTCAGGCAACTGAACCTGGGTTGGCTAAAGGCGGAGGCGCCACCCATTTATGTGGGCGCGAGCCAGCAGCAAATGTTGCGCATGGCGGCCAGGGTGTCCGATGGCATCATGACCAGCGACATGCCGGTCAGTTTGCTGCAATCGGCCCTGCGAGAACTGGACTCGGCATTGACCTCGCAGGCCGGCATGAAGGCACGAGGGCCAGGGGATTTTTCAACTAACGCTTTCACCGCCTGGCACGTTTACGACGATCTTGCTGAGGCGCGTCACGAAGCAAGGCGTTGGCTGCTGTTGCGAGGTATCTTCAGGCCATGGTTGCTGCGCGAATTCCTCCACGAGAAGGACGTGGAGTTGATCATGAACAGTCGTGAAGCCTTTGTACTGGCTTTCCGTGAGGGTAGCTCGAACGTGAGCGGTGTATCCGACTCCGTGCTCGACGCGCTAGTCGACAATGTGACGCTATGCGCGAGCACGGCCCAGATCGATAAAGTCGTCACCAGGCTGGCGGAGTTCGCGGACGCCGGCTTGTCGGCCATCTCACTGCGGCTCTACGCAGAACCGCACAAGTCGATACGGCGCCTCGGTCAGCGCGTGTTGCCCGCCTTGCGAGAAGTAGGTACTCAACATGTCAACTGATGATGAGAAGGGTGAACTTCCCGAGTCACCCGTTCCTGGCCTGATTCCAACGCTTAACAACACAGGGTGGATGACGGAATCGCTGGATGATTTTTCCACGGCGTTTACCGAGTATGCCGGGCAGATCAATGAGGAGTCGCTGGATATTGGCTGCGCGTACGGCATTGCGACCCTGGCTGCGGTGGAGCGGGGGGCGAGAGTACTGGCCTGCGATCTTGAGCCAAAGCATCTGGAGATTCTGGCGGCCCGGGTGCCGGCAAAGCGGCGTTCGCAGGTGCGGACTCAGGCTGGCGCGCTTCCCGACGTCGAGTTTCCGCAGGCCAGTTTTGGCGCGATCCTTGCTGCACGTGTTTTGCATTTCTTAACCGGCGATGACATTGACACGACCGTGCAGAAGATGCGCGAGTGGCTGGTGCCAGGCGGTCGGGTTTTTCTGATCGCCGATTCTCCGTACACGGGGCCCTGGCAGTCAGCAGCGCCGGACTACGAGCGGCGTAAAGCTGCAGGTGAGCGCTGGCCGGGTTTTTTCGCCGACTATGCGAGCTTGCTGCCGCCGGGAACCGATGCTGCTGAACATCCGCGCTTCATCAATCCTCAGGATCCCGATCTGCTCAGCCGTAGCTGCGAGGAAGCTGGTCTGCGCGTCCTCGAAGCACGGTTTCTGCGTGGCGGCACCCGTCGCGCATCTGACCGCGATCACGCCGGAGTTATTGCGACTAAGGATTGACCTGTGCGGCGCTGTCGCGACGCCGGTAGAGGAGCTGCTCTGCCATTTGCAGCCGAGGTGACTCGAGAGGGCCAGCCTGCGCGGCAGCTGCAATACGTTCAGTCGGCACGTCGGCGTACAAGGTAGTGCGCTGACGCGCGTCACGGCCTAGCCCGAGAATGAAATCCTGCATCTCCTGAGGAGGAAACTCCTGGCCATGGCTGGCGCCCGCCGCCCGCGATATCGATTCATTCATCAGGCTGCCGCCCAGGTCGTTGGCGCCAGCTTCAAGACAGGCCTGTGTCCCGTCACGCCCCAGTTTTACCCAGCTCGTTTGGATATTTTGAATGACCGGGTGCAATGTCAGCCGCGCAACCGCGTGCATCAGCACCGCCTCGCGGAAGGTGGGCCCGGGGCGCGACTGACCTCGTCTGAACATGGGAGCCTCGTTGTGCACGAACGGCAGCGGTACGAATTCCGTGATGCCGCCAGTCAGGCGCTGTTGGTCGCGCAACAGAAGCAGATGGCGCGCCCAGTGCCGCGGGCTTTCCAGATGCCCGAACATCATCGTACTGGTCGTCGGTAGTCCGACCTGATGTGCTGCACCGATCACACCAAGCCACTCACGGGTGTTCAGCTTGTCTGGGCAGATTCTCTGACGCACTTCGTCATCGAGTATCTCAGCCGCCGTCCCCGGCAGGCTGCCCAGGCCCGCAGCCTGCAGCTGCTCAAGAAATTTCGGTATCGACTGACCGCAGGTTTGCGCGCCGTGAGTGACTTCAAGTGCCGAAAACGCATGTACGTGAATATTCGGCGCGGCCTGCTTTACTGCGCGGCAGATTTCCACGTATGTACGCCCGGTGAAGTCGGGATGTATGCCACCCTGCAGACAGATCTCGGTGGCGCCTCTTGCCCAGGCTTCTGCGGTTCTGCGGCTGATTTCGTCGAGATCGATCACGTAGGGCTTGCCGCGCAGATCGGCGTGACCTGTGCCTTTGGAAAAGGCGCAGAAACGGCATTGGAAGCTGCAGATATTCGTGTAGTTGATGTTGCGATTAACGGCATAGGTCACGGTGTCGCCGCAGACGTGCCTGCGCAGCTCGTCAGCTGCTGACAGCACGGCCTGTAGTTCGTCGCCTCTGACTGCGAACAGTTGCGTTACCTGATCTTCGTCGAGATCTGAGCCGGACGCGGCATGGTCGAGCACTGTGGCCAGGTTGTTACCGCGTCGCGGTGAGCCGTTCGGCAACGGCGGCACCTGCGTGCTCGTGCCTGCCGACCAACTGTCCTCGCGCGCCAGCCCGCAGGCGTCAGCATGCTGGAGTACCGTGCCGTGCAGCGCTGGGTCGATCCAGCGGTCGCGCGCGGCTATGTAGTCTGGGTAAACAGTAAGTCGTGGTGTGAGCGCTTTGCCCTGCCGCGCGGCGGCTTCCCGCAGCCTGTCCAGAGCGGGCCAGGGCGATTCGGGGTTGACGTGGTCAGGCGTGACAGGCGACACACCACCGAAGTCGTTGATGCCCGCATCAATCAGCCCGGCCAGCCGGCCCGGGCTCAGGTTGGGCGGTGCCTGAATCGACATCTCCGGCCCGAATATCAACCGTGCCGCCGCAATGCTCCAGCGCAGTTCGTGCTCACTCGCCGCAGGCTGGTCTGCCATCTTCGTCCCCGGCTTGGGCACAAAGTTCTGCACGATGATTTCCTGAATGTGGCCAAATTGCATATGCAGTTCGCGCAGGGCGAGCAGGCTCTCAATGCGTTCGAGCCGCGTTTCGCCAATACCGATCAAGATGCCGCTGGTCATCGGGACGTTGGCTGCACCGGCGGCGGCGATGGTGGCCAGCCGGCGTTCAGGCGCTTTGTCTGGCGAGCCGAAATGCGGGCCGCCGCGCTGGCTTAGTCGATTTGACGACGTTTCCAGCATGATGCCCATCGACGGAGCAACCTGTCGCAGCTTCTCAATGTCATCCAGTTCCATAACTCCCGGATTGAGGTGCGGCAGCAGTCCGGTTTCGCGGCGGACCATCAGCGCCATCGCGGCAAGGTATTCGAGCGTGGTGCCGTGGCCGAGTTCCGCCAGCGCGTCGCGCGCTGACCGGTAACGCAGTTCGGGTTTATCACCCAAAGTAAAGAGCGCCTCGCGGCAGCCTGCATCGCGACCGGCCCTGGCAATTTCCAGCGTGCGTTCCGGGCTCAAGTACGCCTGGGCCATACGTCGGGGCGTCTTTGCATAAGTGCAGTAGTGACAAACGTCACGGCACAGTTCGGTAAGCGGAATGAAAACTTTTGGTGAGTAGGTCAGGACGTTGCCAAAGTGTTCATCCCGCAATGCTGCTGCCTCGCCACATAGCGAGCTCAGTGATGCCTCATCGTCGGGCAGTTCAGCCAGCTGCCGGAATTGCTTGTTCATCCGCTGACCCCAGCTCTTGCACTGGCGCTGATAAGCCGCTGTGCTATGCCTGCGTTGGCCAGAAACTCGATGGTTTGACTGCTCTGCTGTTGTTGGCACAGCCAGCTAAGATCGTCGGGCGTATCGATATCCCGCTGCAGACTCTCCAGCGCGAGGCTGCGCGATTCCAGGCCCGCCGCCAGCGCCGCTTTACGATGCCGCCGGGCGCTATCCGGTCCAAATTGAAATTCGAGTGCGTCAGGTGGTGTGAGCGCTAGCGCATTGGTGCCACCGTCGCGGGCTGCCCGGCATATAGTCAAGCCGTCCGCGTGGCGCTCGAGTAGCTCGCTGAGATCGGCAGCGGTGGCCAGCGGTATATCGGCGGCAACAATCAGCAGCCGTTCCGCGCCGCGTTGCGCGGTTTGCGCCGCGGCGTTGCTCATGGCCGCGTTAAGCGAGCCGGCATCCTCTATCCAGCCGGTCCCCTCCTGGGTGGCATAGCGCCTGGCATCGGTACCGCCCACGAGCGCAACGTCGCTAACCTGCGGTGTGGCTCCCAGAGCGATCAGCACATCGTCAAGCATCGCCCGGGCGAGATCCGAGCATTCCGCGTCGGTCAGGACCGGCCGCAGGCGTTGTTTCGCAAGCGCGAAGTCCTTTAGCGGCACCAGAGCCGCGAACCTCATCGTGCATCCCCCATCACTTACCTTTGGCGTGAACTCTGAGGTCTGCTGCAAATGCGCGGGCCGCCTGGGCCAGGGTTTTTTTATCCGCGAGCGTATTCATGATGGTTTGACAGGCCAGGACCGCCAGCCCCTCGGCGCTTACGTCGGCGGCCAGCTGCTGATCCAGGCTGTCCAGTATGAAGCCATCCAGGACATCCCGGTAGTGCCTGGCCACTGACAGAGGGGAAACGTCCAGTGAGAGTTCCCGCATTATTTTTGCTGTCGGGCCCTTGATAGCCTGCCCATTCACGATCGGCGAAATCGCCACCACTGGGGCTGGCGCGTTGCGCAGCGCCTCCCGCATGCCGCCGACCGCCAACATCGGATCAATACTGAGCCATGGGTTCGATGGCGCGATAAGGATGGCCTCGGTCGTGGCGGATGCAAGCAAGCCCGCAACCTCCGGGCTGAGTGCCGACTCGTCCGCGCCGGCGAAGCGGATGCTTTTGACGATCGGTTCTGCCCGTTCGCGAACGAAGTATTCCTGAAACGCCAGTTCGCCCTGGTCCGAAATGACGCGGGTGGCGACCGACGCATCGGTGACAGGCAACACGCGCGTTGGGAGATCGAGTGCGGCACAGAGCGAACCTGTGACCTCGGTGAGCGTGCGCCCTTTCGCCAGCTCGGCAGTGCGCAGCAGATGCACGGCCAGATCCCGATCACCCAGCTGGAACCAGTCTTCGCCACCTAAGTCCGCGAGCGTTTGCAAACAGGTCCACGTTTCGTCCGCGCGGCCCCAGCCGGTTTCTGTATTGACCACGCCCGCAAGCGTATACATCAATGTATCCAGGTCAGGGCAGATGCGCAGCCCGCAGTGGTGAAAGTCGTCACCGACGTTGCCGACAACTGTCAGGTCGTCCCCCATGCAAAGCGCCTGACATCCCAGCGCCAACTTGGCACCGCCGACACCGCCAGCAAGTACGACTAGCCTGCTCATCGAAACAGGTCTTCGGCTTCGGGGCGCAGCACGGTTGTTGCGGTTTGATTTGTCGCAGCGGCAGGTAGGCCGCGAATCAGCACGGCTGGCGTGGCCTCGGCGGCCTCACCCATGAGCAGGGCGGCGATGCCAGCCAGCGCGTCGGCGGGTGCCGTCTCCGCCACCTGTAGCTCGCGGCCGAACAAATCGGAACGACCGCGCAGATCATTTAACGCGCGCACGCCTGAGCAACCGATTGCCAGGCCGACGGTGCCAAGGCGGAAAGGCCGGCCCACGCTGTCCGTGACGATGATGCCTGGTTTGGTGCCAGAGAGTGCGGCGAGTCCGCTTGCCAGACGTGCTGCGGACGCATCGGGATTGACCGGCAGCAGAAGAGCTTGTTCGTCGTCATCAATGTTGGAGCGGTCGATGCCGGCATTCGCGAGCACGATGCCCAGCCTGTGCTCAACGATGATGACGCCGGGACGGCTGCGCACTACGCCACGGGATTCATCGAGTATCAGCTGAACCACGCGCGGGTCTTTTTCGGTTGTTGCCGCGAGCGACTGGGCCTGCGCGCCGGGCGTTACATCGCTGAGCCGAACCGTTTGTCCCTCGGCCTTCGAGACAATTTTTTGCGCGACCGCGAGCACGTCGCCAGGCACAAGCACGAGGCTGGAACGGTCCAGAGCATCCTTAATCACTCGCGCAAGATCGTCGCCCTCTTTGACCAGCGGGATGCCGTTGAGCGGCGTGAGCGTCAGGCGCGTGTCCGCAGCGCTAGTCCCCATCGAGCCCCGAGATGCGAATCCCAGCGTGCTTACCCGGGTGCCGCTTGTTAATGAATATCAGAATTGACGTTAGCGCTTCGGCGGCCACCGCGTTGACCAGGGGCCCGGCATGCCAGGCCTGCAGGCCGGCCAGACTTGCGAGGTGTATTACAGCTTCCCTGGCTTCCGGCTTGTCGCCGGCGACCAGCACGTCGCAGTCGAGCGTCGCATCGCTGTCAACTAAATCAGCAGCCACGTTTTGGAAGGCTGAGACCACCGTGACGCCTTCACCGAGGATCGCCTGTGCAAGCAGTGCCGCGCTGCCCTCCGGGGGAAGCTGCACGCGAGCAACCTTCGGTGGAACCAAAGGTACCGTGGCGTCGACCAGGATCTTGCCAGCCAGGGAATCGCGAATGACCTCCAGGGTGGGCTGTTGGTGCGCGAAGGGAACAGTCAGCACCGCGATGTCACCTGCCGCGGCGGCGGCAGAATTTTCCATGCCCTCGATCCGAGCGGCACCGGTTCTCTCGGCCAGCTCGGCCGCCGCTGCCTCGGCTTTGTCCGCCTGACGTGACCCAATGATGACTCCAAGCCCGGCCTCGGCCCAGCGCCTGGCCAGCCCGCCGCCCAAGGCGCCCGTGCCGCCGATTACGCTAATGGTCTTGATTTCGCCTGCCTTGGTCATTGGCCCGTTCGCCCCTGCGGTAAAAGGCGGCATGGTATCGGTCGTCCCAGCCCGCCGTCCATGCGCGTTGGCGGCGCTGTGGTGGCTGTAGCACAATACTTTCCCAGGCGCCCGCTTAAGAATGGCGCCGCCAGGTAACGCAACAACCACTCGCCCGGACAGCAGCTATAGCCGCTGGTCAGACCACTCAGTCGGACTGATGCCCGGAACCCACGGAGATCAGCGTGGAGATATACAAGGAGTTTATCTTCGAGGCGGCGCATGTCCTGCCGAACGTGCCGCCCGGCCACAAGTGTGGCCGGCTCCACGGCCACTCATGGAAAGGCAGCATCTACGTTAGCGGCCAGATCGACGAGCACACCGGCTGGATCATGGATTTCGCCGATATCAAGGCCGCTTTCATGCCGATCTATGCAGAGCTCGACCACAACTACCTCAATGATTTGCCAGGCCTCGAAAATCCTACCAGCGAGGTAGTGGCGCGCTGGATCTGGCGCCGACTGAAACCGAAGTTACCAGGGCTGTCCCGAGTAGTGATTAACGAAACCTGCACGTCGGGATGCATCTACCAGGGCGAGGATGAGCCAGACTGACGATGGCTGGATGGCTCGCGCTATCGCCCAGGCTCGGCTTGCGCTAGCGGCGGGGGAAGTCCCGATTGGCGCGTGCCTGGTGCGTGGTGAACAGTGGATAGACGGGCACAATCGCGTCGTAGCGGCGATGGATCCGACGGCGCATGCTGAGCTGTTTACGCTGCGCGAGGCCTCGCAAAGCTGGCGATGCACACGGCTTGATGGCGCGCGTTTGTTTGTGACCGTTGAACCTTGCGCAATGTGCACAGCGGCGTGTGTCTATGCCGGTGTCGAAGAAGTCGTTTACGCGGCCAGCCTCGCGGATTTTTCCCAGCTGACCGGCCGCAGCGAGCTGCCGGGTACGCCGGGGACGTTGCAGCTGCGCACCGGAGCAAACCGGGCCGAGAGTCTAGAGTTGATCAAGGCCTGGAGCGCGCGGCAGGCGATCGCATGAGCACTCAATATGACGCGATCGCCGCCGACTATCAGCAAACGCGTGCCTCGCGTTTGCGCGAAGAGCTGGAGACGCCGTGCTTCCTGAGTCTGATTGGCGACCCCAGGGGCTTGCGCGTGCTGGATCTTGGCTGTGGCGATGGCTACTACAGTCGCCTGCTGGCGCAGCGGGGTGCGGCACGCGTCGTGGGAGTGGATGTGTCCGGCGAGATGCTGGCCATGGCCGCTGCGGCCGAGCAACGCGACCCACTGGGCATTGAGTACCTGTGTTCCGATGTGGCCGCCTTGCCCGACCTGGGTGAATTCGATCTCATCGCTGGAACCTATCTCCTTCACTACGCGCCCAACGAGGACAGGCTAAGAAATATGTGTGCGCGGATCGCCGCGCACTTGTCTCCGGGCGGGCGTTTCGTCGCGCTGAATGAAAACCCGGATGTGCCGCAGGAAGTGGGCGGTGGCTACGCTCGCTACGGCTTTAGCAAGACGCTCGAGGGCGAGGCACGCTCAGGCACGAAAATTACCTATCGCATGATCGCCGGAAGGCGCGTGTTCAGTTTTAATGTTCACTACTACTCAGGTGCGACGTACGAGACCGCGTTGCGAGACGCCGGCTTTCAGGTCATTCAGTGGCATCCGTTAACCCGCGCTTCCGTCGCACGCAGCGAAGATGAGTATTTCGCCGCCTATCTGGCCACGCCTCCAATCATCTTGCTGGAATGCAGTCGATGAAGCGCGCTGGCCTGCTCGAGCAGTTCAGGCTGCAGGTTGCGCGGCGTCCGAGCGCGATTGCCTTGGTTGGGAGCGGTCAGCCCGTGAGCTACGCCGAGTTGGATCGACGGTCGTCGTCGGTGGCAGCAGCGCTGCATGCACGGAGCGTGTCCTCTGGAGATTTGGTTGCCATAGGCTGCGACTGGCCGCCTGATTTTCTGGCCGCCATGCTGGGCGTGCTCAAGGCGGGCGCTGCCTACGTGCCGCTAGACGTAACGCAGCCCGAAATCCGCGTTGAGCAGCTGCTCAACAAGGTGCGCCCGTCGCTGGTGCTGACAACCGCAATTTGGGATGGTGTTTTTGCAGCCGCGCCGTGTTCGCGTCTACACCTCGAGACCATTGCTGACGCGCCCGAGCCCGCCGCTGAGCCACCCCGCGCTACCGATCCGTTCTACGTGATGTTCACCTCGGGCTCTACGGGCGAGCCCAAAGCCGTACTGGTGAGCCACGGCAATCTGGCTGGTCTGTTCGATGAGTTCACCCGCAGATACTCGCTTGACGAGCGCGATTGCTGGTCACAATGCCATAGCGTCGCTTTCGGGTTTTCGGTTTGGGAGATTTGGGGCGCGCTGGTGCACGGAGCCCGGTTAGCAGTTTTGCCGCAGGCTGTGCGAGCCGACCCGGCGCGGCTGTTCCAGTTTCTCCATGCCCACGACGTCTCGATTCTGAGTCAGACGCCGACGGCATTCGCGCAGAACCTGCTCACGCCTCAATTTGACATGGCGGCGAACTCGTCTGTGCGTCTGATTGTCCTCAGCGGTGAACCGGCCTCTGCCGCCGTCGTGCAACCCTGGTTCGATGCCAACCCGCACAGCAACGTTTCCATCATCAACACTTACGCAATCACTGAAGCCGCGGGCCAGCTGACCTGCCAGGAGTTCAAGCCGGGGGTGAGCGATCCGGGTCTCGGCCAGCCGCTTGATCGCGCCGAACTGTATTTGATCAACGCAAGAGGCGAGGTAGCTGACGAGGGCGAACTGTTTGTCGGCGGCGGGGCGGTGTCGCTTGGCTACGTTGGCGACCCCGCGCAGACGGCGCTTAAGTTCATCGCGGTTGACGCGTTTCCCGGGCAGCGGCTGTATCGCACTGGCGATTATTTGCGTCGCCGGGCCGATGGATCGCTGGAGTGGCTGGGCCGGGTAGATGCGCAGCTGAAATGGCGCGGTCATCGACTCGAGCCGGCTGAAGTGGAGGCGGCGATTCAGGCCCATCCGGGTGTGGCGGCCGCCGCCGTGGCGATGCGCGGCCGGGCGGGTGCAGAGCGCCTGGTTGGCTACTACGTTGCCAGCGCTGATGACGCGGATTGCATAGATGCGGAGTTACCTGAATTCTGGCCCAGCGTTGGTCCGTACCAGGTCTATGACACTTTCCTATACGACTTGATGGGCAGCGAGTCCGATCGCCTGGCGCACTATCGGATCGAACTGGCCCGGAGTGCTCCGGGAAGGGTTGTGCTGGATATGGGCACGGGGGAACAGGCGTTGCTCGCCCGTGAGGCGTTGCGGGCAGGCGCATCCCATGTCTACGCCGTGGAGGTCTTGCCTGCAGCAGCGCGCCGCGCGCGGCGCACGATAGAGGAACTGGGCCTCGCAGAACGCATCACGGTAATCGAGGGGGATTTGCGCGATGTGGAGCTGCCTGAACCTGCAGAGCTGGTTGTGCAGGGTATCGTGGGCAATATTGGCAGCGCCGATGGCATCGTGCCGCTGTGGAATTCCGCGCTTCGACTGACTACGACCGACGCGACCGCCATCCCGGCGCTATGCGAGACAAGAATCGCTCCCATTGAGTTGCCCGAAGGGCTCGTTGAGAATGCCGCCTTCGCGCCAATGGCGGCAACCTATGTGGAACGGATCTATGCGCAGACAGGCCGGCGTTTTGATCTGCGTCTTTGCGTGCGAAACGTTACAGCTGATGCCCTGCTGTCGGACCCGGTTTGCTTTGAACGGCTGGATTTTGTCGGCGAGCTGCCAGCGGACTTGCAGGGCAGCGCGCGCTTCAGGTTGCATCGCGCCGGCCGGGTGGACGGTTTTTTGCTGTGGACTCGCCTGGGCACACAAGAGGCCGGTCGTGTTGACTACTTCTCGACCCAGCAGGCGTGGTTACCGGTTTTTATGCCGCTGCCCGACGGTGGGCAGCAAGCCTCCGCAGACGAGATCATCGAACTCGCATGGGAGTCGCGCACCGTCGATGGGCTATGTCCTGACTACTACCTGTCGGGGCGCGTTGGCGGGCAGCGCTTCGAGTGCCAGTCTCGCGTTGGTGAAACAGAGGTCGGGACCACGGCAATCCATCGCGCGATAGCGCAGCGGTCGGCACCCGCTTTACCCACGTCGGTGGGTTTAAGCGACTGGGTTTCGGCGCGTTTGCCGGACTACATGGTGCCCACTGCCTGGATGAAAGTGCCGGCTCTGCCGATGACCCACCATGGCAAGCTCGATCGTGCGGCATTGCCCGAGCCGGGGCGAGCTCGCCCGGAACTCGGTTCGGCAGCCGCCCCGGCGGGCAGTGAGGAGGAAGAACAGATGCTCACCATCTGGTCGGCGGTGCTCGGCATTGATGGCATTGGCGTGCGCGACGATTTTTTCGCCCTTGGTGGTGATTCGGTCACGGCCGTTAGGCTCGTGAGCGAGTTGCAGCGGCAGGTTGCCCTCGGCGTGAGTCTCGCCGACGTGTTCGAAGCGCCGTCGGTCGCCGCCCTGGCAGAGCGTTGTTCTCGCCTCGCAGCAGCCCCGCGCCGCTACGAAACAGGGGACCTGTGAACCGGTTTTCCGGTGAGCCGTTGGTTCGATGAAAGTTGAGCGACTGCTCAGGGAGCTTGAGGGGCTGGACGTCCAGCTTTGGGTGGAGAGCGGACGCATCAAATTTCGCGCGCCGCCCGGCGTGATGACCGCTGCCTGGCGCGAGCGGATTGCCGCGGCACGCGAACCACTGATTCGATTTTTGTCGCTGTCCCGGCATGCTCCTGCCACGGCGTCTCAGCAGAGCTTCTGGTTGCTCAACACGATTCAGCCTGGGCACTGCGGTGGACTTGAGCAGTTCGTGCTGGAGTTGCGTGGCAGCCTGAACGTTGCTGCGCTTGAGCGAGCATGGCGTGCGTTGATCGATCGGCATGAAGCGCTGCGCAGCGGTTTGCATACGCAGGCGAATGACTTACGGCAAGTCGTTGCGGAAGACGTGGATTGGGGCGGCTTTCGAGCGCCACCTGTGGTTGACGAAGAGGTGTTCCAGGCGCTCGCCGCACGCGAGCTGCGTCGTCCCATCGATCTTGCCAGCCCACCGCTGTGGCGCGTGCACCTCGTCCGTCTGGCCAGGCAACGTCATTGCCTGCTGGTGACGATCCACCATAGCGTCGCTGATGGCTTGTCCGTGCCCATCCTTAGAGCGGATTTGCTGGCGTTGTACACCTCGGCTGCGAATGGCTCGACAGCCACCCTGCCGCCAGCTGCAAGCCTGCTTGAGTTTGCCAACCGCGCGGCGGCTCTGGGGCAGGACCCGTCGGTTGCTGATTGGTGGCGAACTGAGCTCGACGGGCTCCCTGAGTCAGTCGACTGGCCGGGGCGAACGCACCGGCCGGGCGACTATCGGGCTCATCGCTACCCGCTCTTGGTGCCGGCTCCGCTTGCGGATCGTCTGCGAAAACTTGCCAGGCGCAGTGGTTGCACGCTGTTCGTTGTGCTCCTGGCATCGCTGCGGCTGTTGTTGGTGCGTTTGACTGGACAGGCCGACGTGCCCATCGGCTCCCCGGTGACGAGTCGCGGTGACGGCGCGCCGGCTTCGCTAGTCGGTTGTCTGGTGAACACCGTTGTATTCAGGCATGCACTGCAGCCCGATCAGTCTTTCTCAACCCTGCTGATGCAAGAGCGGGCAAGGGTTACGGCCGCACTTAAACATCGGCAGGCCAGCCTTGCCACGGTAGTCGCGGCGGTCAACCCAACTCGCAGTGAGGACCGGCATCCATTGACGCAGGTGTTGTTGCAGTACTCGCGGGCCGACGCAGCGAGCTGCGAGGCGCCTGGTTTGAGTATTGCTCCGGCCTACTCGCCGCTAGTCACGCGCGATAGCTACTGGGACCTTGAGTGCAGTCTCTCCGATGCCGGGCCAGGCGCCTCGCTCGACGGTTTCGTCGGTGTTGCCCTGCGCAGCCTGGACACCTGGCAGGCAAAGTACTTGCCCCAGCGCCTGGTGCATCTGCTCGAACAAATCGCCGCCCGGCCAGAGGCTGAGATTGGCGCCCTCACTCTGCTGCTCGAGCCGGAGAGCGCTGCGCTTGAGCGCTTCTCCAGGCCAACAGGCCCTGTGGCCGCAGATAGCGACAACACTTTGCCTGATCTGTTTGCGGCGCAGCTCGCGGCAGCGCCGCACCGTGTTGCCATCACTGAGGGCGCGTTGGCGGTTACCAATGCTGAGCTCGACAGGCGTGCTCGGTCTTTGTCTGCAGCGCTTCTTGAGCAAGGGATTACTCGCGGGGATCACGTTGGCATCGCGCTTGGGCGGTCGATAGACCGAGTGTCCGCCGTGCTGGCGATCCTGCGCCTCGGCGCCGTGTGCGTTCCGCTCGATCCAAACTATCCGGCTGCGCGGCTCGACCAGATGGTGAGTGTTGCCAGGCCGGCGATCATCGTCGGCGGCGGAGCGCTCCGCGGCAGATGGAGCGGCGTGCCGCTGTTGGAGCCGGATCGTGCGGCAAAGTTGTCGTCCAACGTGAACGCCTGGCCGCGTCCCCGGCCTGCAGACCCGGCCTACCTGCTGTTTACGTCCGGTTCTACCGGCAGGCCGAAGGCGGCGCTTGGCAGTCACCGAACTGCCGTTAACCGGTGCCAATGGATGTGGCGCGACTATCCGTTTGCTGACGACGACGTCGTGGCACAGCGAACCAGCCTGAACTTCATCGACGCTTTCTGGGAAATCTTTGGCGCGCTGGGCAGTCACGCAACTCTGTCGATTGTCGCCGACGATGCAGCCGCTAATCCGGCAGGTCTCCTGTCAGCGCTGGCTCAAGGCCAGGTCACGCACACGGTTATGGTGCCGTCGTTGCTGGCAGCGCTGGTTGAGCATGCTCCAGATCTTCGCAGGGTGTTGCCGCGGTTGCGATCGGTAGTTACCAGCGGTGAACCGCTCTCTATGCAGCTCCTGCAAAAAATACGCGGTGCGTGTCCTGATCTCATCGTGCTCAATACCTACGGCACGACCGAGGTCTGGGACGTCACCTGTATGGACTGTCGGGGTCTGCCATCAGTGGGCGGTGCCGCCGCCGGCCCTGGCGTGGTTCCGATTGGCAAACCCGTGCCGGGCGTCCGCGCCTATGTTCTTGACGAGTGTGGCAGGCAGGTGCCGCTGGGCGTGGTGGGCGAACTTTGCGTTGGCGGTGTTGACGAGATCGCCGGGTACTGGCAATCGCCGGCGGCTGACCAACAGGTTTTTGCGACGGATCCATTCAATGCTGGCGGCCGGATGTACCGCACCGGTGACCTGGCGCGCTGGCTGCCGGGTGGAGAGCTTGAGCTGCACGGTCGCCGCGATCGTCAGCTTAAGCTGCATGGGCACCGCATTGAGGCTGCCGAAATCGAGGCGGCGCTGAGTGCGCATCCTGATATCGCCGCAGCCGCCGTTGCCCTGCGCGGTGCTGGCGACCCCAGGCTGGTGGCCTGGTTGGTTGCAGGGGGTGCACGGCCCGATCGCCGCGATCTTCGCGAGCACCTGCTGGATCGCCTGCCGGCTGCGGCATTGCCAGTCACTCTGACCTACGTAGACAACCTGCCGCTGACCCCCAGCGGCAAACTGGATCGCGATGCGTTGCCTGCATCGCTCGCCGATGAGCCATTGGAGAGCGGCCCGCTGCCACAGGCTTTGCATGCGGTGGCTGAAATCTGGCAGCAGCTGCTGGGCGGAGAACTGCCTGCGCGCTCCAGCGATTTCTTTGCGGCCGGTGGGCATTCGCTGATGGCTACGCAGCTGGCCGGCGAGATCCAGCGTCAACTAGGTCTCACGCTTAGCGTTCGCGACCTGTTCATCGATCCGAGCCTCGCTGGAATTGCAGCCGCACTGCGTGACGCTGATGGCAACGAGGCGTTTGCGGCGAGCATGCATGCAGACGCCCAAAGTGATCAGCTCTCTGCCGGCGAAGAGCGGCTATGGTTTCTTGAGCAGTTAGATCCGGGTAGTCCCGCGTATCACATCGCATTTACCTGCGAGCTTGGACGTCATGTCGATGTGCACGCACTGCAGCGTGCAGTGGACTGGCTGGTTACGCGACACGCTGGCTTGCGCACAACGTATATCAACGAAGGCGGTGTCGGGCTGCGCTACGTCAAGCCGCACGCCGAGGTTCCGATTGTGGCGTGCGCATCACAGCATGAAGCGCAACTGCAGCGACTGGCGCGACAGTCTTTTGACCTGGCGCGTGGGCCGCTGGTGCGCTTCTGGCTGTGCGGCGAAGGCAACGAGCCTTATCGGCTGCTCGTTGTTATTCACCACTTAATCAGCGACGCGCGGTCTAACGAAGTGCTGCTGTCCGAACTGCATGCAGCCTATGCGGCGATGTTGGTCGGCAAAGTGCCTGCCGTGAACCCGGCTCCGCCAGACTATGCCGAATTGGTTTATGAACTGCGCCACCGGGTGGCAGCCAGGCTCGAGGAGCAGCTCGCATTCTGGCGCCGGACGCTTGCGGATGCGCCGCCGGCGCTGGATCTTCCGCTTGATCGTCCCCGGCCCGCGGAGCAGCGCTTCCGCGGTCAGTGGCTCAGGCGCGCACTCGATGCGCAGACGCTTGTCGGGCTGCGAGACTTTGCTCAGCGGTGTGGATGCACGCTGTACATGCTGTTGCTGGCTGGGTTCTACCTTGTGCTCTCCCGTTACTCAAGGCAGCGGGACTTATTGATTGGCTCGCCGGTCTCCGGGCGCGCGCGGCCGGGTCTGAATGACGCCGTTGGTTTATTCGTCAACACGCTCGTGATGCGCATCCAGTCCCACGCAGATGCGTCCGTGTCCGGTTTGTTACGCGAGGTCCGCAACGTCGTGCTTGCCGCACAGGCGAATCAGGATGTTCCGTTTGAGCAGGTTGTTGAGGCCGTGCAGCCGGAGCGCAGCTTGAGCCGGGCGCCTGTTTTTCAGGCCCTGTTCAATCTGACCTCGCTCACCAGGCGTCAACTGATCATTGACGATGTTTGCTGGACGGCAGGTGCGTTGGTCGAGCATGGCGTCGCCAACTTCGACCTTAGCCTCAATGTCGGCGTGCACGATGGCGGCGCGGACCTGGTGTTCGAGTTCGATCGTGACCTGTTCGAGGGTGAAACTATCGAGTGTCTCGCAGACGTTTTCATTGCAGTGTTAGAGCGTCTTCCGGAGTCGGCCTCACTACCCGCAGAGGTGCTCACGCTGGCTACAGATGCCGACGCGCGGCGCCAGCGTGGCTGGAATCCGCCGCCGCTTTGCGGGCGTGAGCGGCAACCTGTGCATCGCCGCGTGGCAGACCAGGCGCGACGCACGCCGGACGCGGTCGCCATCGTGGATGCGTCGGGCAGCTTCACCTATCGCTGGCTAATGGCACGTGCGGGTTCCGTCGCTGCAAATTTGCAGGCGGCCGGCGTGGCCACCGGGTCGCTCGTAGCCACTTCGCTGGAGCGATCGGCTGATCTATTCGCTGCCATCCTCGGCATTCTGGAAGCCGGTTGTGGCTACCTGTTGCTGGATACTGACAACCCGCCTTTCAGATTGGGCAAGCTGATGGAGCTGGCCAAACCGGCTGCCTTGCTTACCCAGGGTGCAATTCCCATCTGGGCAGGCGCGTGCCCGGTTGTCAGCGGGTTTGCTTCTGTCGCGCGCGATGAGGTTGGTAGTGGTCCGCCACCGTCGGCGGACGCGCTTGCCTATGTCGTGTTCACGTCGGGCACTACAGGTGAACCAAAGGCAACGGGCATCAGCCATGGCAGCCTGGCCAGCATGGCCACGGCCTGGGAGGAGGCTTACGAGCTGGGTCCGGCTGACCGGCATCTGCAGATGGCGGCTCTGTCGTTTGACGTGTTTACCGGCGACTGGGTCCGGGCACTGACCACCGGTGGGAGCCTGTATCTATGCTCGCGCGAGATGCAGCTCGACCCGCCGGCGCTGGTTGCAACGCTGCAGCGGGAGTCGATCACCTGCGCAGAGTTTGTGCCCGCCGTCGCGCGGCTGATGCTGGAGCAGCTGCGGGCGACGGGTGTGCAGCTCAAGCAGCTTCGCTTGTGCATCGTCGGTTCTGAAGCGTGGTTCAGTCACGAGTATCGAGCACTGCGTGAGGTGCTCGATGGCAGGGCGCGGTTAGTCAACTCCTATGGCTGCGCAGAAACGACGATTGACGCCACCTACTTTGAAAGTGATGACGCGATTCGGGATGGCCAACCGGTACCGATAGGCCAGCCGTTTGTGAACAGCTGCGTTTACGTATGCGATGACCAGCAGCGTTTGTTGCCGATTGGCGTACCAGGAGAGCTGTGCATCGGCGGGGAAGCCGTCGGTTTAGGTTATCTCAGTGATGCAGCCCAGACGTCCCGCACTTTTGTTCAGCTGCGTGACGGAGCCTCAGGTCAACGCATATACCGCACGGGTGATATAGGTCGCTGGCGGGCAGACGGGAAGCTGGAGCTGCTGGGCCGTCAGGATAGTCAGCTGAAGCTGCGTGGTTACCGGATTGAAGCGGGCGAGGTGGAGAGCCTGTTAACGAGTCACCCCGCGGTCATGGCGGCCGCGGTGGGCTTATGGCCAGGTCCCGGCGGCGAACCGGGGCTGGCCGCCTGGGTCGTGACGTCGCAAGAGGTGCAGCCCTCGGCGCTGCGCAG
>JANQPY010000029.1 GCA_028285245.1 Gammaproteobacteria bacterium | reverse complement strand
GCCCTTCACGCCGCTGTGCCCAGGCAAGGTCAGCATGTATGTCTGCGGGCCAACGGTGTACAGCTTTCCGCACATTGGCAATGCCCGGCCGGCCGTCGTATTCGACGTTCTCGCACGGCTACTCAGACCGCGGTTCGATCTGACCTACGCCCGCAACATTACGGACATCGATGACAAGATCAATGCGGCTGCGTCGGAGGAGGCGGTGCCCATTGACGTTATCGCGTCTCGCTACGCGGACGCATATCACGCGGACATGGCGGCGCTTGGCGTAGCTCCGCCGGACGTCGAGCCGCTAGCCACCAACCACGTGGCCGACATCGTGCAGATGATCGAGCGCCTGATCGAATCTAACCATGCCTACGCAGCTGAAGGCCATGTGCTGTTCCGGGTTAGCGCCTTCGCAAACTATGGCGCGCTGTCGCGGCGCGAACAACGAGAATTAATGGCTGGTGCTCGAGTCGAGGTCGCGCCTTACAAGGAGGCGCCCGGCGACTTTGTACTTTGGAAGCCTTCCAGCGATGACCTGCCAGGCTGGGATAGTCCGTGGGGCAGAGGCCGGCCCGGTTGGCACATCGAGTGCTCTGCGATGGCTGCGAAGCATCTTGGCGAAACGATAGATATTCACGGCGGCGGCAACGACCTGATTTTTCCGCACCACGAAAATGAGATCGCCCAAAGCACTTGCGCACATGGCGGCGCACAGTTCAGCCGGTATTGGCTGCACAACGGTTTCGTGAATGTGGACCACACAAAGATGTCGAAATCACTCGGCAACATCGTGCTGGTTCGAGACTTGCTGAAGCAGGCCCCCGGCGAAGCGATTCGTCTCGCCCTGTTGAGCGCGCACTATCGGCAACCGCTGGACTGGAGTGATGAAGTACTGGCCAGCGCGCACCGGCAGCTGGATCGTCTCTATGGGGTTCTGCGGGATGTGTCTGGATGGGAACCGATCTGGCAGGCTACAGAGCCCGACGCCAGCTGCCTCACGGCGCTGGAGGACGATCTGAACACGCCCCGCGCTATGGCGGCGTTGTTTGATCTGGCTCGCTCCGTTCGGCACGCCGACTCCGAGCACGAGCAGGTGCGCCTGGCTGCAAGCTTGCGAGCAAGCGCTGAGTTTCTTGGGTTGCTCAGCACCAGCCCCGAAGACTGGTTCACCGCCGGTGTGGGTGAAGGGCTGTCTGCCGATGCTATCGATGCCCTGCTTGATGAGCGCCACACCGCCCGGAGCGAAGGCAACTATGGACGGGCTGACGAAATTCGTGACCAGCTTGCGGCTGCCGGAGTCGTAATTGAGGATCGGGCCGACGGAGCGCGCTGGCGGTATCGCAGTGAGGCTGCGGCGGACTGAGTAACCGGGCGTGCCAGGCCAAGATATTCATGCTGAGCAGCAGTCACTGATCGATGAGTTTCAGTTCTTCGACAGCTGGATGGATCGGTATCAGTACATCATCGAACTGGGGAGAAAACTTCCGCCGTTGCCCGATGAGCTACGCACCGACAACAACCTGTTGGCGGGTTGCCAATCGAGAGTGTGGTTGCACAACACGCTGGATAACGATCGGGTGAATATTCTTGCAGCCAGCGACTCGGCCATTGTGTCGGGTCTGATTGCGATCCTGTTGCGGGTTTATAACGGGCGCACCGCTGCTGAGATTCTCGCGACACCGCCCGAGTTCGTAGCAGCACTGGGTCTGGAAGAGCACCTGAGCCCGACACGCAGCAATGGGTTGCGGGCCATGCTTGCCGCGATCATGGGTATTGCGCGACAGGCCGGGGCCAGTGATGAATAGCGAAAGCCGCAGCGCGGCAGATTCGATGAGCGCGCCCGCCAGAGCGGTCGATGCGGTCATTCGTGCTTATCAGCGTTATGTCTCACCGCTGTTCGCGCCCCACTGCCGGTTTCATCCCACGTGTTCCGGCTACGCGCGGGAGGCGCTCCGGGTGCATGGACTGTGGCGCGGCGGAGGCTTGGCGCTGTGGCGCATTCTGCGCTGCCAGCCCTTCAGCGCTGGTGGCTTTGATCCAGTGCCCGAAGCGCACCGAAGTCACCGCGAGCCGGGGACCGAGTAAGCCTGGCAGGAAGGCAGGCGTGGCGTCGGCCTGTGCTATATTGCCAGCGACCTATGAATAAGGCTTTGCTCGACATTGTGTGCTGTCCCGTAACCCGGCAGCCACTCGCACTACTCGACGCAGCGCGCCTGGAATCTCTAAACGCGGCGATAAACACCGGCAGTGTCACCAATGCCTGTGAAGAGGCACTCTCCGCGCCGCTCACTGAAGCCTTGGTCAGCCGCGATGGCCGACGCGTGTATCCCGTGGAAGAAGGCATCCCTGTCTTGCTGGAAGATGCTTGCATAGACTGGAGTCAGGTCGCCGACTGAACGCGTGAGGCTTAATCAACAGCAACTTAAACTGCAGCTGCGCGACGGCGTTGGCCCGCTCTATTTGATTTCGAGCGATGAGCCGCTGCTCATCGATGAGGCACTCGATGCGATTCGCGCTGCGGCACGAGCGGCTGGCAGCGACCGTGATGTCCATGTCGCCGAACGCGGTTTCGACTGGGAAAGTTGGCGCGCAGGCCTCAATAATCTGTCGCTTTTTTCGACGCGTGAGCTGATCGAACTGAGGCTGCCGACCGGCAAGCCAGGCACCGTCGGTGCCCGTGTACTCACAGAACTGGCGGCCGCACCGACGGCGGACAAGACTGTCGTCGTAATTGCACCCTCGTTGAATGGCAAAGCGGGTCGAGCCAAGTGGGTAAAGGCGCTGGCAGACGGCGGCGCTTGGTTGTCGCTGGCACCGCCCAAACCCACAGAGTTGACCGGCTGGCTGGCTGGCAGAGTGCGTGCAGCGGGTCTCGCCTGCGAACCGGAGGCACTGCAGTTGCTAGCAGCCCGGGTCGAAGGCAATTTGCTCGCGGCCAAACAGGAAATTGACAAGCTGGTCCTGCTGGCGGACGACCAGAAAGTCACTGTCGACACCGTGCGCGCTGCCGTGGCCGATGGGGCGCGCTTCGATGTGTTTCAGTTGGCAGATGCGGCACTGGCCGGCGAGGCCAGTCGCGCCGTGACTATCCTGAGCCATCTGCGCGCCGAGGCCGTCGCGCCGCCGCTGATTCTATGGAGCCTGGTCCGCGAGGTGACCCAGCTGGCGGAAGTCAGCGCGCGCACAGAGGCGGGCGAAGCGCCGGGCCGCGCGATGACAGCCGCCGGCGTGTGGCGCTCCCGGGAGCCATTGATCGGGAGGGCCCTGCGGCGCTTCTCTGCGAGTGGTGTGCGCCAGTTGTTGTCTCAGGCTGCGATTGCCGACCGCGTTGTCAAAGGTGCACGTGCCGGCCTGCCGTGGAACACGCTGACCGAACTCACCCTGTCGCTGGCAGGCACGTCGCTGCCCGCCGCTGAGACCGCCGCGTGAACAGGGCCATCGGCAGCGGGTCGATTGGCATACTCGGGGGCACGTTTGATCCGGTGCATCTTGGGCACCTGCGCGTTGCCTTAGAGATGCAGATGCTGCTGAACTTTGACGCACTCAGGTTTGTGCCGGTAGGCCAGCCGCCGCATCGCGCGCAACCGGTCGCACCGATGACTCTCCGCTTGCAAATGTTACAGACCGCGATGACAGCGCATGCCGCTTTTGTTGTCGATGAGCGTGAGCTGCACCGCGAGGGCCCGTCTTATTCGGTGGATACGCTGAGCTCGTTACGCGATGAATTCCCGGGCCACAGTCTTGTCTGGATTCTGGGTTCGGACGCCTTCGCGAGCTTTACCGATTGGCATCGCTGGGAAGATATCCTGACCTTAGCTCACCTGGCCGTGGCCGTGCGTCCGGGCACTCAGCTCGTCGGCGATGAGGCGGGCAGCCTGTGGCGCGATCGAATGACCAGTGACCCCGAGGAGCTGTTTACGGGGGCCGGTCGTGTGCTGGGCGTTGACGTCACCCAGCTGGAAATTTCGTCCTCTCAGATTCGCGCAGGCGTGCTGCGGGGAGAAGACCCGCAATTTCTGGTCACCGAGCCGGTACGCAACATTATTCTGGAGTCAGGCTGCTATGCCGTGGTAGAGCCGCGGTCTGAAAACGTAGCTGGAGGTCTGCATTGATGCGCAGTAGCGACGTTCTTGAGATTGCCGTAGACGCGCTGGAGGAGCTAAAAGCCAAGGACATGCGTGTGCTCGACGTCGGCAAGATGACGGCCGTCACGGACTACATGGTCGTGGCCAGTGGAACCTCCGAGCGGCATGTGCGCTCGATGGCAGACCGGGTGGTTGAGGCTGCTAAAGCGAGCGGGCATCCGCCGCTTGGTCTGGAGGGTACCGAGTCGGGCGAGTGGGTGCTGGTCGATCTGCAGGATGTTGTCGTACACATCATGCAGCCGCGCATCCGCGATTTTTACAAGCTTGAGAACCTTTGGGAGATGGGAACGGATAGCACTGGCACGGACGCCCGCTAGGCTCGGCGCTTCGCCCTCGGTTCATGCGAATTGCGCTGCTTGCTGTCGGTACCCGCATGCCCGCGTGGGTCGATTCAGGATTCGAGATGTACCAGCGGCGCCTTGCGTCAGCGCGCTGGTCGCTTGAACTGGAAGAGGTGCCAACCGGGCGGCGCGGCACGCACGCCGATGGCCGCCAGGCCAGAGCCGCAGAGGCAGCGGCACTATTGAAGCGCGCCCGCGGCGCCGCGCATCTTATCGCTCTCGACGAGCGTGGCCAGGGTTGGGATTCGGCGGAGCTGGCCCGGCGGATGGACGACTGGCAGCAATCATTTCAGCGAGTGGCGCTGCTGGTAGGCGGCCCGGATGGCCTCGCCGCAGACTGCCTGGAACAGGCGGCCGAATGCTGGTCGCTGTCGCCGTTGACCTTGCCGCATGGCCTTGTGCGGGTGCTGGTCGCCGAGCAGATCTATCGGGCGTGGACGCTGCATAGCGGACATCCCTACCATCGTGCGTGATGCAGCCTACGCTCTATCTCGCCTCTGCCTCGCCGCGCCGCCGGGAACTGCTTGGGCAGCTGGGCCTGCGCTGCACGGTGCAGCCTACGAACGTCGATGAAGAGGCCCAGCCCAATGAGCCGCCCGGCGACTACGTGGAACGCCTGGCCGTGGCCAAGGCGGCCGCGGTTCGAAGTGAGCTATCCACCGGCCTGGTAATCGCCGCCGACACGGCGGTGGTCGTGAATGGCAAACTGCTGGGCAAACCCGCCTGTCAGGCTGAGGCCCAGGCCATGCTCCTAGAGTTGTCGGGGCGCACGCACGAAGTCTTCACGGGGGTGGCAATCACGAACGGTGAGCGATGCCGCCGCGCCGTGCAATGCTCTTCAGTCGCGTTTCGGCCTATAACCGCATCGGAAGCCGAGGCCTACTGGGCGACCGGTGAGCCGGCCGACAAGGCAGGGGCTTATGCGATTCAGGGACTGGCAGCGATCTTTATTGAGACTCTGCACGGGAGCTATTCAGGCGTGATGGGTTTGCCACTGTTTGAAACCGCGCAGTTGTTGGCAGAGTTTGGCGTCGCCGTAATGCCCGTTGGAGCCGCTCACCGTGAGTGAAGAACTGCTCATTAACGTCACCCCGAGAGAGACGCGCGCGGCGGTCGTTGAGCACGGCGTTGTGCAAGAAGTCTTTATCGAGCGAAGTTCGAAACGTGGCTTAATCGGCAACGTATATCGGGGCCGAGTCTCGCGGGTACTACCCGGAATGCAGGCGGCCTTTGTTGACATTGGCCTGGCGCGCACCGGGTTCTTGCATGTGTCAGACGTGATGAGGCCTGCGTCAGACGAACAGGGGAGCGAACCGTCCATCCGCGAGTTGCTCCGCGATGGTCAGGACGTGCTCGTCCAGGTAACGAAAGATCCGTTGGGTAGTAAAGGTGCCCGGCTGACGACCTTCATCACGATACCTTCGCGGTATCTCGTCTTGATGCCCGACGGCAATGGCGTGGGGGTGTCTACGCGCATCGAAGATGAGGCGGAACGCGAGCGGCTGCGTGAACTGGTTGCCGGGGAACGGGACAGCGAGGTGTCCCCCGGATACATCGTCCGCACCGCTGCTGAGGGTTCGTCGTCCGACGCCCTGCATGCAGACATTCAGTTTCTGGATCAGCTCTGGAACCTGATCCGCGAGCATGCCGGCACCGCTAAGCCCGGGACACTTGTGCACGCCGAACTGCCGTTGGCAGTCCGCGTAGTTCGGGATCGAGCGGCAAACCACATCGAGCGCGTGCGCGTAGACGATCAGATGGCCTGCGAGCAAATGGTGGAGTTTGCGGAGCGTTTTGTTCCGGACGTGGCTCCGGTGGTAGAGCTCTACGCCAATCGCCGGCCGATTCTCGATCTCTACAACATTGAAGAAGACATTCAGCGCGCCCTGCACAGAAAAGTACCCCTGAAATCCGGAGGCCACGTGGTTATCGACCAGACGGAGGCCATGACGACTATCGACGTAAACACCGGTGGCTACGTCGGACACAGCAACCTGGAAGAGACGATCTTCAGGACCAACCTGGAAGCAGCGGTTGCGATTGCCCGCCAGCTTAGACTCCGGAACCTCGGCGGCATCATCATCATCGATTTCATCGATATGGAGCAGCTGCTGCACCGTGATCAGGTGCTGGAGGCCTTTCAGGCGGCGCTTGCCGATGACCATGCGCGCACTCAGATCACGCAGGTATCCAGTTTGGGGCTGGTCGAGATGACCCGCAAGCGGACCCGCGAGAGCCTGGAACATATACTGTGCGATACGTGTCAAACGTGCAGCGGTTCAGGCTTTGTTAAGTCAGCCGAAACTATATGCTATGAGATCTTCCGAGAAATTGTGCGTCAGCATCGTCAGTTCAACTTCACCGAGCTGCGGGTGCTGGCACATCAGGATGTAATCGAGATGCTGCTGGATGAAGAGTCAGCCAGCCTGGCTGACCTTGAAGCCAATCTGGGTAAGCCTGTCCGCCTGCAGACCGAGGCCCAGTATGGCCCGGACCAGTTCGACGTCGTCCTGCTCTAGCCTGCAGGACACCGTGTGAAACTGCTCCCCCGTAAACTCCTGCGCGGTATCGCCTACCTGGCGGCGACCGCTCTAATCCTGCTGGCACTGCTGGTTGGGTTAGTTCGGTTGTTGTTGCCGCTGGTACCTCAGTACCAGGAGCAGGTCCGCGACCTGGCGACCGCAGCGGTGGGATTCGACGTTGAATTTGCGGGCATCACAGCAATCTGGCCGATACGCGGCCCGGAACTACAGCTCGTCGATGTGCGGTTGCACGAAGCTGAAACGCAGACGGACTTTCTCTCAGCCGGACAGGTTGGCGTGGGTATCAGCCTGTGGAAGCTGATCACAGAGCAGCGTGTCGTCGTCAACCGCGTGAGCGTATCTGGATCCAACCTGTCGGTTGTCAGGCAGCCTGACAATCGCTGGCGTGTTCAGCAGCGCGCACTGGACGATCTGCTGGCCCGGTGGGCAACGCCGGCTAATGAGTCGGCGCCAACGTTTGAGCTGTTACTGGCCGATATCTCGATCGACTACACAGACGAGCGCAATCCGGAGCTGGAGCGGCTCCAGGTCAGTATCGACGAGTTGCGCGCTGGCCTGGCACGCAATTCACTGCGGGCTGAAGGTCGGCTGCTCCTGCCGGGAGATGATTCGGGCCGCATCGATCTGGACCTCGAGGCGCTCGGGCCCTGGCAGTCTCCTGCGGATACCGCTGTCAACTGGCGGACAAACGTGTCCAGCCGCAATCTGGATTTTGCCCGGCTGGTGAAGTACGCGAGCGACACCGAGTGGCCGTTGAAGTCTGGAAGCGGCCGCATCGCGCTGGCGGGACAGGGGCAGGGGCTTCTGCCCGGATCGGTGCTCCTGGACTTCGAGCTTGCTGACCTGACGCTGGGTGGTTCCGATGGCCCGGCCGATACGCTGGATGAGTTCGCAGGTCGCGTGGAATGGGAAGCGAGCGCAGGCAGCTGGCTGTTCGCAGCCAGCAACCTGCAGGTAGCCCGTAACGGCGAGCGTTGGAGTCCCAGCGATGCCACAGTCCGTTACTCGATCGACAGCGATGGTCCCGGTGGCCGCCTGAGCGGACAGGTTGAGTATCTCCGGCTTGACGATCTATATGCGCTGGTTCGCGGTGTTGCGACACCGGCAGCACTCAATGGCTTGCTGCCCGATGACCTTAAGGGGGAAATCCGCGATCTGAACTTTGACGTTGCGCTGGCTGCGTCGTCTGCTCGCTACGTTGTCTCGGGAGAATTTTCAGAACTGGGCATTATCGACCTGCCCAACGGATTTTCGGCCAACAACCTGAATGGAATCGTGGTTGCGGATCAGGATGGTGGCAGGCTGGAGCTGGACGGCGGCGGGACGCGTCTGGGTTTACCAGGTATTTTGCTTGAGCCCGTGCTGGCGGACGAGCTCGACGGGTTTCTCGTGTGGCGCAATGGCCCGGACGGGCTCCGCATCCTCAGCGATGGTCTGCGGCTCGCCGCGTCAACGCTCCAGGTTAGCTCCCGATTTGAGGTGATGATTCCCATTGATGGTTCCGGCGTCCGCCTGGACCTGGATGCCGGCGTCACGGCCACTGACGCGCCAGCCCTGCTCGATTACCTGCCGCTCGCGAAGTTTCCGCCGCAAGTTACTCAGTGGCTGCGCCGCGCGGTGCTGGCTGGCGAAGTGCCTAACGCTCGGATACAGCTGAAGGGGCCACTCCGTCAGTTTCCATACAGCCAGGGCGAGGGCGTCTTTCGCGTCGACTTCTCGTTGCAGGAGGGGCAGCTTGATTTTGCAGACGACTGGCCGACGATCGACGATGTTGCCGGGCTGTTCGTTTTGGACGGCATCGAGTTTTATACGGTCTCCAACAGCGGCCGCATCGGCGGCTTGCCGTTTAGCAACAGCGAGGTCCGGCTGCCGGACCTGCGCACCGGACGCATCTTGGTCAGCGGTACTGAGCGCAGCGACCTGCAGAAAATAATCGAATTCCTGCGCCGAACGCCTGTCGCCAACAACCTTGGCACCGTGCTCGATGATGCCTGGGGCGCGGGCGAAGTCGACAGCGAATACAGCCTGTCGCTGCCACTCCAGCGCCTGCGCGACTATCAGCTGCGCGGCCGTTTTACGCCCCAAGACGCCACGCTCGGCCTGCGGGCGCTGCCATTCGAGTTTGCGCGGATCAATGGCGAGCTTCGGCTTGAGAATACCCGGCTATCAGCGGACGGGCTCACCAGCCTGGTGCTGGGCGAGCCGGTTAACGCAGTGCTCCGCCCGGGAGAAGCGGGCGATAGCTTCAGTCATGCACTGCTGGTCGAAGGCACCGGTCCGCTCGCCGACTGGGTAAAGACGTTTGACCTGCCATATCCAGATCGTTTCGCGGGCCGGACCAGCTGGCGTTCGCAGCTGTTGCTTCCGAGAGCTGGAGACGATGAACGTCCGCGGCTGTCGGTCAATGCGGACCTGCGCGAAGCCAGCATTGATTTGCCGGTTCCATTGAATAAGCCGGCCGACGGTAGCGGGCAGCTAACGCTGGACTTCGGGTTCCCCGCGGCCGGCGTTATCGAACTGGTTGCGTCATTTGAGGACCAGGTCGCCGCACAACTTGAGCTTTCGAACGCAGACTCCGGGCCCTGGCAGGTTACCCGTGGCGTGGTCAGCAATCCCGCGGATGACCGTGCACTGCCGCGCGAAAGCGGTGTGTTGTTCACCGGTGCGTGGCCTGTTTTTTCGTTCGATGCGTGGCGCAGTCTGCCTGCTGGTGTCGATACCGATACCGATACCGATAGCGACCAGAGGGGCACCGCGGGCGCGGGTTTGGACTGGCTGCGGGAAGTGCAGATTCAGGTCGGACGTCTGGCGGTGCTCGGACAGATATTCACTGACGCGTCGGTGAGCGCGGCGCGCTCAGACGGGGGCTGGGCGATCAGCACGACTGGTCCGTGGGCTGCTGGCCAGCTAACCATGTCGGCCGACACCAGCGGTGATATTCCCTGGGTCATGAACTTTGAGCGATTGTGGTTGCTCGAGCAGGTGCCGGGAGACGCGCAGTCCACGTCGGATCCCCGCTCGCTGCCGAGCATTGACGTGAATGTCGGTGACCTCGTGGTCGGCGATTTGCGCTTTGGGGGACTTACTGCCCAGCTGCGCCCCGGCCCCGATGGCGTTACCGCCAGCCCGATTCAGATTAACGGCGGCGCATTCCAGATTCAGGGCGATGCGGCCTGGCTGGTTCGTGGCGGCAATGTCGATCAGCAGACGAGCCGGCTGCGCCTGTCCATGTCCAGTAGCGACCTTGCCCGCACGCTAGAGCAGCTCGGCTTTAATCCCGCGATCGAGAGCGAGCAGGCTTCTGCGAGTGGTGATCTCACCTGGCCCGGGCCACCGCGCACCGATTTCCTGGGTGCCTCGTCGGGTCAGCTTTCGCTAAGCATCGAGAACGGCAGCCTGCTGGACGTTGAGCCAGGTGGTGGGCGGCTTCTCGGTCTGCTCAGCCTGGGTTCCTTACCGCGCCGCCTGTCGCTGGATTTTCGCGATGTCGTTGACGAAGGCTTCGGCTTTGACAGCCTGGCCGGGGATTTCACCGTGGAGTCCGGTGACGCCTACACCTGTAATCTCGGCCTCGTTGCCTCAGTCGCCGACATGGCGATAATCGGCCGCACTGGCCTTGGCGCCAAAGATTACGATCAGCTGGCAGCTGCGCGGCCCCACGTCAGCAGCGCTTTGCTAACCGGCGGCGGTTTTGCCGTGGGAGGGCCGGGCGGGGCAGTCATCGGTGCGCTGATCGGCAGCATTTTCGGCAAGTCACTGAGTTCTGTCACCGAGTTCTACTATGAGATCACCGGACCGTGGGAGACCGCCTCGGTGGAGAAGATTCCGCGGGCAGAAGTCGATGCCAGCCGATTCAAGGATTGCGAGCGGCTTGTTGCGGAGCTCGCACCAGCGCCTACGCCTGAGGAAGATCTGGTGATTGAACCCGGCTCGGCCTTGCCGGAAGAGATGGTTCCTTAGAGAATCGCAGCTGCACCCTTGCCAGCCGCTTTAGACTAATCACTTGAACGATGTCACCTTAAAAGACGCGCGTCGGTCGCTGCTGGCGCCCGCGGGCCTGGAAGACAACCATCTGGAAGCCGCGCTCGGCAAGCTGCTCCGCGGCCAGACCGATGCTGCCGAGCTCTACTTTCAGGCCGTGCGTCAAGAGTCCTGGTCTTTGGAAGACGGCATCGTCAAGGAGGGGAGCCATAGCATTGAACGCGGTGTGGGTGTGCGCGCGATTGCTGGTGAGAAAACTGGCTTTGCATACTCCGACGAAATTGTTCTCCCTGCGTTGATGCAGGTTGCAGACGCGGCTGCAGCAATCAGCCGTCAGGGGCAGCATGCGGCGGTCAAGGCGTGGCACCAGCCGGCTCGCCGCGCGCTGTACCCGGCGATCGATCCGCTGACAACGATGGAGGACGCCGCAAAAGTCGAACTGCTGCAGACGGTGGACCAGGCGACCCGTGCGCTGGACTCGCGGGTGAAACAGGTGAACGCAAGCCTGGCCGCCGTGCAGGAAATCGTGCTGGTGTGTTCATCAGCAGGCGTGTACGCCGCCGATATTCGTCCGCTGGTGCGCATGAACGTCTCGGTCATCGTCGAAGATAACGGTCAACGTGAACAAGGTTATTCAGGCGGTGGCGGCCGTTTTGGCCTGGACTACTTTCTGGGCGCGGACCGCGCGCAGGAACTCGGTGAAGAAGCCCTCAGGCAGGCCTTGGTTAGCCTGGAAGCAGTGCCGGCGCCTGCAGGTGAGATGGTCGTCGTGCTGGGTCCCGGGTGGCCCGGCGTACTGTTACATGAGGCCATCGGCCACGGACTTGAAGGAGACTTTAACCGCAAGGGCACGTCGGCTTTTGCCGGGCGGCTGGGCGAGAAGGTCGCGTCTGATCTGTGCACGATAGTTGACGACGGTACGCTGGACGGGCGGCGCGGATCGCTCAACATGGACGACGAAGGCACACCGACTCAGCAGACGACGCTCATTGAGAAGGGCAAGTTGTGCGGCTACATGCAGGACAGCCTGAATGCGCGGCTGATGGGGGTCGCCTCGACCGGCAATGGGCGTCGTCAGTCCTTTGCGCACCTGCCGTTGCCACGGATGACAAACACTTACATGCTGCCCGGTCCGCATGATCCGCAAGAGATTATCGCCTCGGTCGACAAAGGGTTGTACGCACCCAACTTTGGTGGCGGTCAGGTAGACATTACTTCTGGCAAGTTTGTCTTCTCTGCCAGTGAGGCTTATCTGATCACTAACGGAGAGTTGGGCGCACCAATAAAGGACGCTACCCTGATCGGAGACGGGCCTTCGGTGCTCAACAAAGTGACCATGGTCGGCGACGATTTGGAGCTGGACGCCGGCGTCGGCGTCTGTGGAAAAGATGGCCAGTCAGTGCCCGTTGGAGTGGGTCAGCCCACGCTGCGCATTGACGGCCTGACCGTGGGCGGAACTGCGGGTGCCTGATGCAGGTCTGGCTGTCGCGTCCCGTTTACGAACTGCTCCCGTACTTCTACATCGCGGCGGGTCTTGCCGTGCTCGGCGCCTCGATTTACCTGGACTACTGGTACTGGCCCAAGATCTGTCTGGTTGTCGGCTGCGGGCTGACCGTCTACGGCATGGTTGTATGGCTGCGGCGACGTGACTTCCGCCACCAGCGTCCGTCGCCGAACGAGGAGTTCGACTGATGCCCAGGCCGAATCGCGACTCCACGCACTGGGCCGCGCGCAGGCGCCACCACCACGCCAGCACTTAGGGCGCTAGCCGCGATGGAAACGAATCTCGACATAGAGCCTTTGCGCGAGCATGTAGACGACGTGCTGAAGCAGGCCCGCGAGCAGGGCGCCACACAGGCTGAGGCCAGCGCCAGTCTTGGCGCCGGCCTGTCCGTCACGGTGCGCATGCGTGCGGTGGAGACGCTCGAGTACAGCCGCGACCAAGGGCTCTCGCTGACGGTCTATTTCGGCAAGCGAAAAGGCAGCGCCAGCACGTCGGATTTGTCTGATGCCGCCGTGGCCGAGACAGTCAACAAGGCGTGCAGTCTTGCGCGTTTCGGTGCCGCAGATGAATGCGCGGGTCTGGCTGAGGCTGCCCGCATGGCCACGTCTTCACCAGACCTCGACCTGTGGCACCCCTGGTCTATAGAGCCCGCCGCTGCGATTGAGCTGGCCACTGAATGTGAGGCGGCCGCGCTTGACAGTGATCGGCGGATAACCAACTCCGAGGGCGCGACTGTGTCGAGCCACAGCGGGGCGCGCGTCTATGGCAACACGCACGGTTTTTGTAATGGTTATCGCACTACGCAACACAGTGTCTCGTGTGCTGTGCTCGCGCAGGATGCGGGTCAGATGGAACGGGACTTCGAGTACAGCGTCGCGCGTCACCGCGACGACCTTGATGCAGCTCCCCATATCGGTCAGGAGGCTGCCCGCCGAGCTGTAGAGCGTCTCGGTGCACGCAAGCTCGGCACCCGGCAGGTTCCTGTGCTGTATCCGGCGCGCCTGGCGCGCAGTCTGTTCGGGCATTTTCTTGGCGCCATTTCCGGTGGCGCGCTATACCGTCAGGCCAGTTTTCTGGTCGATAGCGTCGGGCAGTCCATATTTGCGCCATTGGTCAGCATCACTGAGGAACCGCATATACCGCGGGCGTTGGCCAGTGCGCCCTTCGATGACGAGGGCGTAGCCACAGCCCCACGCACGCTGGTCGCAAATGGAGAGCTGCACGGGTACGTATTGGGTAGCTACTACGCTCGCAAGCTTGGTCTTGAATCGACGGCCAACAGTGGCGGCGTACACAACATAGTCGTGAGCGATACCGGCCGCAGCTTTGGTGATCTGTTGGCCGATATGGACACCGGGTTGCTGGTGACCGAACTCATGGGTCAGGGTGTGAATCCAGTCACGGGTGACTACTCGCGCGGCGCAGCCGGTTTCTGGGTAGAGGGTGGCACGATTCAGCACCCGGTCAGCGAAATCACTGTGGCGGGCAATCTCAAGGACATGTACCAGCACATCGAAGCCATCGGCAGTGATACCGAGCTGCGGGGCAGCGTGCGCACAGGTTCCGTGCTGGTCAGCGGGATGACCGTCGCCGGGAGTTAGCCTCGCTCGGCGGATATCCAGCTTGAGCCAGGCTGGCTATCAAGCAGATCGTAAAGGTTTCGATCACCTAAGCTGCTGCGCAGCGCCTGGTCCAGTTGTTCCCCCGTTTCTCTCACCGCAACCGGCCACCGGCCCTCGGGGAACAAATCAGCATCCTGAGCGTTGCGTACTGCCGCCAGCACATCGATAAGGCGTATCCCGGCCGGGTCACGGGTCGGCATCAGTTCATCATCAGCCGTGCGAATCAGCAGGCCGCCATGTTCCAGGCGCCGGATGGTGGGCGACAAGGCCAGTACCGGGAGCTTGACTGCCTGGGCCATCGCCTGGAGGCTGATCCGACCGCGGCCGTCGCGAAACGCGCCGGCTACCATCCCCATCATGCTTAACGCGATTTGTTCGCGTTGGCGGCTGCCCAGGTAGAGCTGCCGGTAGCCAAGTCGCAGGTGCTCGGGATTCTGGTGATAGAAGGCGACCTGCGCACCGACAAGCAGAATCAGCCAGCACAAATAAAGCCAGATCAGCGCGATCACCACGATGGCGAACGTCGCGTAGATACTGAGCGTGCGCGTGGAATTGGCGACGAAGGTGGCGAACAGGACGCCCGATGTTGCCCACAGCACACCGCCGGTGAGTCCGCCAACCATCGCTGAGCTTAACCGCACGCGGGTATTGGGTAGAAACCAGTAAACGAAGCTGAAGCCGGCAATGACGAGTGCGTAGGGCGCGAACTGGCCTGCAAGTAACAGTGTCGAGCCGATGGGCTCAACGGCGATGACGCGCTGGACCAGGGTGTTGCTCTCAACCGAGGCGATCATGGTAAGCGCAGTCACCATGATGACCGGACCGACCAAAATCACACTCAGGTATTCGCTGAGACGCTGGGCCAGGTTGCGCGACCGTTCGACCCGCCAGACAAAGTTAAAGCTGTCCTCTACGTTTTGCGCCATAGAGGTTGTGGTGACGAAGAGCAAGGCCAGCCCAATACCTGCCAGCACATCGCCCTGAATATTGTCGACAAAGCCGATGACCTGGGTCGTCAGCTCGGCGCCCTTGGGGCCGAGCGGCTGCAGAAAGTTGTAGAGCAGTGGCTCCATTTGCTGGTGGAAACCAAACCCTTTGAGCACGGAAAAACTGATGGCGATCAGCGGCACAATCGACAGGATAGTCACGTAGACCAGCCCCATCGCCCGCAGCGGCAAATTGCCCACCACCGCGTCCCGGAGGACTGCGTAGACGAAGCGCACGATGCGCAGGCCTGCGCTGGCCAGCCGAGGCAGGTCTGCCAGGCGCGGCGACCACAGGGCACGATCCAAATAGTTGAAGATGAAGCTGATTGGCCCTGTCCGTTTGCAGCCAGTCGCTTATTGTAGTGGGTGCGGTGCTGGAAACGGCGATGCCCGCTTGCCAGTCAATCCAGCAGTAACTTCGCTGCCTGCTGGTACTTCTCGCTGGTCTTGCGAACAATTTCGGCGGGCAGCTCTGGCCCGGGCGGCTGTTTGTTCCAGGCCAGCGTTTCCAGGTAGTCACGCACGAACTGCTTGTCAAAGCTTGGTGGGCTGATACCGGTGCGATAGGCGTCTGCCGGCCAGAATCTTGATGAGTCGGGGGTCAGGACTTCGTCGATTAGCACCAGGCTGCCGTTGTCATCTAAACCGAACTCGAATTTTGTGTCCGCAATGATGATGCCCCGGTCCGCCGCGTACTCAGCCGCGCGCTTGTAAATGGCGATAGAGAGGTCACGAACCCGGGTTGCCATCTCCAGGCCGATGAGACCACAGACCGCATCAAAGGAAATGTTCTCATCATGTGCACCCTGCTCAGCCTTGGTCGCGGGGGTGAATATGGGCTCGGGCAGACGGCTGGCCTGCGGTAGCCCCGGAGGCAGGTCGATGCCGCACACCTGGCCACTGGCCTGATAGTCCTGCCACCCGGAGCCGATGAGATACCCTCGCACCACTGCCTCGATCGGCAGCGGCTGCAGCTTGCGAACCACGATGGCCTGACCGTCGACCTTCTGACGCTCATCTGGGTCCGCAAGGACAGCGGCGAGTGGCTGGTCGGTCAGGTGGTTAGTGACCAGATCCTGGGTCTGAGCGAACCAGAAGTTGGCCACGCGTGTGAGCACCTGACCCTTGCCGGGGATCGGGTTCGGCAGAATCACGTCGAAGGCTGACAGTCGATCGGTAGTAACGATTAAGAGATGCTCAGCATCGACCGCATAAATATCGCGGACTTTGCCGCGAGCTAGTAGATCCAGGCCTTTGAGCTGGCTTTCGAACAGCGGTGCCGGCGGGAGCTTGAGCATTGTGAGTAGGATCAGGAAAAGCCGCTATTGTATTGGCAGCCAAAGGCCGACGCATGAGTATTCTTAAGCCGTGAGCTGGATCGGAAAACTGGGCGGTGGACTTGCCGGTTGGGCCGTCGGGGGCCCACTGGGCGCGCTGGTGGGTGGGCTGCTTGGACATCAGTTTGACCGCGGGCTGGGAACCCTGAACTTTGAGTCAGGACCGCGGCTGGACCCGGCTGAACGCCAGCAGATTTTCTTTGTTACGACCTTCACGGTGATGGGGCATCTGGCCAAGGCAGACGGGCGGGTAAGCGAGCAGGAAATTCAGGCGGCCCGTCAGGTGATGCATCGGATGCGCCTGCATCCAGAGGCGGTGCGCCAGGCCATCGAAGCCTTCACCAAAGGCAAGCAGCCCGGCTTCGCACTGGATGCTCAGCTACAAGAATTTCGCGCCAGCTGTGGCCGGGACCGCACGTTGGTCCGCGCGTTTCTCGAGTTTCAGATGGATTTGGTGCTCAGCAAGGGTGGCATCAAGTCCAGTGAGCGGGAACGGCTGTGGTACATCGCTGAGCAACTGGGTGTCAGCCGCGTGGACTTGGCCCAGCTCGAGGCCGTGCTGCGGGCGCAGCGCAGCTTCGGTGGCGGTAGAGAAGCTGTGAGCCGTGGGGATGATGAGTTATTGCAGGCCTACAGCGCACTGGGCCTGGAAAAAGATGCGACCGACCGGGACGTCAAGCTCGCCTACCGCCGGCTCATGAATACTCATCATCCCGACAAGCTGGTCTCTCGTGGCTTGCCAGATGCCATGCTGGAGGCAGCCAAAGAACGGACCCGCGAGATTAATTCTGCCTACGAGGTGATCAAGTCCCGCCGTGGACTGAAGTGAGTCTGCCCGTCAGGCTTTCGACAATCCTGGGTAGGTTTCATAGACTCCCGCCATACGCCGTCTAGAGGCTTGGGTTCGAGGGATATGGTCGTGAATGACTACCTGATTGCGCCATCGATTCTGTCGGCAGATTTTGCCCGGCTTGGCGATGAGGTTACCGCCGTGCTTGGTGCCGGGGCGGATGTCGTGCACTTCGACGTGATGGACAATCACTATGTGCCTAACCTCACCATCGGTCCGCTGGTGTGCGAGGCGCTCCGCAACCACGGCGTGTCGGCACCGATCGACGTGCATCTGATGGTTAGGCCGGTTGACCGGCTGATTCGCGATTTCGCTGCGGCGGGTGCGACCTACATCAGCTTTCACCCGGAGGCGAGCGATCATGTGGATCGCAGTATCGGCCTGATTCGAGAGCTCGGATGTCGGCCGGGCCTGGTTCTGAACCCTGCCACGCCGCTGCAGGTGCTCGATCACACCCTGGCGGGCCTGGACCTGGTGTTGGTCATGTCGGTCAATCCGGGCTTTGGCGGACAGGCTTTTATTCCATCCAGTCTGGAGAAGCTGGCGGCGATTCGCAGGCGGATGGACGACGCAAAATCATCCGCGCGACTGGAGGTCGACGGAGGAGTGAAGATCGACAACATCGCCGCGGTGGCAGCGGCCGGTGCCGACATGTTTGTGGCGGGGTCCGCTATCTTTGGCAGCTCGGACTACAAGGCGACCATCGCCGCGATGCGGAGCGAACTGACGGCGGCTAACCCGGGGGCTGCCGCCGCCGTCTAGGAGCAGGCGCAATCTGGCGCCTGGTCCAAACCGACGAATCGGCCTGGCAGACGCTGTTTCGGCAGCGGAGTTAAGACGCGGCTGCCGCCGTAGCGCTAATGGTCTGCTTAGGGCGTGCGTTGTAGACCACGATGGTCTTGCCGCTCGCTGAAACCAGACCCTGTTCTTCAAGGACCTTTAGCACCCGGCCTGCCATCTCCCGGGAGCAGCCGACCAGACGGCTCAACTCCTGACGGCTGACCTTTATCTGCATGCCGTCCGGATGTGTCATCGCATCGGGTTCGTTGCACAGATCCATGATGGCATGGGCAACTCGGCCGGTAACGTCAACAAAGGCCAGGTCACCCAGTTTTCGATTGGTGCGGTCGAGCCGGGATGCCAGCTGCGTCGCCAGCTCGAACACCAGGCCGGGCGATTCGCTGGCGATCTGGCGAAACCGCGGATAGGTCATTTCAGCAATTTCCGACGCGACCCGGGTTCTTACCCAGGCACTGCGGGCAGGCTGTTCGTGGAACAGGCCCATCTCGCCAAAAAACTGGCCTTTGTTCAGGTACGCAAGGACCATCTCGTTGCCGTCTTCGTCCTCAATCATGACTTCGACCGAGCCATCGATGATGTAGTAGAGGCTGTCTGGCATATCGCCTGCGTGAATCATCACAGTCTTCGCCGGAACGGTCCGTACCCGGCAATAGGTCAGAAATCGATTAATCGCTGGAATGTCGCTCAGCGCTTTTGCGTTGTTAGCCATTGAATTCGCTCCCCAATAAACCTTGACCGATTTAACCCACGTTCAACATAACATTCAAACAGTTCCGTTCGAATTGTGACGGCTGTCGCAAAAAACGGCCGCTAGACCGCTGCTCCCGCAGCAAATCTACCTGGAACCTGTCTGAGAATACCGCGTGAGCTGCAGTTCGCGCCCGGCTGGCCTTGTTTCTCGTCGCTCAGGTGGAGCCGCCCGCCTGTCACCCCTCGGGCCGCGCCAGCCAGCCACTTCCATGATTTTCCGGGCGCTGGTGCGGCCAAGCGGTATTTTGAGGTAGCGCCTAGACCCGGCGCGCCAGCGTGGTCATCACTTTCGACGTGACGGCCATGGCTCGGCGGGCGAGGTCCGGCAGCGGTGCGCCGCCTTGCTCAGCAGCGTGCTGTCCATGCTTAATCTCGTCCGCACGCATTTGCTCACAGATGCGCCGGCTGGGGGCATCATTCTCAGGCAGGCGCTGCAGGTGGTCTTCAAGGTGGGCTTCCACCTGCCGCTCGGTCTCGGCCAGGAACCCCAGACTGGTTCGTTCACCGGCCAGTCCGGCCAGGGCTCCAATCCCAAAGGAGCCGGCGTACCACAAGGGTGCCAGCAGGCTGGTGTTCTCACCCAGTTCCTTCACCCGTTGTTCACACCAGGCCAGATGGTCATGCTCTTCTTCTGCTGCTGCCAGCAGCGACCGGCGCACCAACTCATCGCGGCAGACCGCTGCCTGTCCTCTATACAGTGCCTGCGCGGCGATCTCTCCGGCGTGATTTACCCGCATTAGCCCAGCGGAGAGCGCCTGCGCGTCTGCAGATAGCTCTGTGTCTGCAGGCGATTCGCCCGGGTAGGGCCGGCGCGCACGCGCCGGCGCCGCGACTGTGCGCAGGGCGTGGTCAACTTCAATAAGGGCCCTGTCGATGAGATCGCCGATATTCATTGGTCGAATTATAGGCCCAGGCAGAGCCCGGGTAATCGGCTGGCAATCACTGTCTGAATGCGTATCATGCGCGCTCGCTTTTCCTGCCTGGCAGCAATTCTGACCGCTGCGGGACTTTTCCTGGGGGTGACTCATGCATAAAAAAACAATTCTCCTGGCCGGTCTGATGGCCGTTCTGGCCGTTCAGCCTGCCATGGCAGACGATGATGAACTGGGTTGGTCCGGATCACTGGGTTTAGGGTTGCTGGTTATCACCGGTAACACAGAGAGTGAAGCGCTCAACTTCGATGGTGAGCTCAACTGGGACGGTGAGCGCTGGCATCACACGCTGATCGGCCGGGCCTTGAATAAGGTAGAGAATGACGTCACCACGTCTGAAGCCTACAAGGCTGCCTATGACGCCAAGTTCGATCTTACTGATCGGACCTACCTGTTCGGTCTGGTTGACTACAACCGGGATCGTTTCAGCGGCTACGACCAGCAGGTCTTCGAGGTGGTGGGCGTCGGCCGGCGATTTATCGTCAGTGAGAAGCATCAGCTGAGCGGCGAGCTGGGCTTTGGTGCCGCCCAGAACGACCTTAAAGACGGACCGTCTGAAAACGAGTTCACTACCCGCGCTTCGGGAGAATATGTCTGGAAAATCAGCGAAAATGCTACGTTCTCGCAGACATTGGCGGTTAACTGGGCGGATAGCAACACTTTCACCGAGTCCATTTCCGAGCTGCGCACGGGTATTGCAGGTAATCTGGGGCTGGCCGTGTCGCTCACGGTCAAGAACAACTCAGACGTCGCGCCGGGCATCGACAAGACCGACACCTGGACCGGGGTCAATCTAGACTACGCCTTCTAGGGCGTTGTTCTGGTTTGTAATGGCGTCCGCGCGCCAGTAGAATCGCCGCCTTTTCCGCCCGCGTGAAGAGCCCGGACCGGGGCGCCCAAATAAGATGAAAACGTTTTCTGCAAAGCAGCAATCTGTGCAGCGCGGCTGGTATCTGGTCGATGCCCAGGGCCGGACCCTGGGACGTCTGGCTACCGAAATCGCCCGGCGTCTGCGCGGCAAGCACAAGCCTGAATACACCCCGCATGTCGATACGGGTGATTACATTGTTGTGGTCAACGCCGCGAAAATCCGGGTAACCGGGAATAAGCTCAAGGACAAGCTGTACCAGCATCACACTGGGTATATCGGCAACTTGAAGACGGTCACCCTTGAGACCCGCCTCGCGGAGGCGCCGGAAGGAGTGCTCACGGATGCCGTCAAAGGCATGCTGCCGAAGAACAAGCTGGGTGCCGCAATGCTTAAGAAGCTGCGCGTTTATGGCGGTCCCGAGCATGACCACGAGGCTCAGCAGCCAGAGACATTGGCGCTGTAGTCGAAGTTGCGCTGCTGAGTAGCAGCTGGCCCTGACCTAATCGTCCCGTAGTAATTGCCAAGAAGTAGTTGCCGAGAAATCACTGTATGAGTACTGACATCAATCGCGGAACCGGCCGTCGTAAAACGTCAACGGCGAGAGTCCAAATTCGCCCGGGTACCGGCCGTATTACCGTGAACTCGAAAGACCTTGACGATTTCTTCGGCCGCAAGACTGCCCGCATGATGGTTCGTCAACCGCTGGACGTGCTGAGCATGCATGATCGGTTCGACATCACGGTCCGCGTCAGCGGCGGCGGCACAACGGGACAGGCGGGTGCGATTCGCCACGGCTTGACTCGCGCACTGATGGACTACGATGAGACGCTGCGGCCCGCGCTCCGCAAGGCGGGCTACGTCACGCGCGATGCTCGCGAGGTTGAGCGCAAGAAGGTTGGTCTGCGCAAGGCCCGCCGCGCAACCCAGTACTCCAAGCGTTAGGCGCACGCCGCAAGGATCGGCGCTGAAGGAGCCGGTTCGCACAGGTTGTACGATCCGTCTGCTGTTGGGGGATCGTCTAATGGTAGGACTACGGACTCTGACTCCGTCAATCCAGGTTCGAATCCTGGTCCCCCAGCCAACTCCACAAAAGAAACCCGCTCCTCGCGGGTTTTTTTTGTGGAGTTGGCTGGGGGACGAATGGATGAGGTCCTTCGTTCGACACATCTGCAGGACAGCAGATGTGGACCGCGAGCTTTTGCGAGCGGCCCGAG
>JANQPY010000020.1 GCA_028285245.1 Gammaproteobacteria bacterium | reverse complement strand
GCCAGGCCCCGGGCAATGGCCCGGCCACCCTCGGCCTCAATGGTCACGGCATCGCCGCGCTCGAAGTCGCCGGAAACGCTAATGATACCTACCGGCAGCAGGCTGCGGCCGTCGCGCAGGGCCTTTTCCGCCCCGGCGTCAATCACCACGGTGCCTTTGGCTTCCAGCGAACCGGCAATCCACTGCTTGCGGGCCGCCAGTGGCGTGCCCCGGGGCACGAACAGCGTGCTGGGCGCGCCCTCTTCCACGCGCTTCAGCGGATGCGGTTTGCTGCCGTTGGCAATCACTGTGGCACAGCCGGCCGAGACGCAGCCACGCGCGGCAATGAGTTTGGTGATCATGCCGCCGGTGCCATATTCGGTGGCGGCGCTGCCAGCTACCGCTTCAATCTCGGGCGTAATGTCTTCGACCACGGGAATGAGTTTTGCATCCGGGCTCTTAGTCGGATCGGCGTCGTAGAGTCCGTCGACATCGGAAAGCAGCACGAGACAGTCGGCGCTCGCCATTTCGGCCACGCGCGCGGCGAGCCGATCGTTATCGCCGTAACGGATTTCCTGCGTCGCCACGGTGTCGTTCTCATTAATTAGCGGCACGGCACCGAGCGTCAGCAATGTCTGCAGCGTGTTGCGCGCGTTCAGATAGCGCTTGCGGCTTTCCGTGTCTTCCAGCGTCAGCAACACCTGCGCCAGGCGCAGATCGTGCTGGCCCAGTAAATCCTGGTAGGCATGTGCCAGCCGCACCTGCCCGGCGGCCGCGGCGGCCTGCAGCTCATCCAGTCTGAGTCCTCGGGGTTTTAGCCCCAGAAAATGACGGCCAAGGGCAATGGCGCCAGACGACACAAGCAGCACCTGCTGACCCCGGCTTTGCAGCCGGGCGACATCGGCGGCCAAGGATTCCAGCCAGGCGCGGTTAAGCCGGCCGGTGTCGGCCTCGATCAGTAAGGAAGACCCGACTTTGATGACGACCCGCTCGGCCGCCTTCAGGGTCTGGGCAGCGCCGGCCTGGTTGGTCATGAGGATGAACCAGGCTTACGCGCCGGTGCTGAGCACCGTTTGCCCGCGCGCGATGGCCAGTGGCCCGCTGCGCACGATGGCGAGGATTTCGCTGAGCGCCTTCACGCGATCAATAAAGTCGTCGATCTGACTGCCGGTGCCGGTGAACTCCAGCGTGTAGTTATCCGGCGCATCGTCGAGCACCCGGATCTCCGGGCGGCTGACCAGCGCGGTGATCTGGTCGACGGATTCCGCGGGCACTTTTAACTTAAGCATGATCAGCTCGCGCTCGATGTGATCGCCCAGCGTCATGTCGGCCAGATTCACCACGTCCACCAGCTTGAGGAGCTGGGTGTTGATCTGGCTGATCACCTCGTCCGGGCCGGTGGTGACCAGCGTCAGGCGGGAGGTTTCCGGGCTCTCGGTGGGCGCCACGTTCAGCGATTCAATGTTGTAGCCACGCGTGGAGAACAGCGAGGCCACCCGGGCCAGGGCGCCTGCCTCGTTCTGCATCAGGATGGAAATGATGTGTCGCATGGTGGAGACCCGGGCCGGGATTGGTCGGCAAGCCTTAAGAAAAAGCGTTCATATTTCAGACGATTGGCAATAGTGTCGGAGAATCTGGGCTATTGCAATGAAGTGGTATTTATTCGACACTGCCGCGAGAACTGCTCTTTAGTGAACGCCACAGCCGAAACCGGCAGCTGACCACTGCCCTTCCAGCCATGACTACCGCGACACAGGCCGTCACCCCCACGCCGCACCCACTCACCGGCAAGCGCATGACGGGCGCCGAAATGGTGGTGCAGGTGCTCGCCGATGAAGGCGTGGAAGTGATCTTCGGCTACAGCGGCGGCGCGATTCTGCCCACCTACGATGCGGTGTTTCGCTACAACAAAGATCACACCGACGACGACGGCAAACCCGAAATGCCGCTCGTGGTGCCCGCGAACGAACAAGGTGCCGGCTTTATGGCCGCCGGCTATGCGCGCGCGACCGGGCGCGTCGGTGTGGCCATGGTTACGTCCGGGCCGGGCGCGACGAATACGGTAACACCGATTCGCGACTGCATGGCCGACTCCGTGCCGATTGTGGTGATCTGCGGTCAGGTGCCGCGGCATGTGATTGGCACGGACGCGTTTCAGGAAGCGCCGGTGTCCGCGATCATGGGTTCGGTGGCCAAGCACGTGTTCCTGGTCACCGATTCCACCAAGCTCGAAGACACGGTGCGCACCGCGTTTGAAATCGCGCGTACCGGCCGGCCCGGTCCGGTGGTGATTGATATTCCCAAAGACGTGCAGAACTGGCTGGGTGAATTCCACGGCGCCGGTCTGCTACCCGTGAAGAGCTATCGCGCCCGCGTGCATGCGGTGACGAGCAATGAGCTCGAAGACCACGAAGCCGCCGAGTTCTTCAAGCTGCTGGGCGAAGCCAAGCGACCGCTGCTGTACGTGGGTGGTGGCGCCATCAACGGTAACGCTTCAGAAGCGCTGCGCGCATTTGCCGAACGCTTCCGCATTCCGGTGGCCACCACGTTGATGGGTATCGGCGCGGTGGACACCAAAGATTCACTGTCGCTGCAGATGCTCGGCATGCACGGCATGGCCTATGCCAACTACGCCGTGGAAGACTGCGACTTTTTGATCGCTGTGGGCGCCCGCTTTGATGATCGCGTGGCCACAGATCCTGAATCATTCGCACCGAATGCCCGCAAGGTGGCGCACCTGGATGTGGATGCGTCGGAAGTGGGCAAGGTGCGCCAGGCTGACTGGCAGCATATCGGTCTGCTGCGGCGAGACCTCGAAGCGCTGACCGCCTGGGGCGAGAAACACGGATTTAAGGCCGACTACAGCGAGTGGCAGCAGTCGCTGGATGAGATGAAGGTCACCTACGCGCTCAACTACGACCGCGACAGTGCGCTGATTCAGCCGAACTATGTGCTGGAAGAGATCAATCGGAACTGCGACGGCCGGGCGATCATCGCTACGGGCGTGGGCCAGCATCAGATGTGGGCGGCGCAGTACCTGGACTTTCGCGAGCCGCGCCTGTGGCTCACGTCCGGCAGCATGGGCACCATGGGCTTCGGCCTGCCTGCTGCCATAGGCGCGCAGTTTGCGCGGCCCGACGCGCTGGTCATCGATGTGGATGGCGACGGCAGCATGCGCATGAACTTAGGCGAGCTCGAAACCGTCACGACCTACGGGCTGCCGGTGAAGGTGCTCGTGCTGAATAACTATGGCGACGGCATGGTGCGCCAGTGGCAGAAGCTCTTCTATAAGGGGCGCATGTCGGGCACCGACAAATCGCTGTTCCGCAAAGACTTCATCAAGGGCGCGCAGGCCGACGGCTTTGAGTACGCGGTGCGCCTGGAGAACAAGGCCGACGTGCCGAAGGTGGTGAAGGAGTGGCTGGAATTCCCGGGGCCGGCGTTCCTGGAAGTGATTATTGATCGCGATGCCGGCGTGTACCCGATGGTTGGCCCCGGCCTGCCCTACTCGCAGATGATTACCGGCGACTGGATTCCCAGCCGCGATGCCGACACGCCAGAAGAATCGCCCGACGGTTCGTCGATGTTCTAACTATTCCGGGAGCAGATTACTCCCTGGAATACCCGGCAGCGGCAATCTGCGCCTGAGCGCGGTCACCGCGCAAATACCTGAGTAGCTCAATTGCGGCCATATTGTCGCGCGCCCGGGTGAGCAGCACCGCATCCTGACGAATCGGCGAATGCAGCCGTGCAGGTATACGCCAGTGGCTACCTTCGAGCCCCGGGAGCGTCGCTACCGCGGTGGATAACGACACGATGCCGAACTCGGCGTTGCCGGTGGCCACCAGCGCAAACGCCTGACCGATGTTTTCGCCCATCACCAGGCGTGATGAGAGCACTGACTCAAGCCCCAGCGCACGAAGTGCCTCAATCGCTGCCGCGCCGTAAGGCGCAAGCTCGGGGTTCGCAATGGCCAGGGTGCGCACATCGCCCGACAACAAGTCACGCGCATTGTCGGCGGTTACCAGACCGGGTTTGCGGCTCCACAGAGCCAGCCGCCCAGTTGCGTAAGTGAACTGCGTACCGCGTTCCGCCAGCTCGTCATCCACCAGGCGTGCGGGATACGTCTGATCGGCCGCCAGATACACATCGAAGGGTGCGCCGTTAACAATCTGCGCGTAGAGCTTGCCGGTGGAGCCTGCGACTAGCGTGTACTCAAACTCCGAGGACACAGGCGCATCAATCAGTACGCGCTTGAGCACTGGATAGAAGTTGGTGGCAACCGCCACGGTTGCCTCCGTCGCTGATAGCGGCGTGCTAAGCCACGCGGCCAGTAGAACCAGGACTTTGAGCCGAATCGGTTTGATCCGGTCAGCCGGCCAGCTGCGCGTTTTCTTCGCGCAGGTCATCAAGCGTGCGGGCGGGTGTCTCGCGCACCAGCACCGCCCGCCGCCGCAGGTAGCGCGAAAGCCCGGAATCGCCCATGCGGCTCACCCCCATGCCGGACAAGCCAAAGGCGTCGTGCGTAGCGTCGTTCACCTCGGCGGTAACGGCGCCATCGTTAATGCCCACCGCGCCGGCGTTCAGGCGCCGGGCTACGGCATCGCATTCTTCAACGTCGCCGAACACGGCGGCAGACAACCCGTAGCGGGTTTCGTTTGCCAGCGTCACTGCCTCATCAATGGTGTGGTAACGCATCACGGGAATCACCGGCCCGAAGGTTTCGTCCTGCATCACCTGCATGCTGTGATCGACATCCACCAGCACTGTCGGCCGGATCCAGCGGCCGCCGCCATGAGTTTCGATCTCGCCGCCGGTGAGCACTCTCGCACCCTTCTCCACCGCATCGGCCAGATGCCCGCTGATGATCTCGCCCTGCTGTTCGAAGATGAGCGGGCCAAGATGGCCTTTGTGCACATCGGGATAGCTGAGCTCGACCGCATTGGCGGCGCCAACCAGCGCCTCAACAAATTCGTCGTGCAAGGCATCGTGTACGTACACGCGCTCGAGTGACTGGCAGGCCTGGCCGGTCGCCTGCACTGAGGCGCGCAGCACTACTCTTGCCGCATCAGCCGGGTTCGCGGATGGCAACACGATCGCGGGATCTTTACCGCCAAGCTCCAGAAACGCGGGAATAAAGCGCGCCGCGCAGGCCTCGGCCACCTTGCGTCCGGTGCGCACGCTACCGGTAAACGCAATCGCATCGACGTTCTCAATCAGGGCAGCGCCAGTAATGCCATCGCCCTGCACATAGCGGAACACGGCGGCTAGCTCGGGCACGCGCGCGATGCTCTCCATCAGCGGCTCAACAAATCGCGGCGTGACTTCGCTTGGCTTGACCATGACGGCGCAGCCGGCGGCCAGCGCTGGCAATGCATCGATCATCGACAGCAGCAGCGGAAAATTCCACGGACTGATTACACCCACCAGCGGATAGGGCGACCAGCTATCGCGCACGCTGAAGCCAGGATTAGACGAAGCGCGTCTTCCGGTCTCATCCAGCAGTCGTGGCGCAGCCTCGGTCCAGCGCGCGACCATGCCTGGCAGCGCGAACAGTTCGGCCTGCGCGACGAGATATCGCCCGGTATCTGCAGACAAGGCACTGAGCACGTCGCCCGGCGAGGCAACAAGGCCATCAATCCACTGCTGCAAAGCCTGACAGCGCCGCTCGGCACCCAGAGCCTGCCAGGCCGGCTGCGCGGCACGCAGCGCCGCTGCGGCGGCGGCAACTTCCGCACTGTCGAGCGCTTCTATGCGCGCATCGTCCTCGCCCGTGCGCGGATTACGAACACTGAGTGTGCGCGTCACTGCTGCGGTATCCCTACCTGTGTTGTATCCAACGTCTAGTCGGCTGCTACCGGGCGTCGAGGACTTTCTTGAAGAAAGTCCAACTCGTCTCGTTGCGCCGCTCGTCATCCAGCGGAGGCGGCTTCGCGTATTCGGGATAGTTCTGCGCAATCTCATCACGCATCATCTCGGAGAGATCGTCGTAACTATCGAGCTTCCGCCCGGCGGTATGAAAATACAGAAGCCCCGCACGATCGCCCATTTCCATCCATGGCAGCCAGCCGGACAGCCGCGCCCAGCCGACGGCCGCCGGCAGTGACGTCGTGGCGGGATCCGATAGCTCGTTAATGTCGCCAAAGAAGTTGAACATCTCCGTGGCGTGATACGTGCCACCCACGTATTCCTGATACTCACCACCCAGCGGGTTCGTATAGAACAGGGGCACAGTGCTGGTGAGCCAGAACTGATCGCCCTGAATCACAAACGGCAGAATAAAGGGCCGGCCATCGCGGCCTTTTGATGCAAAGCGCTGGTTCACCGGATCGTTGGTGACGTGAATGACATCCACGGTCTTGCCGGTCCACGGGTTTTCCCAGCGATCAAGTACCTTGCCGGTTTTCGGATCGAGATACAGCAGGATCTCACGCGTCACTAACTTGAAGCCGGGCCCGTTGGGCTCATCCGCCAGTGGCCCGCAGGCGCGGATATTCATGCCCTCTACCTTGAAGATCAGCTTGTCGCGCTCACCCGGCACCCGGCTGAAAACGTTGCCTTCCCAGCCGTAGGTCAGCGCTTCGCCATCCTGGGTGGAGCACTGGATCTTGCGCATGGCCAGCAGATTGTCGGCCGCCTTGCTCATGTCGAGCGCCAGTGCCGACACTGGCAGCAGCACGATGATTGACCACAACAGGATTCGCGTAACTAACCGCATGTTTCAGTACCCCTCTTCAACCTTTCCTCACTTATTCGACAAGGCGATCCACTTTCGCCGCGCAGATGAAATCGTTTTCGGACAGACCATCGATGGCGTGCGTCGTCCAGGTGCACAGAACTTTGCCATAGTGCACGCCCAGATCCGGGTGGTGGCCTTCCGACTCTGCCACCCAGGCCAGGGCGTTCACGAAGCCCATGGTGCGGTGGTAGCCGGCGAACTCGAACGTGCGCGTGATCGACTTGCCGTCATCGGCCAGTGACCAGTCGTCATGCAGCGCCCGCATCAGTTCGGTCACGGCGCCGGCGTCCAGCGGTGGCACACCGCCTTCACAGGGCTCGCAGCGTTTCTGGAGCAGTGCGTCCTGGCTGGTCATCGATTCACTCCAAGATAGGGCCGCGCGGTCTCGTCAGCGCAGCGTGGTCAGGGCCACAAACGTACCACCATTGCGCTCGCAGAGGGTGCGCATGAGATTGGCGAAGTTCAACGCGTTCTCGGTACGGCCACCCGCAAGCTGCGTGGGGAAACCCACGCCGTGGATGCGGACCAGGCGGTTACCGAACTCGTCGGCCCGATTGACATTGGCAATGTAGCGGGCCACTGCTTCCACCTGCCCACGCGGAAAATCGTCGCCGAACACGTAGATGCTCATTGGCTTGCCCGGCTCATAGAACGTGTTGATCGCCTCGGTGATGCCCTCGACGGGACTCGAATCGCTGTACGGGTTCCAATTCGCCAGCCGGTTGATGATATTGCGGCGCGCGCTGGGCGAATCCGGAATCCAGCGGCCGGCAAAGGTACTGAACATGTACCGGCCCTCGTCATTCAGCACCTGTATGCCTTTAATACTCGGATATACCTCCAGCGTTTCGCGCACCTTGTCGAGCACCAGCCGCCATGGCCCCTGAAACATGCTGCCGGAGGTGTCGATCACGAACACGATGTATTCGCTGTCGACCGGAATGCCGCCCACCGTGGTGTCATCCTCCGCGGGCTGATAGTTGGCCAGCAGCCGGCGCATCTCTTCCGTCAACTGCTGCCGCGCCGCGACCAGTTCACCGCGCACACTGCTGTCGATGCTCGCCTTATCTTCTGTTGTAGCGAACTGGCCGCGCAGCGCAGACAGATCGCCGCGCAGGCGCGCAAGCAGACGTTTCGATTCAGACAACTGCTCGGTGACGCTATCCATGTCCCGATTCAGAATGGCCGTCTCACCACGCAGCTCAAACAGCTCTTCCTGCAGGCGTGCGATCAGCCCCTCCGCCTCAACCTTGCTGCGTTCGATAGTCTGTGGCTCGAAAAACTTCACCAGCACCAGCAACAAAATGACGGCGCCGAAACCACAGGTAATGGCGTCGAGAAAGGACAGACTGAAGCCGTCGACATCGCGGCGCTTGCGGCGTCTGGGTGTCATGGCCAGTCCCGCGCCGGCGTGAGCATGGAACCGCCGGTCGACAGCGCAAGACCCCAGAAGAGCCCCGGTGCAGCCGGATCGCCATCCATGGGCAACAGCATCACGTTCACAGGTGCGCGCCGCGGCACATTGCGAATCGCCTGGGTGAACAGCGCCGCCCGGCGTTCGGGCTTAACGGACTGCGTCTTGCCTGGCGGCGTCTTGCCCTGCGTCGGCAATCCGTCGGTGATCAGGAAAATGTTGTCGGGCGGCGGATCCATGGCCTCGGCAGCCGCGAACGCATTAGCCAGGCTCGTGCCCTTCTCCGGCACCAGATCCTGCAGCGCCTCGACGGCGCGGGTCAGCGTGTTCCCGTCCGTGACTTCAAGCCAGTCGCCCTGCGTGTCTGGCAACACACTGCCGGCGGTTTCGTTGAACGCAAAGATCTGAAACTGCGCACCGGGAAGTATCTGCGTGGTCAGCCAATCGACGGTGCGTACAGCCTGCCGCCACTTGGGAGCGCGCTTGCGATCCTCCGGCGGCAGATTGCGAAAGCGGAGCACATTCACATACGTTCGGCCCAGCATGCTGGTAGACGCATCGAGCAAAATCAGGACGCGCCGCCCGCCCATGCGGATACCTGTAAGGTACTGACGATTGCCGTCGCCGATGAAGCTGCGAATGCGCTGACCGGTATCGCGGGAGGGGTCGGCTGCATCCGCGCTCAAGCGCTCACGCGCGTTTTCCAACCGCTCGATGTCAGCCTTCAAGTCTTCGATACTGTCTTCCTGGGCAAGACTGTTCTGATCCAGCTCGGCCAGCTCCTGCTCCAGCGTCTCCAGTAGCGTCTTCACCCGGCGGGCCTCGCCTTCCGTCGCTACCTGCTCCTCCGTGCGAGCCGCCAGAATGTTGCGCGCGCGCACGAGGTCTTTGCGGCCTTCGAGAATTTCTTCTTCCAGCCGATCCGTCTCTGCCTGCACTTCCACATTGGCCCGCCCGGCGCGCGACGACACCTGGGCATTGACGATCATGAAGAACAGCACGACGGCGCCCAGCCCGCAGGACATCACGTCCAGGAACGACAGGTTGAACACGTTGAAACGTCTACGCGCCATCGTCTGTTCGCGAATCGTTTTGTTCGACAACGAGCAGGAACTCGTTGGCGGGCAGGCCAACCGACAACACATCGCCTGCCTGCAAGACGGCGGAGCCGTTGATCGCATGGCCGTTCAACTGCGTGCCGAACCGGCTATGGTCAGTGACCTGCGCGCGTTCGCCATCAGCAGCGATACTGCAGTGGCGGCGGGACACGCCGTCGATCTGCTCAGTCAGCGCCAAACCATACTCACCGGGCGCCAGCTCCAGACCAATATTGAAAGGCCGGTCACCGAGGCGGTAGCTATGCGGGCCAAAGACAACGTGTGTGGGCGCAGACCGCCGGGCAGGTTGCCCGCTCAGCGGGGCGCGCCTGGCCGGGGCTGCAGACTGATCAAAGGGCAGGCGCTTGAGCAGCCGCAAGCCGTCGCCGGACGAGGCCGCGCGGACCACCTCACGGCAGGCGCCGCGGGCCGCAGCGTTAGGCTCAAGTACGAACACTTCGGTATCGGGAAGCGCGTTCAGCAGGGCGACGACGCCCGGCCACTTCGCCAGGAGGCCGCTTACCTGCAGCGCCGCTGGCTGACCGGCCGGCAGACGCGCGCGGATCTGCTGCTGAAGTGGCTGCAACAGATTCGTCACGGCATCGGCCATCGCCTGTGGGCTGAGCTCAGTGCTGAAGCTGTTGGCTTCACGCGTGATGGTGGCAGCGACCGGCTGACCGCCGCTGAGCGCGGCAAGCCAATCGTCGAGCTGATCGTAAACCTGCTGCTCACTGTCGGCCTGATCGAGCACGTCAAAGCGCGCATGCTTGAGAAACTGCTGCGCGACGTTTTGCGCACAAGCACGCAGCAACGCGTCCGCGCCCAGGTTCGGCAACGAGTCCCGCTCGGCGATACCCGCGCCTGTGGTCTGATCAATCGCGGTGACCCAGGCGGCGTGCAGACTGACATCTACATGCACAAGCTTCCGCTCAGGATGGGCACGGCGCGTGGCGGCAATGGCGGCATCCGCCAGTCCGTGCACGGACCAGCCCAGCTCCTGCGCGATGCCGAGCATCAGGGCGAGCTGATCAGATTCCCAGTAAGGGGGCGCCGCCAGGCACACCGCCCGCTCTTCCGGCGGCAGGAATTGCCTGAGCGCGGCGAGGTGGTCGTGCACCAGATCGGCATTGGAAACATGGCCGCTGCCCTCTCCTGACAGTTCGTCCGACAACTCGCTCCACTGACGGTTGCGCACCTGGCGCGGATGACGCCGGGCCTGCGCGGCCGCGGCCTTGCCGAACAGCCAGGCGCCCTCAGGATCGACAGCCAGCCCGGGTTCGTTAAACAGCAGTCGGTCATCAGCCACGCCAACCAGTGCCGCGTCGTTGAGATCGATACCGAGCATGCTGCCGACCCGGTTGCCGTCAGGCTGACTGCAGGCGCTGAATCAGCCGCTGGTCGATGTAGAGCGAGGTTTCGAACACCTGCCGCTCCTGCATGAGCTGCAGCTGATGCACGAGGAACATCACCACGATGCTGATCAGCAGGGCGATGAACGTTGAGTTAAACGCCACGCCCAGGCTATTGGTGACGCCGGAGATATCGCCGTCGACTGCCCGGTGGGCCATGCCCAGTGCCGCACCAATACCGCGCACGGTGCCGATGAACCCGATCGACGGAATCGCCCAGGCAATGTAGCGGATCATCGAGAGTTCCGACTCCAGCCGGTCCGCTTCGTTGGCCACCAGATTCTGTGTTGAGGACGACACATCCTGCACGTTGCCGGTGGCACCGAAGCGCTGTAGCGCGCCAAGCAGGGCCCGCGGTAACAGCAGCCCGCGTTCGTCATCGTTTAGCGAATCGAGCTGCCGCGCATATTCACGTGTGTCAGCAGGCAGTATGCGCACACCCTCCACCATCGGCAGCAAATCACGGTCGAACAGTGCGCGCTCGCGCGTCGCGTGCCAGGCCTTGTAACCCATGATGGCGAAAGCCCAGAACATGAGAATGAAACAGGCTTCCTGCTCAAGGTCCTTAACGATGACGAAAATCGAACGGTCGGGCACGAAGTCAGGATCCTGCTCGATCAGCATCTGCTGTTCTGCCAGCTCCGCTTCGGCATTCGGGCGTATCACCGAGACATACACCGCATGCACGATGATGACGGCGATGACCAGTGAGAAGACCTGGAAGACAAACTCGGTCGAAAAGCTTTTGTTCATCGTTTGCTAGTACCCGTAATTACCGCAGTGTCACTCAGATATCCGAAGGCAGGGCCACGGGTAAGTCGGCGATCAGCGGCTTGCTCGGCTTGAACTCTTTTAACTCGTCGTCTGACCCGGCGGCCTCCTGCTCGATGCGCTCGAGCTCCGCCTGCAGCTCATCCTCGCTGAGCTGCTCTATTTCGATCGGTGCCGAGACAGGTCCGGCGGAATCATCCGCTTCGCCCGCCGCCGGCTCCTCTGCCTGTGCCAGCACCACGGGCGCATCCCGCTTCGCCGCGAGCTCCGGTGTGCTCGCCTCAGGTCCGATAAGCTGCTCCGTGGCCCAGGCGGAGCCAATGGCAGCCAGCGCGAAAATCATCAGGCGGAACAACTTCATCTGTATCTCCGGCCAGCTATTCCTTAAGGCCTAGTCTGCGGCGTCGGCATCGCGGGCAATGCGAAACCCGACATCAAGCCGGCCCTGCTGACCAAAATCCCGGTAGGCCAAACGCAGCTCGCTGATGCTCGCGTGGCGCCACCCCGAGCCGCGAATCACATGATACTGCCCCGCGTCCGGCCCGGTGGGATCGACAACGACAGCGGAGTTATTCGGGTAGACCGCGTACTTATCGTAAGTCCATTCGGCTACGTTACCCGCCAGGTCATACAGCCCGAGCGGGCTGGCTCTGAAGCGCTGCACCGGCGCAGTAACAGGGAAACCATCGTCGTAGTTGCTGAGCACGTTGGCAACAAAGGCATCAGCGGACAGATCAGCAAAGTTACCCGAACGCGCAGTGGGCGGCATCTTGTTGCCCCACCCGTACTTGCGCGTCTCGCCGCCGCCGTTGTGGCGGGCAGCCCAGGCCCACTCTGCCTCGGTCGGCAACCGGTATCCGGTGGTCCGCGGCGACGCCAGTACGAATCTACCGCCGTCAGCCACGTAGGCTGGCGGCAAGCCATCGCGATCGCTGAGCCAGTTGCAGAAGGTAACAGCGTCATCCCAGGACACCAGCACGGCCGGGTGATCGCCTATGCCCAAGCCGCGATAGCGCTCCGCGCCCGACGTGTGGGTCGGCCGAAACTCGCGATATTCCGAGTTGGTAATTTCGCGTCTCGCCAGATAGAAATCATGCGTCAGACGCACGCTTCGCTGCGATTCGTTCGCGCG
>JANQPY010000019.1 GCA_028285245.1 Gammaproteobacteria bacterium | reverse complement strand
AGGTAGTCGCGCGTCTCCAGCGCGGCCATCGGCCCCAGCTGGTGGGTCCCCGTGGCCCGCCTGGCGACGCTTCCCATCGCCTTGGCTTTCAGGATATGCGCGATTGAGCGATCGCTGACCAGGACCATGCGCAGAGCGCTCTGCCGATTGGCTTTCACCTCGGCGAGTTTGGCGATGACGCGCAGGACTTCCCCGCTCATTTGATGTGTGTTTTCGACGACCAGGAGTGGCGGATTGCCGGCCACGGTCTGCTGCATGGCGAAGACCCGCAGCATGCTAGCCAGTTCGTTATCCGACGTCAGCTCCAGCCGGTAGCCGTATTGAGCCAGCACCTGCTGCAGCAGGCCTGTCGTGTCCAGGCCATTGCCGTCGATGACGGCGGCGGAAGCCTCGGGATGCAGCGACTCGATGAACTGCTGAAGTATCGCGGATTTGCCCGACAGCGTCGGGCCCTGGAAGAGGGCGAGGCCGTTCTTGTCCGCGTAGGTTTTCTCGAGGAACCCGAGTGCGGATCGCATGGCCGCATAGGAGCACAGCGCCGACGGTTTCCCGTGGGTGCGGAACGGTTGCTCGAATAGCCCCGCGGCACTCAGCTCCATACCTGTGAACTCGGTTTCAATACCAATTTGTTGTTCTGATACAGTTACTTCTTCCTTTTATTGGGGTTGTGAAGTAACCGTTCGTCCAGTGTACGCGCAACGCTCGGGATGTAAATGGCGCACGAACGTTTCGTTGGGGATCAAAAGCGCACAGAACTTTTGTTCGATTTTACATCGCTTATGTTCTCTAATCCATTGAAACTAAACTAACTCACGAAACTTTCCAAAAGTAAAAGACTTGTCGCGGAACACAGACAGGATTCCCTAACACCTTGACCCCTCTATTGCACGCCGAAGCCCTGACGCTCTTTCGTGGCGATCGTTGCCTGTTCAAAGCGCTGGGATTTGCGCTGGAAACCGGCGAATCGATCCTGATCAAAGGGCCTAACGGCAGTGGCAAGACCAGCCTCCTGCGTGCCCTGGCCGGATTGATGGATCTGGAAGAGGGCGTGATCCGCTGGCGGGGCGAATCGATACGCGACACCCGCCAGGCGTATGCAAGCGAACTCGCCTGGTTTGCCCACCGCACCGGCTGCAAGGGTGATCTCACACTGCTCGAGAACCTGCGCTTCGAGGCGGGCTTGAGGGCCTGCTCGCTGGAGCGCCTGGAAGCCGTGCTCGAGCGCCTGAGCCTCACCGCGATTCGGGATCTGCCGTTCCGGGCGCTCTCCGCCGGGCAACAGCGCCGGGTCGGGCTTGCACGGCTGCTGCTGAGCACCGCCACCCTCTGGCTGATGGATGAACCGTTCACGAATCTGGACGCTGCCGGCCAGGCACTGACCATAGAACTGATCACCGAGCACCTCTCCGGTGGAGGCGCCTGTATGTTCGCTTCCCATCAGGAAGTCGAACTCTATGCGGGCATGCAGCGGATCGAGTTGAAATGAGTGCCCAACCGACACTGTTGCAGGGCTTCGGAGCGGTCGTCCGGAGGGACCTGCTGCTGGCGTTCAAACGGCCGGGGGACATGCTCAATCCGCTCTTCTTCTTTGCCATGGTCAGCACCCTGTTTCCGCTGGCGATCGGCCCCGCGAGCGAGCAACTCATCGCCATCGGGCCGGGCGTCGTGTGGGTGGCGGCCCTGCTCTCGGCGCTGCTGTCGCTGAACGGTCTATACCTAGGCGATCTTGAAGATGGCAGCCTCGATCAGATCGTCCTGAGCCCCCAGCCGTTGCCGCTCCTCGCCCTTGGCAAAACTGCGGCCCACTGGTTAGTCAGCGGTCTGCCCCTTGTGATAGTGTCGCCCGTGGTCGCGGTCAGCTACCAAATGCCGGCGGGCACAATCGGCGTGATGATGGTCACACTGACGCTTGGCACCATCAGTTTGAGCCTTCTGGGATCGGTCGGCGCCGCATTGACGGTCGGGCTGAACCGCGGCACCGCGCTTCTCAGCCTGTTGGTGTTGCCGCTCGCGATGCCGGTGCTGATTTTCGGCGCTCGAACGGTGTCTCTGGCGGCCGCTGACGACGCCGTCGCTGCCGGTATCTACTTCCTGGCTGCGTATTGTGTGCTTGCGCTAAGCTTCGCACCATTCGCGGCTGCGGCCGCGCTCAGGATCAGCAACGACTGAAACGTGAGGTAAGGGAGCGGAACACTCGAAGTCATGTGGACGTTTTTTCACAAACTGGCATCGCCACCGCATGTGTACCGCATTGCGGCTGCGTTCGTTCCCTGGTTCGCCGTCATCGGCGTCGCGCTGATCGGATACGGCACGATCGCGGGCCTGTTCTTTGCGCCACCCGACTACCAGCAGGGCGATGCGTTCCGGATCATCTACGTGCACGTTCCGGCGGCGTATCTGTCGCTCCTCGCGTACAGCATCATGGCGATCGCCGCCGGCATCGGGCTGATCTGGCGCATGAAGCTCGCCCATGCCGTGGCCGCCGCGACGGCGCCGCTGGGAGCCTGGTTCACGTTCCTCGCGCTCGCCACCGGCTCCATCTGGGGCCGTCCGATGTGGGGAACCTGGTGGGAGTGGGGCGATCCAAGATTAACTTCCGAGTTGATCATGCTGTTCCTTTATATTGGTTACATGGCGCTGCGTTCGGCAATCGACGATATCGGCAAAGCTGACAAGGCCAGCGCGGTGCTGGCGTTGGTCGGCGCGATCAACGTCCCGATCATCCATTTCTCGGTGGAGTGGTGGAGTTCCCTGCACCAGGGTCCCACGCTGATCCGCGAGGGCGGTCCCGCGATCGAAGCCGCCATGCTCTACCCGCTGCTCGCCAACATTTTCGGTTTCACCCTGCTGTTCGGTGCGCTCGTCCTGATGCGGGTGCGGACAGAAGTTCTGCAACGCGAACGCCGGTCGCGCTGGGTACGCAATATGATCCTTGGAGATCCGGCATGAGCGCGGCGCTCGCCATGGGCGACTACGGCGCCTACGTATGGAGTTGCTTCGGGCTAACGCTCATCGTAGTCGTTATCTGTGTATGGCAGGCGCGTTCGCGGCAGGCGA